>CACMCJ010000005.1 GCA_902612235.1 uncultured Pelagibacteraceae bacterium
GAGGGCATCTCGGCGCAGGATTAGGTGTAATAGAATTGACAGTAGCATTGCATTACGTATTTGATACACCAAAAGATAAACTTGTCTGGGATGTAAGTCATCAATCTTACCCACATAAAATTTTGACAGGCCGAAAGGATAGAATAAAATCTTTAAGGAAAGGTGGTGGTTTATCTGGATTCACAAAAAGAAGCGAAAGCGAGTACGACCCATTTGGTGCTGCACATAGTTCAACTTCTATTTCTTCAACCCTTGGTATGGCTGTTGCAAAAAAACTTTCTAACAATAATAATAATGTAATAGCTGTAATTGGTGATGGCGCAATGAGTGCAGGTATGGCCTACGAAGCTATGAATAATGCTGGAGCTTTAAGATCAAAACTTATAGTAGTTCTTAATGATAATGACATGTCCATAGCAAGACCAGTGGGTGCGATGAGCAAATATTTAGCAAAACTGCTTTCAGGTAGATTGTATTTTAGTTTAAGAGAAACAATCAAGATGGTCATTTCGGCTTTTTCAAAGCGCTTTAGTCAAAAAGCCGGTAAGGCAGAAGATTTATTAAGAAGTTTTATGACTGGTGGAACTCTATTTAGTGAATTAGGATTTTATTACATTGGTCCTGTAGATGGTCATGATGTTAATAGCTTGGTAGAGATTTTTGAAAATGTCAAACAATCAACTTATCAAGGCCCTATATTAATTCATGTAAGAACTCAAAAAGGAAAAGGCTATAAACCTGCTGAAGAGTCAGGTGATAAATATCACGGGGTTTCGAAATTTAATGTAGCTACTGGGGAACAAAAAAAATCAAATTCAAGTGCACCATCATATACTAAAGTATTTGCAGAAACTCTCATTAAACATGCAGAACAGGATACTAAAATAATTGGTATTACTGGAGCAATGCCATCTGGGACTGGATTAAATTTATTTGAAAAAAAATTTCCAGACAGATGCTTTGATGTTGGAATCGCTGAGCAGCATGCTGTTACTTTTGCTGCTGGACTTGCCACAGAAGGTTTTAAACCTTATGCTGCTATATATTCAACTTTTCTTCAACGTGCTTACGATCAAGTAGTTCATGATGTAGCAATCCAATCACTCCCTGTGAGATTTGCTATCGATAGAGCTGGATTAGTAGGGGCTGACGGACCCACTCATGCAGGCTCATTTGACATAACTTATTTATCTACCCTACCAAATTTTATAGTAATGGCTGCGAGCGATGAGTCTGAATTAGTAAAAATGATTAATACTTCTGTTCATATAAATGACTGTCCCTCTGCATTTAGATATCCAAGAGGTAACGGTGTAGGGGTAGAGGTTCCATCAATTAACGAAATTTTGAAAATTGGACAGGGAAGAATAATTAAAGAGGGAAAAAAAGCTGCAATTATAAATTTTGGAACAAGACTAGAAGAATGCAAAAAAGCTTCCGATATATTAAAAAATAGTAAAGGTATAGATATTACAATTATAGACGCAAGATTCGCAAAACCACTAGATAAAAAATTAATTATGGAGACAGCTAACAATCATGAAGTTTTAATTACAATCGAAGAAGGTTCAGTAGGAGGATTTGGTTCTCATGTTATGCAGTTCCTATCTGACAGAGGTGTATTTGATAAAGGATTAAAATTTAGGTCAATGATTTTACCAGATATTTTTATTGATCAAGATACCCCAGATAAAATGTACGAAAAAGCTGGCTTAGATGCTTTATCCATAGCAAATAAAATAGAAGAAACTTTAAACTCGAATATAATTTTAGCAAAAAATAAAAATATTAATTAACCACACTGAGCTCTATGAATTAACAAGTGGTCAAGGATCACACAACTCATCATTGCTTCACCTATAGGAACTGCTCTTATACCTACACACGGATCGTGTCTTCCTTTTACAGAAATTTTTGTATTTTTACCTTTCTTGTCTATAGTTCTTCTAGTTGTTAATATTGAAGAAGTTGGTTTGACTCCAAAAGTTGCAATAATTTTTTGACCAGAGGAGATACCTCCTAAAATACCTCCTGCATGATTAGACTCAAATTTAACTTTGCCTGAGCTTCTAATAATTTCATCTGAATTTTCTTCACCACTTAAAAAAGCTGCATTCATTCCAGATCCTATGTTAACTCCTTTAACAGCATTAATACTCATTAAAGCAGCTGCAATGTCCGTATCTAATTTTGAATATATTGGCGCCCCCAATCCAACAGGAACTCCTGAAGCTCTAATTTCAATTACTGCCCCACATGAGGATCCAGCTTTTCTAACAGCTAATAAATATTTTTCCCAAAGCTTTACTGATTTTTTATCAGGGCAAAAAAAAAGAATTTTTCCTGATTTCTGCATCTTTCCAATTTTGTTTATCACACGACATCAGACCTAATTGTGTCACAGCCCCAATTACATTAAATTTTTTCCCCAAAATATTTTTTAAAATTATTTTTGCTACTGCTCCCGCGGCTACTCTACAAGCAGTTTCTCTTGCTGATTGTCTACCTCCGCCTCTGTAATCTCTTATTCCATATTTTTTAAAATAAGTATAATCAGCATGACCTGGTCTAAATTTATTTTTTATAGTCTCATAGTCTCTAGATCTTTTATCCTCATTATATATTATAATTGAAATTGGTGTTCCCGTAGTTTTTCCCTCAAATACCCCTGAGAGAATTGTAATTTTATCAGACTCTTTCCTTTGAGTAGTAAATTTTGATTGGCCAGGTCTACGTCTATCCATATCTCTTTGGATATCTTTTTCAGAAATAGGTATATTTGGAGGACATCCGTCAATAACACAGCCTATTGCTGGTCCATGGGACTCTCCCCAAGTGGTAAATCTAAATATTTTTCCAAAAGTATTAAAAGACATAGATATTTAATGTATAAATTATTTTAAAGAATATATGAATCAAAAAAATGGCAAAAATTCAATTGGATTAGATAGCTGTTTCGAAGACTTAGCTAATCCCATAGAATTGTTCGAAAAATGGTTTGCTGAAGCTAAGAAAACTGAAATAAATGATCCAAATGCGGTTGCATTAGCTACCTCAGATAAAAATAACCAGCCAAATGTGAGAATGGTATTGCTCAAAGGCTTAAGTGAAAAAGGATTTGTTTTTTACACAAATTTTAATAGTAAAAAAGGTTTAGAACTTAAAAATAATTTAAAAGCTTCAATGTGTTTTCATTGGAAAAGTTTAAGAAGGCAAGTAAGATTACTCGGAACTGTTGAAGAGGTATCAAAAAAAGAAGCAGACGATTACTTTAATACAAGACCCTACAAAAATAGAATAGGAGCATGGGCATCCACTCAATCAAAAGTTTTAGATAAAAGAGAAACTTTTCTCAAAAAAATTGAAGAATTTGAAAAAAAATTTACTGATCAAAATTCAGTACCAAGACCACCACATTGGTCGGGTTGGCGAATTTCACCGAGTGAAATCGAATTTTGGTTAGATGGTGAGGGAAGAATTCATGAAAGATTAGTTTATCTCAAAGAAAAAGAAAAATGGGTCAAGAAATTACTTTATCCTTAAAAAGATCTATTTAAACTAAAACTAGTCAAATTTTGAAGGATCTTTTTATCTAAACTATTAGGAAAAATCCCTAAAGAGTCATAAGAAACGTTTACAAAATATTCTGCTCTTTTCATACTTGCCTCAATAGCTTTATATTTGTAAATCAACGCTTGCGTCTCACTAAAATCATCCTCATTTCTTTTTTCTTTTTTTAAAATATCTTTGAGAAAAATTCTTTCCTCATCATTACCTTTCTGGAAGACAATAATAAGAGGTAGGGTAACTTTTCCTTCAAAAAAATCTTTACCAATAACTTTTCCAAAAAATTTATCTTTACCAAAATAGTCAAGCGCATCATCAGCAATTTGAAATGCGAGACCTAAATTTTTTCCATAAGACTCTAAAGCTTTTTTTTCTTTAATGCTACTACCAGCTAGACAAGAACCAGTTTTTGTTGCTGCTGAAAAGAGTGAGGCAGTTTTCAAATTAATTATATCTATATATGTATCTTCCAACAAATCTGCTTCTCCTTTGTGTTGTAATTGTAAAACTTCCCCTTGAGCTATTTTTGCAGAAGTAGATGATAAAAGTTTTAATATTTCCAAATCACCATCATCTACCATTATTTCAAAACACCTACTTAAAAGATAATCACCTGCTAAAATTGAAGATTGATTACCCCAGATAGAATTAGTTGTTTTAGTCCCTCTTCTAATCTTACTCTCATCTATAACATCGTCATGGAGTAGAGTTGCGGAATGTATTAACTCAACGCATGCGGCAAAATTTAAATCTCTGTCACCTAAATTGTAGCCACATAATTTAGCTGAGCCAAGCGTGAGAAGAGCTCTTAATCTTTTGCCCCCAGACTTTAAATGATGATCTGTCATTATCTGTATTAAATTAACTTCACTTTTTAATTTCGATTGAATCAATGCCTCTACTTTTTCAAGTTTATTTCCAAGTAAATGCTTTAGTTCTAAATAAGCTGAACTAGCAGATTTTTTAAGTGGTATTACTGATCCCATAAAAGATGTTTATAATTGATTTTAATAATAATAAAATTTTAAATTATTCCCTTATGACGCACCCATAATGCAACTATAAGTAGCGTAAGAAATTTATTAAAAATCCATCTTTTGCTGTTATAAGAGAATTAAAACAACCATAAATATGTTTTCATTATTTAGAAAAAAAACAATAGTTCCACACGTGAGACTCACAGGAATAATTGGCTCGGCTGGTCGATTTAAACAAGGGATGGAATTAGCAAATCAGAGAGATACTTTAAAAAAAGCTTTTTCATTGAAAAAGATTTCTCACGTGGCTATATCAATTAATTCTCCAGGAGGTTCTCCAGTTCAATCACACCTAATTTATAGCTATATAAGAGAACTCGCTGATAAAAAAAAAGTAAAAGTCATTGTTTTTGCGGAAGATGTGGCTGCCTCAGGAGGTTATTTTATTGCTTGTGCAGCGGATGAAATATATGCAAATTCAAGTTCTATAATTGGTTCGATAGGAGTAATTTCGGCATCCTTTGGTTTTAAAGATTTAATTCAAAAAATTGGAGTGCAAAGACGTGTTTACACAGCGGGAAAAAACAAAAGTACCCTCGATCCTTTCGTAGAAGAAAAAGAGGAAGATGTTAAAAGATTAAAACAAATTCAATTAGAATTACATTCTGATTTTATTAAAGTAGTAGAAAACAGCAGAGGTTCAAAATTAAAAGATCCAGAAAAAAATAACATTTTTACAGGGGAATTTTGGACTGGAAAAACAGCATTAAAACTAGGATTAATTGATGGAATCGGAAATGCAGATCAAGTTTTAAAAGAAAAATTTGGAGAAAAAGTAATAATTAAAAACTTTGAAAAAAGAAAAGGATTTCTGGCAAAAAAATTATCATCTTCTATATCAGATCCTTTTGAAAAAATAATCAGTACTTTAGAAGAAAAAACGATGTGGCAAAAATTTGGTTTATAAATGCCAACTAAAAAAAAATTAAAACATCTATCTTTTCAAGAAATAATAATGAACTTGCAAAAATTCTGGGGAAAATATGGTTGTATTATTCTTCAGCCTTACGATTTAGAAGTAGGCGCAGGAACTTTCCATCCAGCTACTACACTAAGATCTCTTGGCTCTAAACCGTGGAAAGCAGCTTATGTTCAACCTTCAAGAAGGCCAACAGATGGTAGATATGGAAAAAATCCTAATCGTCTCCAGCATTATTATCAGTATCAAGTAATAATTAAACCTTCGCCTGATAATATAAAACAAGTTTATTTAAAAAGTTTATCAACAATTGGAATTGATATTAAAAATCATGATATTCGTTTTGTAGAGGATGATTGGGAGAGCCCTACACTTGGAGCAGCAGGATTAGGTTGGGAAGTATGGTGTGACGGTATGGAGATCACTCAGTTTACTTATTTTCAGCAAATGACAGGAATAGAGTGTAAACCAGTTCCAGTCGAGATGACATATGGTTTAGAAAGACTTTGTATGTTTGTACAAGGAAAAAAAAATGTCTTTGATCTAGATTGGAATAATGAAGGAGTAAAATACAAAGAAGTATTTCATCAAGCAGAAAAAGAATTTTCAGCATATAATTTTGAATTCGCAAATACAGAAATGTTATTTAAAAATTTTGATTCTACCGAAGTAGAGTGTAGATCTTTGTTAGATAAAAAACTTTCCTTACCAGCTTATGATCAATGCTTAAAAGCTAGCCACATATTTAATTTGCTTGACGCCAGGGGTGTTATAGGTGTTGCAGAAAGAACTGGATATATAAACAGGATAAGGGAACTTGCGAAAGGATGTGGATCACTTTGGTTAAGCTCTCAAGCTTGATAAATTATGTCAGAATTTTTACTTGAACTTTATAGTGAAGAAATACCACCCAAACTTCAAATTGACGCAAGAAATCAATTACGTAAAGAATTGGAAAATACTTTAAAAGATAATTTAATAAAATTTAAAGAATGTTCATCTTACTCAACACCCACAAGACTTTGTGTGCATATTAATGGTTTACCAGATAAAATTAAGATTGAGCCTAAAGAAATTAAAGGACCCAAGGTGGGAGTTACAGAAAAAATTGTTCAAGCATTTATTAAATCTCATAATATTTTGAAAGATGAAATTTTTAAAAGGAAAACAGATAAAGGTGAATTTTTTTTCACAAAAACAAAAGAAAAAAATCTATCTGTTGAAGATTTATTAATTAAAGTAATTCCAAAAATTTTGTCATCTATAAATTGGAAAAAATCTATGAAATGGTCAACCACTGACTTAATGTGGGGAAGACCATTAAGAAATATATTTGCGGTTTTTAATGGCAAAATTCTCAAATTCAAATTCTTCCATTTGATTTCTGATAATTATATTTCAATTAGCCAAGAATTAAAAATTAAATCAAAAAAAATTAAAAATTTTAGAGAATACCTTCTCTTTTTAAAAGAAAATAAAGTTACTATAGATCATGAGGAAAGGGAAAAACTTGTTTTAAAAAAAATCCAATCAATAGCAAAATCTAAAAATTATAAAGAATATTATAATAAAGCTCTAATGGAAGAAGTTGTCAATATTGTAGAAAATCCAAATGTTCTTTTAATCTCATTTGATAAAGAATATTTGAAAATTCCACAAGAAATAATTATATCAACTCTTGAAAAACACCAAAGATACTTTCCGATATTCAACAATCGAGAAAAATTAACAAATTATTTTTTTGTGGTTGCAAATAAAAAAGATGAAAAGAAACTAATATCGCATGGTAACAGCAGAGTGGTAGATGCGAGACTATCAGATGCTAAGTTCTTTTGGGAAAAAGACAGATCTAAAAATTTGATAAAACAAATCGCTTATTTAAAAAATATTATTTTTTATGAAAAAATTGGAACTATTTATGATAAAACCCAAAGAATAAGAAATTTAGCAGGTTTTCTCTCTGATGAACTTAATATCAATAAAGAGAAAGCTCAAGTTGCTGCTTCAATTTCAAAATCTGATCTCTGTTCAGATTTAGTAAATGAGTACCCTGAGTTACAAGGTGTTATGGGAAAATACTTTGCGCTGGCGCAAGGCTTTGAGGAAGAGGTAGCAAATTCTATAAGTGAACATTATCTTCCAACTGGTTTGACTTCGAGGGTACCAAAGAAACCTTTTAGTTATTCGATCTCAATTGTAGATAAAATAGATACCCTAGTAGGTTTTTTTGTAATAAATGAAAAACCAACAGGTTCAAAAGATCCATTTGCTTTAAGAAGATCTGCTATAGGTTTACTTAGAATTATAATTGAAAACAAATTGTCTATAAAAATTAGCGAACTTGTTAATTATTCAATTCGACTTTACGAAGAACAAGGAGTTTTAATTGAAAACAATAATGTTGAATTAGAAATTATTAATTTTCTTAAAGAAAGGATGCGGAATATCTTAAAATTGAAAAATATAAAAATAGATGTAATTGAAGCGTCAATTAGTTCACATATTGGAGATAATTTTCTCGATCTGTATAAAAAAAGTCTATTAATGAATAAGTATCTTAAAAAAGATATTGGTTTAAAAGCGATAAGTTCCTACAAGAGAGCCTCTAATATAACTGAAAAAGCTGGAAAAAATATAGTCGGTAGACCAGATGCAGTACTCTTTCGAACAAACGAAGAAAAAATTTTATTTGAGAAAATCAACGAAATCAGAAAAGCTTTTGCAGTTAAAGAAAGTAATAAAGATTACGAAAATTTATTAATAAAGCTCTCTGAAATAAAAACATTTACAGATAGTTTTTTTGAAAATGTAGTTGTAAATGATGAAAATCAAGATATTAAGAATAATAGACTGGAATTATTAAAAATGTTTTGTAATACTTTCAATCATTTTATAAATTTTTCTAAATTAGAAGGAATTTAATGAAAAAGAATATATTTAGTTTTGATGATACATCTGCAAGAAAGCTCAAAAATAAAAAAAATATATTAGGAGGGAAAGGTGCTAATTTAGGTGAGATGGGTAGACTTGGTTTACCAGTTCCACCTGGTTTCACGATTACTACAAAAGTATGTGATATTTTTTACCAAAATAATAAAAAATTACCAAAAAAAACAGTTAAAAATATTGAGAAAGAGCTTAAAAAAATCGAAAAAAAAACAAAAAAAAAATTTGGTGATTTAGAAAATCCTTTATTAGTTTCTGTAAGATCAGGAGCTAGAATTTCAATGCCAGGAATGATGGATACAATATTGAATTTAGGTTTAAATGATAAAACAGTCGTAGCGTTAAAAAATAAAACATCGAATGGAAGATTCGCAAAAGACAGTTATAGACGATTTATCCAAATGTACAGCAATGTCGTTCTTGGTATTGAAGGGCATTTATTCGAAGAATTAATAGACAACTATAAACTTACAAAAGGAGTATTATTGGACACTGATCTAGACGAAGAAGATTGGGACGGGTTAATCAAAAATTTTAAAGAGTTAATTAAAAAGGAAAAAAAAATTCAATTTCCTCAAGATGTAAAACAACAGCTTATTGGAGCTATCAACGCTGTATTTTTATCTTGGAACAGTCAAAGAGCAAAAACATATCGTAAGTTAAACCAAATTCCTGATAACTGGGGTACTGCCGTAAACATACAAGCTATGGTGTTTGGAAATATGGGAAAAAATTGCTCAACTGGCGTAGCTTTCACAAGAAATCCATCAACAGGAGAAAAAAATTTTTTTGGGGAATTTTTAATTAACGCACAAGGAGAAGATGTAGTAGCGGGAACAAGAACTCCACAATATATTACAAGCAAATCAAAAAGAGAAGCAGGAGCTAATGAACCGTCGATGGAGGAAGTTATGCCAAAAGTTTACAAAGAACTCACAAAAGTATTTTTGAAATTAGAAAAACATTATAGAGATATGCAAGATATTGAGTTTACAGTAGAGAATAACAAATTATGGATGCTACAAACAAGATCGGGCAAAAGAACAGCGAAAGCAGCGATTAAAATAGCAGTAGACATGGTAAAAGAAAAATTAATTTCAAAAAAAGAAGCAATATTAAGAATTGATCCAAATACCCTAGATACATTATTACATCCAACTCTAGATGATAAAGTAAAAAAAGAAATTGTAGCTACTGGACTGCCGGCCTCACCAGGAGCTGCTAGTGGGAAAGTTGTTTTTACCGCTGATGAAGCAGAAAGATTAAATGAAATGATGCAAGATACTATTTTGGTCAGATTAGAAACATCTCCAGAAGATATTCATGGTATGCATGCAGCTAAAGGGATTTTAACCGCCAGAGGAGGAATGACAAGTCATGCTGCTGTGGTAGCACGCGGGATGGGACGACCTTGTGTATCTGGCTCTAGTGAAATTACAATTGATTATGATGCAAAACATTTTAAAGCAGGGAATGTAATTATTAAAGAAGGCGAATTAATTACTATTGATGGAGGAAGTGGCAAAGTTATGAAAGGCAAAGTCCCAACAGTAAAGCCAGAAATATCTGGTTACTTTTCAACTATAATGAAATGGACGGATCAATTCAGAAAATTAAAAGTAAGAACGAATGCAGAAACAGAAGCTGATTGCAAAACTGCAAGAGAATTTGGCGCAGAAGGTATAGGTTTATGCAGAACCGAACACATGTTTTTCGATGAGGAAAGAATATTATCTGTTAGACAAATGATTTTATCAAAGTCGAAAGAAGACAGAAATAATGCTTTAGAAAAATTATTACCATATCAAAAAAACGATTTTAAAAAAATATTTAATGTTATGTTTAATTTACCTGTGACAGTAAGATTATTAGACCCTCCACTACATGAATTTCTTCCAAAAACTGAGAGAGATATTGAGGAGGTGGCTAGATCACTTAATTTAGCTGCTAAGGAGGTCAAAGAAAGAATATCTGAATTACATGAAGAAAACCCAATGTTGGGGCATAGAGGTTGTCGATTAGGTATATCATTTCCTGAAATTTATGAGATGCAATGTGAAGCTATTTTTGAGGCTTTAGTTGAGTTAAAAAAAGAAAAAATAAAAACTGCACTTGTAGAAATTATGATACCATTAGTTTCTACAGATACAGAACTAAAAATTTTGAGAAAATTAGTGGATAGTATTGCTAATAAAATTGAAAAAAAAAATAAAATAAAGTTAAAATATATGGTAGGGACAATGATAGAACTACCTAGGGCTGCATTACAAGCGAAGTCAATTTCTAAATATGCAGATTTTTTTAGTTTTGGTACAAATGATTTAACGCAAACTACTCTTGGAATAAGCCGAGATGACTCAGGAAAATTTTTATCTGACTATATTGATAACAAAATTTTTGAAATTGACCCTTTCGTGAGTATTGACCAAAATGGCGTTGGTGAACTTGTCGAATTGGCCTCACAAAGGGGTAGAAAAGCTAACAAAAGAATCAAACTAGGAATTTGTGGTGAGCACGGCGGAGACCCAAAAAGTATTGATTTTTGTTCAAAGACTGGATTAAATTATGTTTCTTGTTCTCCTTTTAGAGTGCCAATAGCTCGATTAGCTGCTGCTCAAGCTGAGTTAAGAAAATGAGTTACAAAAATATTTATACTACTGGAGAATATATACAAAAAAATCATTCTTATCATATTGAAGACTCAAGTTTTAAATGGAATAATTTTTTAAAAATTTTAAAAAAATTCAATTTTAATTTTGAAAATATTAATAGTGTTACTGAAGTGGGGTGTGGGAGTGGTCAAATTTTGGTTGAGGCAAGAGAAAGTGGATTTTTTAAAAAAAAATGTGAATTCGAAGGTTATGATATTAACCAGGATGCTATAAATCTGGCAAAGAAAAATTCTTCAAACGTAAAATTTTTTAAAGAAGATTTTATTATTTTTAGCAAAGACAAAAGAGATCTAATAATTGCAGCAGATGTTTTTGAGCATGTTGAAAATTCTTATAATTTTTTATCCTCTTTAAAAAAGAAAGGTAATTTTTTCTTATTTAATATACCTTTAGAGATAAGCTTAACCTCAATGGTAAGAAAAAAAAATATATTTGAGCATTCATTTAGGGATGTGGGACACCTTCATTTTTATACAAAAAGGACAGCTATTTTACTTTTAGAAACTTGTGGTTTTGAAATATTAGTTTGTGATTACGCAAATAATCGATTTAAGGAAATCAAAGACAAAAAAAGTTTCAAACAAATCTTTATAGCTATTCCGCAATTTTTAATAGGTTTGTTAAATATTGATTTAGCTAGCTCTATTTTTGGTGGATACTCTTTAGTTGTTTTAGCCAGGCACAAAAAAGAGTAGCTCAAATATAATCGACTTCTCCATTTACTTTTTAAAGAATTAATAAACTTGAGTCGAAAGCTTTAGAACTATGTGTTAGCGCCCCTACAGACACTCTATGAATGCCAGTTTTAGATATTTTTTTTATATTTTTTAGGGATACATTTCCAGAATATTCTAATTCATAATCTTTCTTACATAACTTAATACATTTTTTTAAATTTTCTATTTTCATGTTGTCAAAAAGTACTCTTTTAAATTTTAACCCTAAAATTTGTTTAAGTTGATTAATATTTTCTATTTCGACTGTAACTATTTTTTTTGTCTTCAAAGCCTTTTTAACTAGTTGCGTAAAACTTTTTTCTGACTTTATGTGATTATCTTTTATAAGAATTTCGTCACTCAAATTGAACCTATGATTATGTCCTCCACCCATTTTGACAGAATATTTTTCTAGCAATCTTAAATTAGGAGTAGTTTTTCTTGTACAACAGATCTTTATTTTATTTCTTATTTTTTTAACAAATTGATTAGTTGATGTTGCAATACCAGAGGAATGATTTAAAAAATTTAGTGCGGTTCTCTCACCTGTTATGATTGCTTTTGTTTTTCCTTCAATTTCTGCAATTATTTTGTTTTTTTTAATTTTTTTTCCGTCTTTAATTTTAGTTCTAAATTTTATATTTTTATCAATTATTTTAAACGCAGTTTTACAAAAATCTAACCCAGCAATTACTCCATTTTGCTTTGCAATAATTTTAGCTTTTGATTTTTTTTTCTTAAAATTGTTTAATTTTGTTGTGATGTCCCCATAAGGTTTTAAGTCTTCATTTAAGGCACTTTTAACTGTCGAGTTAATATATTTTTGATTTATTTTTAGCACTGATCTATCGACCAATTTCAGTCATTCTTATTACTGATTTTCTAGCAGCTTCAATCGTTTTATTATCTAAAACAATTTCATTTGTCTCATTTTCTAAGCAGTTAAGAATTTTTTTTAGATCTATTTTTTTCATGTACGGACATAAATTACAAGGCTTTATAAATTCTACTTTTGGATTATCAGCTTCGACGTTATCACTCATTGAACACTCAGTTACTAGCATAACTTTTTTGGGTTGATTTTCTTTTACGTATTTTACCATACCAGAAGTTGAACCTGCAAAATCTGAAGCTTCGATAACATCTGGTGGACATTCGGGGTGAGCTATAATCTTAATGCCAGGATTATGAGATTTTATTTCTTTAATTTCTTTTCCTGTAAATTGTTCGTGAACTATGCAGGTACCTTTCCAAGAAATAATTTTTACTTTTGTGTTCTTAGAGACATAATCCGCTAAATACTGATCTGGAAGAAAAATTACTCTATCAACTTTGAGCGACTCCACAACTTTTACTGCGTTAGCTGAAGTACAGCAAACATCCGTTTCAGCTTTAACATCTGCAGAGGTATTTACATAAGACACTACCGGAACTCCTGGGTATTTTTCTTTTAGTATTCTTACATCTTTTCCTGTAATTGAACTTGCCAATGAACATCCAGCTTGCATATCCGGTAAGTATACTTTTTTATTAGGGCTCATTAACTTTGCTGTCTCTGCCATAAAGTGCACTCCGCACAATATAATTTTGTCAGCGGAAGTTTTTGAGGCCTCAACAGCCAATGCTAGAGAGTCAGCCGCTATGTCCGCCACCCCGTGATAAATTTCTGGTGTTTGATAATTATGCGCAAGAATAATTGCGTTTTTTTCTTTTTTTAATTTATTGATTTTTTCAATTAATGGAGCATGTATTTTCCACTCAGCTTCAGGTATAAATTTGGAGATCTTATTATAAATCTCTTTTGCTCTTGGCAAATTTTGTTGCTGTACAGACATACTTATTCTAATCTATCAACTTGAACTAAAATTGTCATTCATTTATTGTCGCATAATATAGGCGGTCGTGCTGAAATTGGTAGACAGGCACGCTTGAGGGGCGTGTGGGTTTCCCGTGAGAGTTCGAGTCTCTCCGACCGCACCAAAAAATGCTCATATTATTAATAAAGTGATATATAACATTTGTATGGAATTTTTTCATAAACATAAAAGAATAATATTGATTATTTTAATAGTGCTTTTTATCGAACTTAGTGGTTATGGAATACTAGCTTCTCTATCCCGACTTTTAAGTGCTTTATAGTTTAATCTAATAGTTTTACTTTTAAGCCGTCCGCTTGCATTTCTTTATCTTTAAACTCTGAGAATTCTGGATCGAATAATTTAATCAATGCAAAAGGAAAGGGTTCACTTATTAAAACTTTTCCAATTTTTAAATTATTAAACATTATTTCGCTTCCAATACTGATTTTACCTTTAACTTTGATTGGCATTAATTTTCTTCTCAATTTATTTTTTAATTTCATTCTTGCAGTATTTTCTTGACCAACATAACAACCTTTTTTAAAGTCCACTCCTTTTAATTCCTCAAAATTTGCTTCAAGACCAAACAGTTGATCTTTTAAATTTTCTAAACCTTGTACAGGAATTCCTTGCTGATAAGCAAGATTATGATAAATTTTTACGTTAGCTATCTTAAGATTTAATTTTTTAATAGTAAGATATAGTTTTTGCAAATTAGATAAAATTCTTGCTCCAAGCTCTTTTTTTCTTGGATCAATTAAAATAGGTGTTTCTCTATAAGTAATAGTACCGTTTTTAGTTTTTTCCAAATTTTGTATTTCTTTGAATTTTTCTAAACTGATAATGCCAATTACAAATTCTTCGGACAAATTTTGGATCGTTACTTTGGATCTAAGCTTATATTTTGAAAGATTATTTAATAATTCTTCTATAATTTTAATATCACAATCAAGATAATAGCCATTATTTGATTTTATAATAAAAAATTCAAATAGATATTTACCTTGAGGACTTAATAAAGCTGAAAAAATTGAGTTAGCTTCACTGACTTTTAAAATATCATTTGTAATTATATTTTGAAGGTAATCTTTAGCATCTTCTCCAGTAATAGATATTAATCCTCTATTTTCTAAAATAATAATCTGGTCTTTTTCCATATTTTTAGAGTATATAGTATAATAATTTTTAAAAATATGTCTGATAATTATAGTCTCATCATTAAAAACGGATCTTGCTATATTGATGGCAAATTAACTAAGGTGGACTTAGGTTTATCAGGCAACAAGATTAAAAAAATTGGTAAATTAGAATTAAATAGTTCAAAAGTTTTCGATGCAACCAATAAAGTGGTCCTTCCAGGATTAATTGATACTCAAGTTCACTTTAGAGAACCAGGCTCAACAAATGCTGAAGATTTGGAAAGTGGCAGTAGAGCAGCAGTATTGGGAGGTGTTACCTCATTATTTGAGATGCCAAATACAAATCCGCCAACTTCTAATTTAGTTGAGTTTGAAAAAAAACTTCAATTAGCACGAGATAGAATGCATTGTAATTATGCTTTTTATTTTGGAGCAACACCTGAAAATACAGAACAACTATCTCAATTAAAGAATCTAAAGGGATGCTGCGGCGTTAAGCTTTTCGCAGGTTCTTCCACAGGAAATTTATTAGTTGATAAAGAAGCAGATATAGAAAAAGTAATTTCAAATAGTGACAGAATAGTTTCAATTCATTCCGAGGATGAGGAAATATTAAATTTAAGAAAAAAATTTATAAAAAAAGGAGATGTACACTCTCATCCAGAATGGAGAAATAGTGAGTCTGCGATATCATCCACTCGTAGAGTAGTAAAAATTGCAGAAAGATATAATAAAAAGATTCATGTATTACATGTGACAACAAAAGAAGAAATAGATTTTTTAGCGATGCATAAAAAAAATGTTACTTTCGAAACTACACCTCAGCATTTAACTTTTTATGCACCAGACTGTTATGATAAATTGGGAACTTATGCTCAGATGAATCCTCCTTTAAGAACAAAAGATCATTATGATAGGTTATGGACAGCAATTAAAAATAACATTGTAGACGTACTTGGCTCTGATCATGCGCCACATACAAAAGAAAATAAGCAAAAAGAGTATCCAAATTCTCCCTCAGGGATGCCGGGTGTACAAACTATTTTTCCAGTAATGTTAGATCATGTAAACAATAACAAATTATCTTTAGAACAATTGATAAAGCTCATGTGTGAAAATCCATGTAGAATATTTGGAATAAAAAACAAGGGTTATATCAAAGAAGATTTCGATGCAGACTTAACAATAGTAGATATGAATAAGGAGCAAATAATTAAAAATGAGATGATAGCTAGTAAATGTGGATGGACTCCTTTTCATAATTATAAAGTAAAAGGTTTTCCCATAGCAACCATAGTTAATGGAAATATAATAATGTCTGAAGGCAAGATAATTTCAAAAGCCCAAGGGCAAACTTTAAACTTTTAAAATTTTATTTTCAATTAAGTCGGATTTAATTTCGTCTAAAATAGCAGGGTCATCGATAGTAGCAGGCATTTTATAAGGCTCATTATCCGCAATTTTTCTTACAGTTCCTCTTAAAATTTTTCCTGATCTAGTTTTTGGTAGTCTTTTTACAATTATTGCAATTTTAAAAGCTGCTACTGGACCAACTTTATCCCTTACCATTTTTATACATTCTGAAATAATTTCATTTTTATCTTTTGTTACTCCTGCTTTCAAAGCAAGAAGACCCATTGGTATTTGACCTTTGAGTTTGTCTGCAATACCAAGCACGGCACATTCAGCTACATCTTTATGTTCAGCTAAAACTTCTTCTATAGCACCAGTGGATAATCTATGACCTGCAACATTAATGATATCATCTGTCCGTGACATTATCCAAACATACCCATCTTCATCTATATGACCTGCGTCGTAAGTCAAATAATAACCAGGATAAGTTGACATATAATTTTCTTTGTATCTCTTATCTGCTCCCCACAAAGTAGGGAAGGTTCCAGGAGGCAGAGGAAGTTTAACAACTATATCTCCCATTTTCCCTGGACCAACTTCTTTGCCTTCTGAGTTAAGAACTTTTAAATCATACCCTGGCACAGGTTTAAAAGCAGAACCATATTTTACTGGAAAGGACTCTATACCAGTACAATCTGATGTTATTGCCCAACTCGTTTCAGTTTGCCACCAATGATCTATCACTGGTGAGTTTGAAAGTTTTTCAAACCACTTTATAGTATCTGGATCAGCTCTTTCACCAGCAAGAAATAATTTTTCAAATTTACTAAGATCATACTTTTTAAAAAATTCTCCATTAGGATCCTCTTTTTTTATTGCTCGAATAGCCGTCGGCGCTGTAAATAAAGATTTAACTTTATGTTCCGATATGACTCTCCAAAAAACACCAGCATCTGGTGTACCCACTGGCTTTCCTTCAAATAAAATAGTAGTACATCCATGAAATAGAGGAGCGTATACTATATACGAGTGTCCTACGATCCACCCAATATCGCTAGCTGACCACCAAATATCATTTTGATCAATGTTATAAATATTTTTCATAGTCCATTTTAACGCAACTATGTGGCCACCTATGTCTCTTACTATACCTTTAGGTAGTCCAGTAGTACCTGAGGTATAAAGAATGTATGCGTAATCATTTGCATTCATTTTCTCACATTCAGCAGGTTTCACATCTTTAAGCGCTTCTTCCCAGGTTATATCTATTTCAGAATTAAGTTCTGCTTTGTCTTTCTCTCTCTGATAAATTATACACTTTTTAGGTTTGTGATTTGCGAGTTCTAAAGCTTTGTTTACTAACGGTTTATAATGAACTGTTCTACCTGGTTCATAGCCACAAGAAGCTGAAACAATTAATTTTGCTTTTGAGTCATCAATTCTACTAGAAAGTTCGTTTGCTGCAAATCCTCCGAACACTACTGAGTGGACTGCACCAATCCTTCCACAAGCCAACATAGCTATTACAGCCTCAGGTATCATGGGCATATAAATTATTACTCTGTCACCTTTATTGATGCCTTGTTTTTTTAAAGCTCCAGCAAATAAAGCTACTTGATCTCTTAAGTCTTTATATGAAATTTTTTTTTGAACACCAGTTATTGGGCTATCATAAATAATAGCTATCTTTTCACCTCTTCCTTGATCGATATGATGGTCTAATGCGTTATAGCAAGTGTTCGTAATGCCATCTTCAAACCATTTGTAAAAAGGCGGATTGTGAGAATTAAGTATTTTTGTAGGCTTTTTATACCAAAAGACGTCTTCAGAGATTTTTTTCCAAAAATCCTCTCTGTTTTTGATAGAATCCTCGTAGATATCCTTATATTTTCGACTCAATTTGATCCCTCAGAAAAGTTAATTTATTTAGCAGTATTTCATAAATATCCCCAAAAAAAAACAAAAAATCCAATAAAAACAGGCTTTTTTAATCAAAAAAAAGCTTCACTGTGACTTTAATTTTTATTAAGGTTCGACCCAACGTATTCAAAAATGAAGAGTTAATCATTTATTGAATAGTTTAATATTAAACTAAGTAGAAAACTAACTAACGAGGGAGGTTTTCATGAGAAAATTAAGTCTTTTTGCTTTAGCAGCAGTAGCCTTTTTAGGTATTACTAGTTCAGCTAATGCATCGACTGCGATGTTGGCAACGGATGATTTCGTTGGGATATCGTTTTGGCTCGTATCTATGGGTATGATTGCAACTACTGTATTCTTTTTCGCTGAAAGAGGTACTGTAGCAGCATCATGGAGAACATCAATTTCAGTTGCTGGATTAGTAACTGGTGTTGCATTTGTTCACTACATGTATATGAGAGAAGTTTGGGTGACAACTGGTGATACACCAACAGTATACAGATATATTGACTGGTTAATAACAGTTCCACTTCAAATGGTAGAATTCTATCTAATCTTGGCAGCTGTAAGAAAAGTGCCAAGCTCAATATTCTGGAAACTATTAATTGGTTCTTTAGTAATGTTAATCGGTGGTTACCTAGGTGAAGCTGGTTATATTCAACCATTTGTAGGTTTCGTAATCGGAATGGCGGGATGGATTTATATCTTGTTTGAAATATTCTCAGGTGAAGCAGGCACAATGGCTGCAAAAACTGGAAACAGAGCAATGACTACTGCTTTCAGTGCAATGAGAATAATCGTAACTATCGGTTGGGCAATATATCCTTTAGGATATGTTTTTGGTTACCTAACTGGCGGTGTAGATGCAAATGCATTGAACATAATTTATAATTTAGCTGACTTTATAAACAAGATCGCGTTTGGTCTTGTGATTTGGGCAGCAGCAATGCAAAATACAAGATTATCATCTAGATAATAGATAATAAGCTTTTAAAGAGGGCGAGTATGTCATACATACTTGCCCTTTTTTTTTATTTACCTATTATAATTATATGGCAAAAATAACTTACAAAGACCAACAAGGAAATTCAAAAACTATAGAAGTTGATAACGGGCTTACTGTAATGGAAGGAGCCGTTCAACATAATATACCTGGAATAGATGCTGATTGTGGGGGATCTATGGCTTGTGCCACTTGCCATGTTTATGTCGAAGAAAAATGGTTAGATAAATTACCAAAAGCAGAAGATGGAGAAGTAGACATGATAGATATGGCATTTGAGCCTAAAAACAACAGTCGATTAAGCTGTCAAATTATAGTTGAAAATGACTTAGATGGTTTAGTAGTAACAACGCCAGAAAAACAAAGTTAATGATTAAGACTGATGTAATAATTGTAGGGGCTGGGCCGGTAGGGTTATTCGCAGTACATCAATTAGGGATTAAAGGACTAAAAGCTGTTCTGATCGATAATTTAGACAAAGCTGGAGGACAATGTATAGAACTTTATCCTGAAAAACCTATTTATGATATACCAGCAGTTCCAGAGTGCACAGGCAGAGAGCTAACGGAAAGGTTATTAGAACAAATAAAACCCTTTAAAACTAAACTTTTTCTTAATGAGAGAGTTAATGAGGTTAAATCAGATAAAAACAACTGGATAGTTAAAACAAGCAATAAAAATGAATTCATTGCTCCAAATATTATAATTGCAGGAGGAGTGGGGTCATTTGAACCCAGAAAACTTTCGATTAAAGAAACTGAAAAATTTGAGGGTAAATCAATATTCTATGCAGTAAAAAATAAAGAAGAATTTAAAAATAAAGATATTTGTATTTTTGGAGGCGGAGACTCAGCTCTTGATTGGACTTTGGAGCTCTCAAAATTTTCTAAAATAACATTAATTCATAGACGAGATCAATTTAGAGGGGCACAACACACTATTAATGAAATAAAAAAATTAGAAAAAAAGGGTAAAATCTCGATTAAAACTCCATTTCAATTAGATAAGATTGAAGGTGATGAGTCTATTAAATCAATTTCTATTAAAGACGATAATGGTAAAATAGAAAAAATTCCGACTGATGTTGTGTTAAGTTTCTTTGGACTTGTGATGAAATTGGGACCAATAGCGGAATGGGGCTTAAATATGGATAAAAAAACTATTTCAGTAAATCCACATAATTTTGAAACAAACAAAAAAGGAATATTTGCTGCTGGCGATATATGTAGTTACCCTGGTAAATTGAAATTAATATTGTCAGGTTTTCATGAAGTTGCATTAGCTTCAGTAGAGTGTTTCAAACGAGCTAGACCAAACGAAAAATATAGATTTGAATTTACCACTTCCTCAAAAACTATCCAAGATAGACTTGGAAAAAAATGATTGAACTTCTAACTGCTGATACACCTAACGGTAAAAAAATATCAATTATGTTGGAGGAAATTAAATTTAAATATAAAGTTACAAAAATAAATATTTTTAAAGAAGAACAATTTAAACCAGATTTTAAAAAAATTAGTCCATTTAGCAAAACACCAGTGATCATTGATCACGATAATAAAAAAAGTCTTTTTGAGTCTGGAGCTATCTTAATGTACTTAGGTGAAAAAAGTGGAAAATTTTATGAAAAAACAAACAGACTGCTTATTAATCAATGGCTAATAGGGCAAGTTGCCTACATAGGTCCTATGTTAGGCCAACATCATCAATTTCATCATTACAATCCAGGTAAAAGTAAATTTGGAGAAAACAGATACTTCAAAATTGCTGAAAGAATTTATAATGAATTAGATCTTAGGTTAGCAAATGTGAAATTTCTAGCAGGAGAGGATTATTCTATAGCCGACATCGCTACTTTTCCTTGGATAGCAAGACATGATTGGCATGATATTGGTTTAAAAAAATTTAAAAACCTTTCTAAATGGTATAAAAGGATTTCCAGTAGAGATGCAGTGGCAAAAGGTTATGATCTTATGAAGACAGGAGATAAAATACCTAAAATTTAATCGTCTATAAAAATTTTCTCGTTTCTCTCATGTTTTTCTTGTGCTTCAATAGTTAAAGTTGCGACTGGTCTAGCAATTAATCTTTTTAAACCTATAGGTTCTCCAGTGTCTTCACAATATCCATAAGTTCCATCTTTTAATCTCTTCAATGCAGCATTTATTTTTGAAATTAATTTTCTACTTCTATTTAAAGCTTTCATTTCCACCGATTTATCAGTGTAAGAAGAAGCTTGATCAACTATATCAGCCGAAGAAACGTTATCATCGGATGAATTTAATATATTACCTAAGTTATTAGCCTTAATAATATCATTCTTCCATTTTATTAGTTCCCCAGTAAAATATTTTTTGTGTTTTGCACACATATATTTTTCTTTTATGCTGGGTATATAGATTTTTTTAATAGTTTTTTTCTTGAGCATTTTTTGAATTTGGGGAGTATATGTTTGAATTTTGTCGTGTCAATAGCTTAAAAATTGTATTAATTTGCTGTAATGATTATTAAAAAAAATACAAAAAATGTCTTTACAATATTTTTGTTTTCTCACCTAATTATTTGGACGCTTATTCCAACCTTCTCAAATATTAATTTGCCTCTAGATACAATTGAGGCACTTGCATGGGGAAGTGACTTAAAGTGGGGCTTCAACAAGCACCCGCCTTTAAGTGCTTTTGCTGCAGAGATATTTTTCAAAATTTTTGGCAATGAAGATTTGGCATTTTATTTTTTAAGCCAGGTCTTTGTTATAATTTCTTTTATTGTAGTTTTTAAATTTTCAGTAGAATTTTTTAATAATAAAAATTTTGCTCTCTTATCCGTTCTTTTGCTTGAAGGTATTTACTTTTATAATTTTACGACACCAGAGTTTAATGTTAACGTAGCTCAATTACCTTTTTGGGCTTTAACTATATATTACACTTGGAGATGTGTTAAGTATGATAGAGCAATTGACTATGTACTTTTGGGTTTATTTGCTGGGCTAGGAATTTTATCAAAATATCTTTTTATTTATCTAATTATAGGAATTAAACTCTTTTTCTTTTACTCATTAAAAAAAAGAATTAAATTTTCGCATTATTTTATCGCAGGTACTACAGCCTTATTAATTATATTGCCTCACTTAATCTGGTTAACTGAAAATAATTACATTACTATTACTTATGGTCTGTTAAGAGCTGGAGAAACAGAAAATATCTTTGACCATTTTATAAATCCTTTAATTTTCTTAGTTAAACAAATTGGTATCCTTATTCCCTTCTTTTTTATGTTTTTTTTTCTTGTAAAAAATATAAAAACTAAAATTAATTTTAAAGATAAAAAATTAGTTTTTTTACTTTTAACAACCATAGCTCCACTTTTCTTTATTTTACTTACTTCAATGATTATGGGAGCAAAAATAAGAACAATGTGGATGACGCCTTTTTATTTATTTTTTGGTGTTTTATTTATTTATCTATTTCAAAAAAAAATTAATTTAAACAAAATTAATAAGTTTATTACTGTGTTTATATTTTTATTTATTCTCTCTCCAGCTACTTACTTATACATATCAGTTTCAAAAACTGATAAGAGAACAGATTATCCTGGAAAAGAAATAGCAAATTTAGTTCAAAATAGGTGGGATAGGAATTTTAAGAATGAAATTAAAGTTGTTATAGGAGATGAGTGGTTTGCAGGAAACTTATCATATCATTTGACTTCTAGACCTAAATGGATGCAAAATTTAAATGACAGCTCATCTATTCAGTCAGATGAAGGTGTTATTTACACAGGAAACCCCAAAATATTAAAAAGAGTGTGTCCTGGAGTTTTTGGAACAATTAAGCCAGTAGGATATTGTATGATAGGTTTAAAATGAAAAAAATTATTATCTTATTACCAGTGTATGATGACTGGGAGTCTCTAGAAAAAGTTTTAAATGAAATTAGCTCTCATATTCAAAGTATTAAAAATTTTGTATTTAGTTGTATTATAATTAATGACTCTTCTAAAATTGAAAAACCAAAAATAAAAAAACCAAACAGTTTTAATTCTTTAAAAATAATTCATATGAAAAAAAATAAAGGACATGCAAGGTGCAATGCTTTTGGTTTGAGATATATTAATCAAAACGAAGATCATGATTATGTTATTCTTATGGACAGCGATGGCGAAGATAGGCCAGTTGAAATTAAAAAATTAATCGAAAAAATTATTGAAAATCCAAATAATTCAGTTGTTGCAAAAAGAATAAAAAGGTCAGAAGGACCAATATTTCAATCTTTATACCAAATTCATAAATTGATATCCTATATATTTACAGGAAAAAAAAGCAACTTTGGGAATTATAGCTGTCTTACAAAGCAAGATATTAAAATTCTCTCAGATAAAGCGAGCCTTTGGAGCAGTTTTTCAGGAACCGTAAAAAAATATATAAAAGATTTAAATGAAGTAGATTCAATTAGAGGTCTTAGATATTTTGGTCCTTCAAAAATGTCCTTGTATAATCTCTTAATTCATTCTTTTTCAATAATCGCTGTATTTAAATATACTGTTTTTTTTAGATCTTTCGTAATGATGATAATTTTATTTTTATTACTTAAAATCTTAGGATTGAAAATATTTGCTTATATTCAAGTATTATTATTAACTTTTAATTTTCTGATATTAGTTGTTTCTTTAAGAGAAAGCGAAAAAGCATTGAGTGAAAGCAATAAAAATATTAAAGATATAGAAGTTATAGTACACTAAAGAGTTGTATTTTGAGTCCTTAGTGGAATCAAAAGGGAGTCAAAACAAGAACATTTAAAACACAATTTATAGTATTGTGAGTAAGGCAGAACAAAGATAATTTGAAATTAAACTATATCTGTTGAATTAATTATGAAAAAATTAATATGTCATTGTGGAGCTGTAGAGGCAGAAATAAATATAGATAATGTGGAGAACGTAGTTAGATGTAATTGTTCTATTTGCAAAAGAAAAGGAGCAATTATGTGTATGGTCGAAAATGAAAAATTTAAATTAATTAAAGGTAAAGAAAATTTAAAACTTTATCAATTTCATTCAAAAATAGCTAAACATTACTTTTGCTATAATTGCGGAATTTATACTCATCATCATCCTCGAATAAATCCATCTTTAACTGCATTCAATGTAGGCTGTATAGAAGAAATTGACACATTTAAATTTGAAAAAATAAAAGTTGCAGATGGTCAAAATCATCCTCTGGATAAAAAATAAAACTAATGTCGAAAAGAAGTTTAGATTTTTCAGGTTTAAATAGAGAATATTTAAAATATTTAAAGAGCAAGGAAACTAAATCGCATCCTATAATTGATAAAATTGGTAAATTAAAAACATTTTATTTACCACTTTCTAAATGGATTTATTCAATATATAAAAAAGATCAAAAGATAAAAATTATTGGTCTTTCTGGAGGGCAAGGTGCAGGCAAAAGTACAATAACTGCAGTCCTTAAATTTCTCTTAAAAAAACTTTATGGATTAGAAGTTTGTATCATTTCAATTGATGACTTTTACAAAACTAAAAATGAGAGAAAAAAAATGTCTAAAAAAATACATCCATTATTTTTAACAAGAGGAGTTCCTGGAACTCATGACATTAATTTAATCAATCAAATTTTTCAAAAACTAAAAAAAAAAAATTTTAAACCTTTTTTTATTCCAAAATTTGATAAGTCAATTGATGATAGATTGAAAAAAAAAGAATGGACGAAGGTTAATAAATCTCCAAATATTATTATTTTTGAAGGGTGGTGCGTAGGTGCTGAGCACCAGAAAATTAACGCTCTAAAAAAATCTATAAATGAATTGGAGCGCAAATATGACGCAAGCCTTATATGGAGAAAAAAAGTAAATGAATATCTTAAAAAATATAAAAAAATTTTTAAAAAAATTGATAAATTAGTGTATTTAAAGGTTCCAAATTTTAATCAAATTTATTATTGGAGATTATTGCAGGAAAAAAAGTTAAAATTGACTTCAAAAAATAAGGAGATTATGTCAAAGTCTCAAATTAAAGATTTTATTATGCATTATGAAAGAATTACAAAGCAAATGATGAAAGAACATTTAAAAATATCAAATCTTGTAGTTTATTTAGACAAAGAGCATAGATCACGAAGGATAAAATTTATAAACTAAATGAAAAAACTCATATTTTTCAGTCTATTTTTAACGTCTATTGTGAAAGCAGAAAATAATGTTCAATTTTTTATTGAATCTGCGCTTAAGAATAATCTTAAACTAAATGCAGAGAGAAAAAATCAAGAGTCAATTAAGCAAAACATAAATATTTCAAAAAGTGAATTTTTGCCGAGCGTTTCTTTATCTGCTGATCAAAATAGCACACAATCATCAAATAAAACTAATCACAGTGGATCAAAATTACCAGATTCAAGCACTGATACAGAAACGACATCAGTTTCTGTTGATCAAAAAATATTTCAAGGATTTAAAGGTTATAATGCATTAAAAAAATCAGAATTAGAGTTGAAGAAGGCAAATTTCAAACTTAAGCAAGTTGAGCAACAGACAATTTTAGAGACTGTTTCTGCGTATTTTGATTTTATATTTAAAACTAAAAATAAAGAATTTAATTTATCAAATGTAAACTTATTTGAGAGACAGGTTGAATTTGACGGAGCTAGGTTACAAAAAGGGGAAATAACACTTACTGATTTAGCTCAATCTGAATCTTCTTTAGCTGGAGCTAATGCAAATTTGATAAATGCTGAAACGGAATTGCTAGCTTCAAAAATAAATTTTGAGAGAGTTATTAGAAAGGAAGCTCCCAGTTCATTGAATGGAAATGAAAAAGTAGAGGTAGAACTGCCAAGTACATTAAAAGAGGCAATTGATATTGCTAAATTTAATAATTCTGAATTACTTATTTCTAAATTAAATTACGAGATCGCTGAAAAAGATTTGAATATTGAAAAAGCAAGACTTTCTCCATCAGCTTCTATTAAATATTCTAGATCAGAAAATAAAGATTTTAGCACTTCCGTGGATGATGCAGACGAAGAAACTGTAAAAGCTACTATAACTTGGCCCATCATTAAAGGTGGAGAAAATATATCTTCAATAAAAAAGTCATCACTAATAAAACAAAAAACTTTTTTACTGGCACAGGACACCGAAAATAAATTAATAACAGATACTACTAACGCTTGGTCTAAATACAAGTCATCCGGAAGCGTATTAATTGCAACTGAAGCTCAATTAAAGGCAGCAGAAATTGCCAATGAGGGCATCACATTAGAGTACGACACTGGCAATACACGCACCACCCTAGAAGTTATCCAATCTAGAAGCCTACTTTTGGAGTCTAGAATTGCATTTGCCAAGGCTGAGAGAGATTTTGTAATTTCTAAATTTCAACTGGCTTTTCAGCTTGGAACTCTGTCACTAAGCTCTATTAATGAGCTATAAGCCTTGATTTTTGGGGTTTTTTTAATAATTCTTGAAAAAGAGAACAAAATGTGTACATTTAATCTAACGATTCGATATAACAAAAGGAAAAAAAATGACTAAAAATAATTTAAAAGTTGTAAAATCAGACAACAAAAAAGAGCAAGAATTAAAAGAAAAAAATAAATCTTTAGAGGCAGCTATAAGCCAAATAGATCAAAACTTTGGAAAAGGTTCAGTCATGAGATTGGGGCAGCAACAAGCTTTAGATGTTGAGTCCATTTCAACAGGATCATTAAGTTTAGACTTGGCATTAGGAATTGGAGGTTTGCCTAAAGGTAGAATCATTGAAATATATGGTCCTGAGTCTTCAGGAAAAACTACGCTTGCTTTGCAAGTAGTAGCTGAAGCACAAAAAGCTGGTGGAATATGCGCTTTCGTTGATGCAGAACACGCAATGGATCCGGTTTATGCAAAAAAACTTGGAGTAAAAACAGAAGAGCTATTAATTTCACAACCAGATACAGGAGAACAAGCATTAGAGATAACTGATACATTAATCAAATCAGGATCAGTTTCAGTATTAGTAGTAGACTCTGTAGCAGCATTAACGCCAAAGGCTGAATTAGAAGGGGAAATGGGAGATCATCATGTAGGTCTTCAATCTAGACTTATGAGTCAAGCTCTTAGAAAATTAACCGGTTCAGTTTCGAAGTCAAACACAATGGTTATTTTTATAAATCAAATTAGAATGAAAATTGGCGTTATGTTTGGGAATCCAGAAACAACATCAGGAGGAAATGCTCTCAAATTTTATTCATCTGTAAGAATGGATATTAGAAGAATAGGTGCTATAAAAGATAAAGATCAAATTATTGGTAACTCTACGAGAGTTAAAGTTATTAAAAATAAAGTTGCACCACCTTTTAAAGTAGTTGAATTTGATTTAATGTATGGAAAAGGAATTAGTAAAGTAGGAGAACTAATTGACCTTGGAACTAAAGCAGGGGTTGTAGAGAAGTCTGGTGCTTGGTATGCATATAAAGGCGAAAAGATAGGACAAGGTAGAGAGAACGCAAAAGTTTATCTAGAAAAAAATCCAAAAATTGCGGTTGAAATCGAACAGGCAATCCGAGACCAAGCTACTACTATTTCAAAAGAGTTAGAGGGAAATCCCTCTCCTAAAGAAAAAATTAGCGACAAAGAGTAAAAACAAATCTCTAAGTCATCTTTAAATTATAAACGGGAGAAACTTTTCTCCCGTTTCCCATGAAACAACAACCATCAATTGACTATTTCAACATTTAGTATGTAACACCTCAAGTTGTAAAATTAATGGTGTACAAGCAGTTTCAAATTGAGTTTAATTATAATCAGATAAACAAAAAAAGGAGGAAACAATAATGAGCACACAACAAAAAAGTAGCTCGAAATTGTCATCTAATCTAGATACCTCTCATTTAAAAGTAAAATTTCCATTCAAATCCAAATATGGAAATTATATCAATGGAAAATTTGTAGAACCGAAATCTGGAAAATATTTCGATAATACAACTCCAATAACAAATGAAGTTATCTGTAGCGTGGCACGTTCGAATGAAAAAGACGTAGAGGCAGCACTAGATGCTGCGCATGCAGCTTTCCCAGAATGGGGTAAAACTGACATCACTACACGATCTAATATTCTAATGAAAATTGCAGATAGAATTGAGAAAAATCTCAATTTATTAGCTGTTGCAGAATGTTTAGATAACGGCAAACCAATTAGAGAATGTATGGCTGCCGATTTACCTTTAGTAATAGATCATTGGAGATATTTTGCTGGAGTTATCAGAGCAGAAGAGGGGTCAGTTGCTGAAATTAGTAACTCACAATACTCTTACAACATTCCAGAACCTCTCGGTGTAGTAGGTCAGATAATTCCATGGAATTTTCCATTGTTAATGGCTACCTGGAAATTAGCTCCTGCTTTAGCTGCTGGAAACTGTGTTGTATTAAAACCTGCAGAGCAAACACCCGCTTCTATTATGGTGATGATGGAATTGATTGGTGATTTATTGCCTCCAGGAGTGGTTAATCTAGTAAGTGGTTACGGTTTAGAAGCCGGTAAGCCTTTAGCATCCTCTAAAAGAATTGCTAAAATGGCATTTACAGGTGAAACGACTACTGGAAGATTAATTATGCAATACGCTGCACAAAATATAATTCCAATAACACTTGAATTAGGCGGAAAATCTCCAAACATTTTCTTCGAAGATGTTATGGCAAAAGATGACGCTTTTTTAGATAAGTGCGTTGAGGGATTTGTAATGTTTAATCTTAATCAAGGAGAAGTATGTACTTGTCCAAGTAGAGCATTAGTCCAAGAGTCTATCTATGATAAATTTATGGAAAAATGTATTAAGAGAACAAAAGCAGTTATCCAAGATAACCCATTAAAAATGGAAACAATGATTGGAGCACAAGCTTCCGTAGAGCAAATGGAAAAGATAAAATCTTATCTAGATCTAGGGAAAAAAGAGGGTGCAAAAGTTCTTACTGGAGGATCTCAAGCTAAATTAAATAGCGGTTTAGAAAAAGGAAATTACATTCAACCAACTATTTTCGAAGCTAAAAACAATATGAGAATCTCTCAAGAAGAAATTTTCGGTCCAGTAGTATCCGTTATTAAATTTAAAGATGAAGCTGACGCATTAAATATTGCGAATGATACTCTTTACGGTTTAGGAGCAGGAGTTTGGACTAGAAATGGAAATATAGCTTATAGAATGGGAAGAGGAATTAAAGCAGGGATAGTGTGGACAAACTGTTATCACGCTTATCCAGCGCACTCACCATTTGGAGGTTATAAACAGTCTGGAGTAGGTAGAGAGACTCACAAGATGATGCTTAACCACTACAGACAGAATAAGAACTTACATGTTTCTTATGCTGAGAATAAATTAGGCTTCTTTTAACCAATAATATATAATGGCTCATGATTCTAAATCATGGGCCGTAATAGCAAAATGAAAGTTTCCGCTACACACTCAGCTTTGAATCTTCTTTCCAAGCTTCAGGAAAAATATGGAAAAAATTTAATGTTCCATCAATCTGGAGGTTGTTGTGATGGAAGCGCTCCTATGTGCTTCAAAGAAGGTGAATTTCCTTTAGGAGATAACGACATTAAATTAGGAGAGATAGGAGGCGTGCCTTTTTACATGAATGGCGATCAATATGAAAAATGGAAACACACTGATTTAACTATAGATGCAGTTGCAGGTATAGGAGGGATGTTTTCATTAGATAACGGCACTGGCCAAAGATTTTTAACAAAATCGGAAATATGCTTAGTAGTTGATAACGAAAAGCAGAAAACTGGTTAATCTCTCTTATAGACAACTTAACAAATATCTGTATTTATTAAAATATGGGTCAAATTTTACTTACAGGTGTAAGAAAAAAGTTTTTAGAGTATTTTAAAAAAAACAATCATCAGATTGTTGAGTCAAGCAATTTAGTCCCCAACAATGATCCGACACTTATGTTCACTAACTCAGGGATGGTACAATTTAAAAATGTTTTTACTGGACTTGAAAAGAAGCCATATAAAACTGCTACCACTTCACAAAAATGTGTAAGAGCTGGGGGAAAACATAATGATTTAGAAAATGTTGGCTACACTCCTAGACATCACACATTCTTTGAGATGTTAGGAAATTTTTCATTTGGAGATTACTTCAAAGAGCAAGCAATTTATCATGCATGGAATTTGCTAACCAAAGACTTTGATTTGCCAAAAGAAAAACTTTTAGTAACAGTTTTTCATGAGGATGATGACTCATTTAATTTATGGAAAAAAATTGCTGGTTTAAATGAAAAGAAAATAATAAAAATTTCAACTTCAGATAACTTTTGGTCTATGGGCGATACGGGACCTTGTGGTCCTTGTTCAGAAATTTTTTATGATCATGGTGAAAAATTGAAAGGTGGCCCTCCAGGGAGCCCAGGAGAAGATGGAGACAGATTCATTGAAATTTGGAACCTTGTATTTATGCAATATGAGCAAATTTCTAAAAATAAAAGAATTAATTTACCGAAACCTTCTGTTGATACCGGCATGGGTCTTGAGAGAATGACCGCTGTTCTTCAAGGAACTCATGATAATTATAAAATTGATCATTTTGAAAAAATTATGGCTGCTTCGTCAGAGATTACCAAAACAAAAATTAATGATAAATCAATTGCTAGCCATAGAGTGATAGCTGATCATTTAAGAGCTAGTAGTTTTTTAATTGCTGAAGGAATTTTGCCTTCGAATGAGGGAAGAGGTTATGTTTTAAGGAGAATTATGAGAAGAGGTATGAGACATGCATATTCTTTGGGTAATAAATCTCCAATTTTTTATAAACTCTTTAATGTTTTACTTGACGAAATGAAAGAAAGTTATCCTGAATTAATTACTGGAAAAGATCTAATCATTGAAACTTTAAAGAATGAAGAAGAAAAATTTTCTTCTCTTCTTGAAAGAGGTTTGAAAATTTTAGATGAAAATTTGGTAAAAGTAAAAAATCAAATTTTACCTGGACAAATAGCTTTTAAACTTTACGACACTTATGGTTTTCCATTAGATCTTACTGCCGATATTTTAAGAACAAAAAAAATAAAAGTAGATAATCTTTCATTTGAAAAAGAAATGGAAAAAAGTAAAGCCCTTGCACGAGCTAATTGGAAAGGTTCTGGTGACAAATCAGTGGAAGAGAGATGGTTTAAAGTAAGAGAGGAGTTAAAACCAACTGAATTTTTAGGATATGAATTTGATAAAACTGAAGGAGTAATTTTAAAAATTTCAAAAGATAACAAATTTGTTAACTCAGCAAAAGCTGGAGATAAAATAGAGATTATAACTAATCAAACCCCTTTTTATGGAGAGTCAGGAGGGCAAGTTGGGGATCAAGGGTTAATTTTTACACCTGATTGCAAAGTAAAGATTATAGATACTCAAAAAAAAATGGGAGATCTGTTTGTACACTATGGAGAAGTTATAAATGGGATAATTAAGCTGGGTCAAAATGTTAATTTAGAAATTAATGTTGAAAAAAGAAATAATTCTAAAGCCAATCATTCTGCTACACATTTATTACATGAATCTTTAAGAAGAACCCTTGGAAAGCATGTTACGCAAAAAGGTTCTTTAGTATCTCCTGAGAGATTAAGATTTGATTTTAGCCATAACAAACCTATCGAGAAAGAAGAAATGATTAAAATCAATAATGTTGTTAACGAAATAATTAATGCTTCCAGTGATGTTCAGACTAGAATAATGACACCTAAAGAAGCAGTAAAAATGGGTGCCTTAGCGTTATTTGGCGAGAGATATGGTGAAGAAGTCAGAGTTGTTTTCATGGGTAAAGAAAATAATAGTTTTTTTTCAACAGAACTGTGCGGAGGTACACATGTGAAAAATACAAGTGAAGTTGGAAAATTTAAAATTATAAGTCAGTCATCTATTGCATCTGGAGTTAGGAGAGTCGAGGCATTAAGAGATAAGCAGCTTGAAGACTATGAAAGATTAAAAGAAAGAGATAAAGACAAAAAAGAAAAAACTTTAAGCGATCAATTAGAAAAAGTTAAAGGTGAACTTAAATCTTTAAAATTATCTCCAGTTATTAAAGATAATTTAAGCTTATCAGAAAACTTAAAAAATATAATTAAACAATTAGAAAATGCAAAAATTGAAGGTATTAAAAAAGACAAAAATAAAAACATTATAAATGACAAAAAAATAGGTAATATAATTATTAGAGAACAACTATTAAAAGACTTTCCCCCAAAAGAATTAAGAAATATTGTTGATCAAGGTAAAAAAGAATTAAAAAATGGAATAATTATTAGTATTTCTACTTTTGAAGACAAAGTTGGAATAGCAGTTGGAATTACTGAAAATTTAACATCAAATTATAATGCAGTTGACTTAGTTAAAGCTGCTTCTGAAATTTTAGGTGGTAAAGGTGGTGGAGGAAGAAAAGATTTTGCACAGGCTGGCGGAAATGATAAAGAAAAAATCAAAAATGCTTTTAAAGTAATAGTTGATAAAATTAATTAAGTTTTTTTTTTAGATTAAAGTTTATAGCTTCTAAAAATTGATTAGTCGTTAAAAATTTTTGATCTTTACTAATTAAAATAGCCAAATCTTTTGTCATTGATCCATTTTCTACAGTTTCAATACAAACTTTTTCCAAAATTTGCGAAAATTTTATTAGCTCTTGATTTCCATCTAATGTTCCTCTGTGAGACAGACCTCTAGTCCAAGCAAAAATAGAAGCAATTGGATTTGTAGAAGTTTCTTTTCCGGCTTGATGTTGTCTAAAATGCCTAGTAACGGTCCCGTGAGCAGCTTCTGCCTCTGCAACTTTTCCATCTGGAGTTCTTAATACGCTAGTCATTAGTCCTAAAGAACCATACCCCTGGGCTACAGTATCAGATTGAACATCACCGTCATAATTTTTACAAGCCCAGATGTATTTACCACTCCATTTCATTGCACAGGCCACCATGTCATCTATTAATCTATGTTCATAAGAGATCCCTGCTTTTTTAAATTTCTCTTTAAATTCTTTTTGAAAAACCTCTTCAAAAATATCTTTAAATCTTCCATCATAAGCTTTTAAAATTGTATTTTTAGAGGAAAAGTAAACTGGCCATTTTCTAACCAAACCATAGTTCATACAAGCCCTGGCAAAGTCTCTTATTGAACTATCCAAGTTATACATTGATAAAGCAATTCCTGACTCATTAAATTTAAAAACCTCATGTTCAATTTTATCTTTTCCATTTTCAGACTCCCATTTAATAGTCATTTTTCCTTTTCCAGGTATTTTAAAATCTGTAGCCTTATATTGATCTCCAAAAGCGTGTCTTCCAACTATTACACTGTCTGTCCAATGAGGTACTAATCTAGGCACATTCTTACAAATTATTGGCTCTCTAAAAATTGTACCTCCAACAATATTTCTTATAGTTCCGTTAGGAGATCGCCACATCTTTTTTAAATTAAATTCTTTTACTCGCGCTTCATCTGGCGTAATTGTTGCACATTTTACTCCAGCTCCATATCTTTGTATTGCTTTTGCGCAATCAATAGTAACTTGATCATTAGTTTTGTCTCTATTTTCCATACCTAAATCAAAATATTTTAGGTCGATTTCTAAGTATGGTCTTATTAGTTTTTCTTTGATAAATGACCAAATAATTCTAGTCATTTCGTCACCATCAAGCTCAACTACTGGGTTTTTGACCTTAATTTTTGCCATAAAATAAATATAGATTGATTAAGTAAGATTTTTATACATATTAAGAAAAAAATTAGCAAACTTAAAATTATGTTTAATACAATTTTTCCAAAAATTCATAAAGAAGGCTATAAATTCTTAGCAATATCAATAATTGCTACGTTTCTAATTTTGCTTTTTTCAAATTTTTTTGGTTTATTTTTTGTTTTGATAACTGTGTGGGTCTATTATTTTTTTAGAGATCCAGATAGATATTCAATTAATGATGATAAATATTTAGTAAGTCCTGCAGATGGATTAGTAACAAACATCTCAGAACGAACTGGCCCTATTGAAATGCAATTAGAAAATACAACATACACTAAAATAAGTATTTTTATGAATGTTTTTAATTGCCATGTTAATCGGACTCCCGTCTCAGGAACTGTTGAGGAAATCAACTATAAACCTGGTAAGTTTTTAAATGCTTCTTTAGATAAAGCAAGCGAGGAGAATGAGAGAAATTATTATAAAATTAAGTCCAACAAATCTGGAGAAGAAATTATTATAGTTCAAATTGCAGGACTAATCGCAAGACGAATTGTGTGCGAAGTTGAAGAAGGCAAAAATCTTAAACAAGGAGAAAGAATTGGTATGATTAGATTTGGGAGTAGAGTAGATTTATATTTTAAAAATAAAAAAGTCCTTGTGAAAGAAGGTCAAAACCTCATAGCTGGAGAAAGTTTAATTGCTTGTGAATGATGCAGGAAAATAAAAAATTTAAAATAGTTACTTCTAAAAAAACTCGATATTTATTGCCAAATATTTTAACTTTAGGAGGTGTATGTCTTGGTATAAGTTCGATTAAATTTTCTATAGATGGCAATTTTAGTTTAGCAATAATTTTTATTTTATTAGCGGCAATTTTAGATGCACTTGATGGTAGAGTAGCGCGTTTAATTAAAGGAACTTCTGAATTTGGTAAAGAGTTAGATTCGCTTACTGATTTTGTGAGTTTTGGTATTGCACCAGCCTTTATCTTATACTTTTGGGAATTAAATAATTATGGCAGACTAGGTTGGGCTATAATATTAATTTACTCAGTTTGTTGTGTCTTAAGACTAGCAAGATTTAATTTAACAAAAATTGATAGTGACCAAATGTGGAAAACTAATTTTTTTGAAGGTGTTCCAGCTCCAGCTGGCGGCATAATGATTTTGATGCCTCTTATATATGAATTGTCTGACTTAAACTTGAATTTTAATGTTAAGGCTTTAACACCTTACATAACAATTTTAATTGCTGTGTTGTTAGTTAGTAAATTGCCAACTCTTTCTTTAAAAAAAATATCAATTTCTCCAAGAGCTACAGTTTTTATCTTATTAGGAATTGGCATGATCTTTATTTCATTGCTTTATTTTACATTTGAAACACTATTATTAGCTGGAGTTCTCTATTTGGTTTCAATACCAGTTAGTTTTGTTGCTTATAAAAGTAAAATTAAGAAAACAAAAGAAATATCGGAAGATGAGCACGAAGATGTTTTATAATGAAAAAGTCAAAAAAGAAAAAAAAAAGCAATACCTGGAAAATAAAACAACATAGAGATCAATTTTTTAAAAAATCTAAAACCTTAGGCTATAGATCAAGAGCAGCATTTAAATTAATAGAGCTTAATGAAAAATTCAAATTTATTAAAAGTAATAGTAAATTATTAGACATTGGAGCCAGTCCTGGAGGTTGGTCTCAAATTTCTAGCAAAATAGTAACTTCTGGAAAAATCTTATCGTTAGATATTGAAAAAATGGAACCTATAAAAAATGTTTCATTCATCCAATGTGATTTTTTAGATGAAAAAACTTGCCAAAAAATCTCCAGTTTTTTTGGTGAAAATTTAGATATAATACTTTCAGATATGGCTGCAAATACAACTGGTAATAAGTCTTTAGATTGTATTCGAACGAACGAATTATGTGCACAGGTAATTGAATTTTCTTCGAAAAATTTAAAACCAAATGGAGTTTTGGTCTCAAAATTATTTATGGGAGAGGATTTTATAGAGGTCAGAAAATTAGCAAAATCTATGTTTAAAAAAGTGCAATTTTACAAACCTCAGTCCAGCAGAAACGAGTCTAAAGAAACTTATTTACACTGCACTTTATTAAAGACTTTATAAATTTTAAAAATTGTATATAAGTTTATATGGAAGCAATTAAAGAAGCATTAACTTTTGACGATGTTCTGCTATTGCCTCGCTACTCGAACATTTTACCTTCAAAAACAGACATTTCTATTGAATTAACTAAAAATATTAAATTGAGTGTTCCATTTATATCTTCTGCGATGGATACTGTTACTGAGTCGTCAATGGCGATTGCTTTAGCAAATGCTGGAGGCATAGGCATTATTCATCGAAACTTAGATTTAAAAAAACAAAGTTTTGAGGTGAAAAAAGTTAAAAAGAAAAATTTACTTGTTGGAGCTGCAGTTGGGACTAATTTTGATGATTTAAAAAGAGCTAAATTGTTAATTGATAGTGGAGTTGACCTCATAGTAATTGATACAGCGCATGGACATAGCGAAAAAGTTTTAAAAATGCTTTCTAAAATTAAAAATAATTTAAAAATACCAGTGTGTGTTGGTAATATAGCTACTGGAGAAGCAGCAAAAAAATTATATAACTCCGGAGCTGATATTATAAAGGTTGGTATTGGGCCTGGTTCAATATGCACTACCAGAATGGTAGCTGGAATTGGAGTTCCACAAATAACAGCAGTAATGGAAACTTATAAAGTTTTAAAAGGCAAAAATGTAAAAATTATTTCAGATGGAGGTATTAAATTTTCCGGCGACATCGCAAAAGCTTTGGCAGCGGGTGCCGATGCAATCATGATGGGATCAATTTTTGCTGGCACTCATGAAAGTCCAGGCAAAAAATTTAAAATTAAAAATAAATTTTACAAAAAATATAGAGGAATGGGATCTATCGGTGCAATGTCGGCAGGTTCATCAAATAGATATTTTCAGAAAAATTATAAAGATAAATCAAAGTTTGTGCCAGAGGGAGTTGATGGCAGAGTTGAATATAAAGGAAAGGTTTCAGATATAATTTATCAATTAAAGGGAGGATTAAAATCTTCAATGGGTTATATCGGAGCAAAAAAACTTGAAGATATTAAAAAAAATGCAAAATTTATAAAAATTACTAAAGCGGGATTCTATGAAAGTATGGTACATAGTGTTGAAATGATCGAACCTACTTTAAATTACAAATTATAAATATGAGAACTTTCTTAATTATCTTATTTTTAATTTTTTTGCCAAATAATTTAATGGCCAAGACCCCATACTATAAAGACGGAGTTAAGCTTTTTAAAAAAAATAAATTGGATGAGGCAAAATTTAAATTTGAACAAGATATAGTTCACAATCCTAAGAATGAGTTATCTTATCTTTATTTATCTAAAATTTTTAATGAACAGGAAAATAAGCCGTTGGAAGAAAAAAATTTGAATACAGTAATACTTTTAAATCCAAAAAATGAAGAAGCAGTATATAACCTAGCTCTTTTAAAACTAGGCAAGTCAGACTTTTTAGAAAGTAAAAAACTCGTAAACAACCTTCTTATTTTTTGTGAAAATTATTGTCAAAAAACAAAAGAACTTAAAATAAAAATTGAAGAAACTCTCAAAAAATAAATGTTATCCAAAGGTCCTAAGGAAAAAATAATTATTATTGATTTTGGTTCTCAAGTTACAAAACTCATAGCACGTAGAATAAGAGATTTAGGTGTTTTTTCGGAAATTTTAACTCTAAATCAGCTTAAAAAGTTTAAAGATTATAAGGGAGTTAGAGGCATTGTATTATCTGGCGGGCCTTCAACAGTTACCAGCAAAAAGTTTCCAAGCATTCCAAAAGAAATTTTTTCAAAAAAAATTCCAATTCTTGGTATTTGTTATGGGTTACAACTAATAGCAAAATTATTTGGAGGATCAGTAAAAACCTCAAAAAAGAAAAGAGAATTTGGGCGAGCCTCATTATATAAAAAAAAAAATTCACTACTTACCAAAAACTTTTTTATAAAAAAAAATATTAAAGTATGGATGAGTCATCAGGATGCTGTAATTAAACTACCAAAAAAATTTAAAGCGATAGCATCTACAAGTCAGTCAAAATTTACAATAATTGAAAATACTTCAGATAAATTATTTGGAGTTCAGTTTCATCCTGAGGTCACACATACAGATAATGGAAAAGAATTGTTAAAAAATTTTTTATTTTTAATCTGTAAGATAAAAAAAAGATGGAGAGCCTTTAATGAAAAAAATCGTCTGATCAAAGAAATTAAAAAAAATGTAAAAGGGGATAAAGTAATTTGTGCTTTATCTGGAGGAGTGGATAGTAGCGTTGTAGCCTTGTTAATAAACAAAGCTATTCGCAAAAACCTTATTTGTATAATGGTAGACACAGGTCTTATGAGAAAAAATGAATTTAAAAATTCTTATAAAATCTTCAAAAACAAGTACAATTTGAACGTCAAAATTGTAAATTCTGCAAATATTTTTTTCAAAAAGTTAAAAAATATAACTGATCCTGAAAAAAAAAGAAAAATTATTGGAAATTTATTCATTAAAATTTTTGAAAAAGAGTCTAAGAAGTACAGAGGTATAAAATATCTTGCACAGGGGACTTTATATCCAGATGTTATAGAGAGTCGGTCAGCCACTGGAAGTCAAACATCAAAAATTAAATCACACCACAATGTTGGAGGGTTGCCGAAAAAAATGAAATTAAAACTAATTGAACCACTTAAGGAGTTTTTTAAAGACGAAGTTAGAATTATAGGAGATTCATTAGGCTTAGATAAAAGTATAAGAAATAAACATCCTTTCCCTGGACCAGGATTAGGAATAAGAATCATAGGAGAAATTACACCTCAAAAAATAAAAATTTTACAGGAAGCTGATAATATTTTCATAAATGAATTAATTAAAAAAAAGCTTTATCATAAAATTTGGCAAGCTTATGCCGGTTTGTTACCTATAAAAACTGTTGGTGTTATGGGAGACTCTCGTACTTATGAATATACTTGTTTGTTAAGAGCCGTGGTTTCAGAAGATGGGATGACTGCAGATTATTATAATTTTCCAAGTGTTTTCATGGATGAAATTTCAAATAAAATTGTTAATGGTGTACCAGGAATTAACAGAGTAGTGTATGATATTACCTCTAAACCACCTAGCACAATTGAGTTGGAATAATGCTAAAAAAAATAAAAAAAATTTTAGAAAAAAAAAATAAAAAAAAAATAGTTTGCCTCACAGCATACTCGAAAAATATTTCAAATATATTGGACAAATATTGCGACATAGTTTTAGTAGGAGACTCAATGGCAAATGTTTTATATGGAATGAAAAATACTCACAAAATTTCATTAGAAACTATAATACAGCACAGTTTAAGTGTTAAAAAAGGTATTAAAAAATCTTTGATGATTGTCGATATGCCTAAAGGCTCATACCGAAACCCGATACAAGCCAAAAAAAATGCTAAACTAATTTTCAAAAAGACTAAATGTGACGCTGTTAAAATCGAGAGTAATAATAAAAATTTTAAGATTATAAAAGAAATTACAAAAGCCAATATACCTGTAATGGGGCACATAGGTTATACACCTCAATTTAAAAAAAAATTTAAAGTAGAGGGCAAAAATAAAAGAGAAATTAAAAAGTTAATAAAAGAGGCAGTTTCAATTGAAAAAGCTGGTGCATTTTCAGTTGTTCTAGAATGTATAACACCAAATATATCAAAACAAATTACAGAATTGCTGCATATTCCTACAATAGGAATAGGGTCTTCTTCTTATTGCGATGGTCAAATTTTAGTAACGGATGACATTCTTGGTTTAAGTGGTTTTTATCCAAAATTTGTTAAAAAATATGTAAATATAAATAGAGTAATTGAAAAAGCTGTGAAAAAATATAGTAAAGAAGTAAAATCAAACAAATTTCCTAATAAAAAAAATTTTTTATACGGAAAATAAATTACTTTAAAAATTAACTCATGGAAACATATCTCACTTTAATAAAAGAAAATGCAAAAAAATTAATTTTACTTGTAGTAATTTTACTTTTGGTTTTTGTGGGAACCTTCTTTCTTAAAAATTATCAAAAAAAACTTGATAGCAAAGTATCAGAAAATTATATAAAAGCAGGAATTTTTCTAGCAACAAATAAAAAAGAAGATTCAAAAAAAATGTTTGTAAGCGTTGTTGAAAGTCAACATAATTTTTATTCAGGTTTAGCCCTAAATTCAATTATAGAAAACAAACTTGAAACAAATAACGATGAAGTTTTAAGATTATTTAAAATTGTTGAACAATCTATTGAAAGTAAAGAGCAAAAAGATTTAGTCAAATTTAAAAAAGCTTTATTTTTTTTTAAAGCTTCAAAAAAAGATGCAGGAACTAAATTATTAAATGAAATTATCGATAGTAATTCTATTTGGAAAGAAGCTGCATCTGAAACTTTAAAATCAAATAAATAAAAAGGCGTTGTGAAAAAAAGATATATAACAAAATTTTTGGCAATTTTTTCTATTTCCTTGATACCTCATTGCTCTTTCGACAGCAAAACAGGAATATGGAAAAATATTAATGAGATAAATTACGAGAAAACTAAACAATTTGAAGGTTTTGAAATTTTGTATGAGAAAGAAAAAAAATTTAATCAAATAATAAAACCTACTTCAAATTCACAAGTTATCATTGCCCCACCAAAAACAAATTTAAAATGGACTGATATATACTATCGAGAAAATAATAACCTTGAAAATTTCAATTTTAAAAATTTAGGAAAACAAATATTTATAAGTTCAAAATTAAATCGAGGTAAATTAAATGATAAAATTTTATTTGATGGTAAAAATGCCTTAGTAACTGATAATAAGGGAAATATTATCGTATATTCTTTAACGAACCAACAAATTATTTTTAAATATAATTTTTACAAAAAAGAATTTAAAAAAATCAAAAAAAAGTTACATGCTTATATTGAAGATGAAATAATTTACATCGGAGATAATCTTGGGTATTTGTATTCAATAAACTATATAAAAGGTAAGGTTCTTTGGGCTAAAAATTATAAAGTTCCTTTCAGATCAAATTTAAAAATAGTAGAAAAAATACTGATTTTAGCCGATGAAAATAATTTAATTTACTATATTAATAAAGAAAACGGTGACAAAATAAAATTTATTCCCACCGAAGAAAGTATTATTAAAAATGATTTTGTAAGTTCATTTGCTGCAAGTCAAAAAAAAATATTTTATCTTAATACATATGGATCCATATATTCTATATCAAACCAAGGGTATATAGATTGGTTTATTAATTTAAATGAGTCGATTGTAACAAATTCAAGAAGTTTGTTTTACTCAAATCCGATATTGGTTTTTGAGGACAAATTAATAATTCTAACTAATCAAAATTTATTTATTTTAAACAAAAACAATGGTTCTAGAATTTTAAAAATTCCTATTTCATCAACACTTAAACCAATTGTATCTGGTAAAACAATATTTTTGATTACAGAAAATAATCTTCTAGTTTCTATAAATTTAGAAACTGGGAAAATATTGTATTCTTTAAAAATAAATGATGAAATAGCAAATTTTTTAGAAACAAAAAGTAAATCTATTTTTATTAAGACCTTTGCACTAATTAATAACGAAATACAAATATTTTTAAAAAATTCTTATGTAGTTAGATTTTCTGCTAAGGGATACATTAAAGATATTTATAAGTTACCAAAAAAACTAGACTCTTTTCCTATATTTATTAATGATACGATGATTTTCTTAAATAATAAAAATAAGTTAGTTATTGTTGGTTAACTATTTGATTTTGCACTTAATAGCGAAAGTTGTTTTACTTTTAATTCACCAAGATTATCAAGAGGTTTTATAGGATACTCCCCTGTGAAATAATGATCACTAAATTGTGGATACGTTTCGTTTCTTTTTCCTTTACCAAGAGCTTCATATAAACCATCTAAACTCAAAAATTTAATCGATTTAGCTTGAATATATTTGCATATATCATCATTATTTTTTTTGTGCGCTAACAACTCTTCTTTAGTCGGCATATCCACACCATAAAAGTCAGGAAATTTTATTTCTGGGCAAGCTATACCTACATGTACTTCTTTAGCCCCTGCCTCATATAACATTTTTACTATCTTCAGACATGTTGTACCTCTAACAAGAGAATCATCAATAAGTAAAATAATTTTATTTTTAACTATGGTTTTTGTTGAACTAAGTTTTAATTTTACACCCAGACTTCTTATATTTTGAGTAGGTTCTATGAAAGTTCTTCCCACATAGTGATTTCTTATTAATCCTAATTCAAATTTAGTTTTTGACTGTTCAGCAAATCCTAATGCAGCAGGAACACCAGAGTCTGGCACTGGAACTATTATATCAGGTTTAATTTTAGTTTCTAAAGCGAGCTGTTTGCCAAAATTTTTACGATATTCATAAGCACATTTTCCATCAATAAGACTATCTGGTCTAGCAAAATATATATATTCAAAAATACACGGTCTAGCTTTTTGTTTTGGAAACGGTTTAATACTATTTAATACATTGTTTTCTATAACTACTATTTCACCATTCTCAACTTCTCTTATAAAACTTGCTCCAACAATATCTAAAGCACATGTTTCTGACGCCAGAATAAAGGAGTCTTTTAGTTTTCCAACAACCAGTGGTCTTATGCCAAATGGATCTCTTACTCCAATTAATTTCTTATTTGTCATAATTACTAAAGAATAGCCTCCTTGTATTTGAAAAAGGGTATCAATAAGTTTATCTACTATTTTCTCTCTTTTTGATTTAGCTATTAATTGAACAATTGTTTCGGTATCACTAGTAGTTCTAAAGATTGATCCATCCTTTACAAGAGTTTCTCTTAGAACTAAGGCATTAGTTAAATTACCATTATGAGCTATGCTAATACCTCCCATATGAAGATCTGCAAAAAAAGGCTGTATATTTCTAAGAGATGTTTCACCTGTAGTTGAATAACGATTGTGACCAATGGCAAACTTACCGGGCAATTTTTTTATGACTTCTGGATTTGTGAAATGATCACCTACCAGACCTTGTCTTTTTTCTGAATGAAAATTTTTCCCATCAAAAGAAACTATACCACATCCCTCTTGCCCCCTATGTTGCAAAGCATGTAAACCTAAAGCTACTAAAGCGGATGAGTCTTCATGATTGGAAATCCCAAAGACACCACATTCCTCTCTCAGTTTATCTAAATTAAATTTTTTCAATTTTGTCTTTTGTATCAATGAAATCCTCATTTGAGGGAAATTCCTCAATAAGTATTTCACTTCCTTTTTTTACAATATTAAATGAAACGGCATCCTCTGCTGATATACCCCAATTTTGATAAGGATAAAACCAATTTAATAATGAAAATAAACATATCGACACGACATATCCCTTGAAAAAACCAAACAATAAGCCAAAAGTTTTATCAATTGACCCCGCTCCAGTCCATGTCATAGCTCTACTTAAAGATTTACCAGCTAAAATTGTTAAAAAAATTGTACATACAAAAACTGCAATTCCAATTCCAAAATTATTAATAAATTCAGACTCTATATATTCGTTAACAAAAGGTTGAAGTTTTGGAACTAAAACAATTGTTATAACAATTGCAAAAACCCATTTCATAAAAGAAATAAAACTTAACGAAAAACCTTTTATAAAACATTGTATAATAAAATAAATCATCAAAACTAAAAAAACAATGTCAAAAATATTTACATTGCTTAAAAATTTTAAAAGTTCTTCCATATAGAATTTATATATTTTCCTCTGATCCAAAAGGCTTGTAGATCAAAATTAATTTCGGCAAAAGCGTTAGAACTGATATCATAGCTAAAAGCATTGCTATTCCAGTAAAAACTCCAAAATAAATTGTAGGAATAAAATTGGATAAAACTAAAATTGAAAAACCAAAGACTATTGTTATTGAAGTATTTAATATTGCTATTCCTACAGTGCTATGACACTTGTCTAAAGTTTTTTTATAATCTTTTATTTTATGAAATTCTTCTTTAAACCTGTAAATGTAATGAATGCTATTATCAACTGCTATTCCAATCGTAATAGCTGCGATTGTTATAGTCATCATATCTAGAGGGATATTCATTAATCCAATTATCCCTAGAATAAAAAATGCAGCTAAAAAATTAGGCACTACACCAATAATAGCTAAAACTATATTTCTAAAGAGCACAAAAAACATTGCAGAAATTCCGATCATTACTACTCCTAGAGTTAAAATTTGGGATTTAAAGAGACTTTGTAATAGATTATTAAATAATATAAGAACACCAGTGAGTTTAAATTCTTCTTTTTGCAATCCTAATTTAACATTAAGGTCACTATTGATTTTGTTAATTAAATCATCACGTCTCAAATCTTTTAAAGAGTCTTTAATTCTCACACTCACTCTTGCTTCGTCGTTTTCAACAGAAATATATGGAGAAACTATCTCCTTTTTAATTTCATCTGGAATTTTGCTGTATAATACAGCTATTTCTAAGCTTTGTAACTCCTTACCATTCAAATCTTCTGCAGTTCTTAAAATTGAACCGAAAGATAAAACTTTACCTATTTCGGGGAGAGAATCTAAATAGTCATGAACTTTAAGAATTTTATCCATTTTATCCCTTGTGAACCAATATTTTGATTTATTATCCTCACTTTTATTTTCATCATCCCACTCAGAAAATTCATCATCATCGTCTTGTTTTTCTTTAACAGGAAATTTAATAATAACATTTAAAGGAGTAGTCCCACCAAGTTCATCATCAATTTTTTTCATACCCTTATAAATTTCTGTTTCTTTATCAAAATAATTGATAAAACTATTCTCAACTTCAAGTTTTGATATTCCTATTACACTCAATATTAAAACTGTAAGAGTAGAACCAAAAATTATAAATTTACTTTTTTTTGCAAATTCCCCTAATGATTTAGTGATAAAAGATTTTTCTGTATTTTTTAAACTTATATCATCTTCAGAGGCAAACAAATTTAAGAGAGTTGGCAATAAAAAAAACGTAACTAATATTGAAACTATTAATCCAATCGTCATCATCCAACCAAAATCTATAATTGGTTTAATACCGCTAAAAATTAAAGATAAAAAAGCGCAAATAGTAGTTAGAACAGTATAAAGAATCGGTAAAAACATTTTTTTACTTGTTTCTAGTACTGCTTCGGAATTAGTTAAGTTGCTAAATTCTTTCTTAAATTGAATAAATCTCACTGTAACATGTATATTCATTGCCATATTTAAAATAAGCATTAATGCTATGAAGTTTGATGAAATTACCGTGACCTTCCAACCTATTAAGCCTAATAACCCAACCATAATAACAACAGAGGTTGTGCATCCTAAGAGTGGTAAAACTACCCATTTTATATTTTTAAAAATAGTCCATAAAGTTAAAATTATAAATAAAAATACTCCAATACCAAAAACAACAATGTCATTTTTTATATAACTCATCATATCATTAGAGATCATAGGAATACCGCCTAAATGAATTTTAGCATTTTCTCCATATCTTATAATTACATCTCGTATTTCATCTATATTTTGGCGATTTCTAATATTATATAAATTTTTATAATCCTCGTACTCATTTAAAAAATCTTTGTATTTAACTTTTTCAGCTTTACTTAATTCACCCTTTGATGATTGGGCATAAAATTTATCTTTCAATTTTATGTATTCCGCTAATCTCTCATCTTTCTTAAGATAAACTACTATTCCAGAAGTTTTCCCATCTTGACTTATAACGTAATCTTTATAAATAGGGCTATTGATGATTTCATTAAACCCTTTCTTTCGGTCAATTTCAGGGTGTGCTAGTGTTTTATAATTTTTAAGTCTTTCCATTAAATTTTCATCAGCACTTTTAAGCAGTGGGACATCAATTAATGTTATAACGTTATCTACCCAAGTTAATTTTTCAATTTTCGATTTAAGTAATTGTAAATTTAAAATTGTTTCTTTTTCTTCAAAACTCGAAACAGGTGAATATGTAAGTATTAAAAAATCTTTTGTGCCATATCTTTCATTTATTTCTCTTAAGTATTTTAAATCTTTATCCCCTTCTAAAAGAAGCGCATCTGAAGAAGCATCTAAATTAAAATTTTTTGAATAATAAAGTGAACTTAAAAGTGTGAAAATTAAAAGTAATAAAGTGAATTTTGGAAAGTCTATTACTAACTTTTTGTAAATATAAGTAAACATAAAGCTATTTCAGATATATCGTAAATATATGATAACTAAAGATAAAAATTTAGGTTTAATTTTTTGATAAATCTTTGAATTTTGTATAAATTCCCTCAAATTCAACTTTTATAGTACCTGTAGGACCATGTCTTTGTTTGCCTAATATTATATCTGCCAATCCATTTACATCATTCATTTTTGATTGCCATTCAGCATGCTCTATAGAGCCTAGTTTTGGTTGCTTTCTTTCAAGATAATATGCCTCTCTATATACAAACATCACCACGTCCGCATCTTGTTCAATTGAACCAGATTCTCTTAAATCTGCTAGTTGCGGCTGTTTATCGTCTCTTTGTTCCACAGCTCTTGATAACTGAGACAAGGCTAAAATTGGAACACCTAATTCCTTTGCCAAAGCTTTTAAACCTTGAGTTATTTCCGAAATTTCTTGAACTCTGTTGTCGCTTTTGTTTGAACTTGATCGCATTAATTGAATATAATCAACCACAACTAAACTTACTCCAAATAATCTTTTTATCCTCCTTGCTCTATTACTAAGAGTAGCAATTGTGATAGCAGGTGTTTCGTCTATAAATAGAGGCAAGTTATAAATATTTCTTGATGTTTCTATATATCTATTAATTTCCTCTTCAGTCACTTTTCCTCTTCTAATATCATCGGATTTTATTCTTGCTTGTTCAGAAAGGATTCTAGTAGACAGCTGTTCTGATGACATTTCTAAAGAAAAAAATGCCACCGAAGATTTTTCTTGTCTACTTAAAAGTGTTTGCGCTGCATGATAAGCAATATTAGTAGCTAAAGCAGTTTTACCCATCGAGGGTCTTCCTGCTAATATAATTAAATCTGACTTATGCAGTCCACCCAATTTTTCGTCTAAATCAGTTAAACCTGTGGGCACTCCAACAATTCCTCTATCATTCTTCATTGCTAGCGTTGCCATTTCAATAGTTTGATCAAGGGCTTGATTAAACTTTAAAAAAGATTGAGAGAAACTTCCTCTCTCCGCTAAGTCAAATAATGATTTTTCTGTACTCTCAATTATTTTTTCTGCACTTTGCTCTTTAGTGTTAAGTGTTTCGGAACTTAAATTATCTGAAATTAAAATAAGTTCTCTTCTCAAATACATTTCATGAATAATTTTGGCATAATCAATAGCTTGTTTAGTTGAACTAGAAAATCTTGTAAGCTTGACAAGATATTCAGTTCCTCCTACTTCATTAAGCATATTATCTTTTTCAAAATAATTTTTTAATGTTATTGGATTTGCTATCATTCCCTTATTGTTTAATTCTTCAATTACCTCATAAATTTTAGTGTGAGCTGGGTCATAAAAACTATTAGGATTAATAATCGTAGAAATTTCGTCAATTATATCATTGTTAACTAAAATCGAACCTATTAAAGCTTGTTCTGCTTCGAGGTTTGAAGGTTGTTTTTTTTCTGAGGTATTTTCTGTTGGTTTAATTTTTTCCACATAATTATAATAATTAGAGTAAATTTGAATAAAAGTTAAAAGTTACACACTTTTTTAGTGACCTGTGGAAAAGTTAAGCTGATTGTATTTTATCTATTTTAATAGAAATTTTTGCTGAAACTTCAGAATGAAATTTAATATCTACCTTGAAAAGACCAATCTTATTTAAATCTTCTTTTAAGATAATTTGTGAAGGTTTAACCTCAACTTTAAATGTTTCATATATCTTTGAAGAAATTTCCTTCGGTTTTATTGATCCATACAGTTCTCCATTCTCTTTACTTTCTTTAGTAAATGAAAAAGATTTTTTATCAACTTTGAGTGCGATTTCTTTCAATTCCTTTTTAATTTGAATATTTTTTTTGTTTAATTCATCCTTTTTTTTATGAACATAATTTAAATTTTCTTGGTTAAATCTCAGCGCTTTACCTGTTTTAAGTAGGTAGTTTCTGCCATATCCAGGTTTTACTTTTACCTTGTCCCCAATATTCCCGAGATTTAAAATATTTTCTAATAAGATCACTTCCATAATTAAATTAGTCCCAAAATAATTGCTTTTTTTATTTCTTTAGTAAGTTTTTTTTGTTTTCCACTAGAAACAGAAGTTATTTTTGATGATAAAATCTTCTTATTTTCTGAAAAATATTTTTTTAAAAGATTAACATTTTTATAATCAATTACAGGAGCATTTTTGATTGATAGAGGGCAGGCTTTGTTAAATCTACCATCAGTTTTTTGAAACAAACTTAGTTTATTTAAAGAATTAGTTCTTCTCTTTTGTGAATTTTTTTGTTTTTTTTTCATTTATTCTTCGCCTTAAAATATTCATTTTTTGTATCTAAACTTTTATATTTTACAATTAAGTTTCTTATAACCAATCCATCAACTTTAATTTTTTTATTAATTTCATCTAATGTTTGTTTATTTCCTTCAAATTTATAATGGATAAAAAATCCTTTATTATACCTTTTTATTTTTCTCGCTAAGTTTAATAATCCCCATTCTTCAATTTTGATTACTTTACCTGAATTATTATTAATTAGATCATTATACTTATCCTTAATTTTATTAAGCTCAGATTTAGGCAAATCTTGCTTTGTAATTATTGTATTTTCATAAAAAGACATAAAAAAGAATATTGTTTATTGGTTTTGTTTAAAGTACATATTATAAAAAAAGCTTTATACTATAATAGAAACTTATATCAATACTAATTATCTACTATTAAATGCTTAATATATGAACGCTTTACTCTTTCCAGGACAAGGTTCTCAAGTAGTTGGAATGGGCTTGGAATTTTATAATAATTTTTCAATTGTCAAAAAAATATTCGAAGAGGCTGATGAAAAATTAAATTTTAAAATTTCGAAAATTATTTTAGAGGGTCCAGAAAATGATCTCAAACTTACAAAAAATACTCAACCCTCAATATTAATAGTTAGTTATGCAATTTTTTCTGTTTTAAAGGAGGAATTTAATTTTAATTTTGATAAGACTAAATATTTTGCTGGGCATTCTTTGGGTGAATATAGCGCTTTAGTTTGTTCAAATTCTTTAAAGTTTGATGATGCTCTTTTTTTACTCTTTGAAAGAGGTAAGTCTATGCAAGAAGCTGTTCCTGTAGGGAAGGGTAGCATGATTGCAATCTTAGGATCAAAAATTGATCAAATTCAACAATTTATATCTGAATCAAAACTCAAAGGTATTTGTGAAATAGCTAATGATAATGCAGAAGGTCAAACTATAGTAAGTGGTGATGTTGAAAGCATAAACACACTTCAAGCTTTTCTCAAAAATAATAAAAAAAAATTTATTTCTTTAAATGTCAGTGCACCATTCCATTGTTCATTGATGAGTCCAGCGAAAGAAAAAATGAAAGATAAAATAAATTCAGTAAACTTTAATAAACCAATTTTTGATATTGTAAGTAATGTTACTTCTAAACCCGAGAACAACCCTGTTAACATAAAAAAATTGTTAATAGAACAAATTTGTTCCACGGTTCGATGGAGGGAAAGCCTAATCAATATGGCTGAGCAAAAAGTTACTAATTTTATTGAAATAGGACCTGGGAAAGTTTTAACAGGAATGGCTAAAAGAACATTAAAAGATATTAATTGCTTTAGTATAAATTCAATAGATGATATGAAAAAAATAACATGAATTTTAAAGATAAAAAAATAATAATAACTGGTGCTACTGGAGGTATTGGGCACAGTCTAGTAAAGAAATTCTGTGATAGTGGAGGAAAAATTTTAGCCACAGGTACAAAAACAGAAAAATTAGAAAAGCTTAAAAATGAGTTTTCTAGTATTGAGATAGAACAATTTAAACTTAATGAGCATGAAAATATAGAAAAATTTATTGAAACTGCAGTCAATCGATTAGGCGGGTTAGATATTTTAGTTAATAACGCTGGCATAACTTTAGATAACTTATCTATAAGATTGACGGAAGAAAATTGGAAAAAAGTTTTAGATCTAAATCTTACTTCAACTTTTTTAATGTGTAAATTTGCCATAAAGAAAATGTTAAAAAACAAATCTGGAAAAATAGTGAATATTACATCTATCGTTGGACACACGGGAAATTTAGGGCAGGCAAACTACTCAGCTTCAAAAGCTGGCATAGTTGCTTTTTCAAAAAGTTTAGCTATCGAATACGCGAAAAAGAATATAAATATCAATTGTGTTTCCCCGGGTTTTATAAAAACTGAGATGACTGACAAAATTAACGATGAAATTAAGAAGATGCTGATAAGCAAAATCCCATCTGGTGATTTAGGAAATGGAGAGGATGTTTCAAATTGTGTAGCATTTTTAGCATCAGATATGGCTAATTACATTAATGGCGAGACCATACATGTTAATGGCGGAATGTATATGGCTTGACAATTCTACTTAATAATCTAATAAGAAAATATCTAAAAACATAATAAGAGGAATTAATGTCAGACGTAAAAGCAAAAATAAAAAAAATAGTAGCTGACCACTTAGGTATTGAAGAAGACAAAGTAACAGACGAAGCTAGCTTCGTTGACGATTTAGGAGCAGACAGTTTAGATACTGTTGAATTAGTTATGGCTTTTGAAGAAGAATTTGGATCTGAAATATCTGATAGTGAAGCTGAAAAGATTTTAACCGTTGGAGATGCAATTAAATTTATTGAAGGAAAATTAAGTCAATAAATTTTGACCTCAATGTATCATGATTCAAAGAATATCATGGTGATCTTATCCTCTCCCTCTGGAGCAGGTAAAACTACGATAACTAAAAAGATACAGCAAAAATATAATTCTTTTAAAATTTCAGTTTCTCATACAACAAGAGAGCCTCGCCCGAATGAGGTTGATGGTGTAGATTATCATTTCATATCTAAAAAAAAATTTGAAGAACTTATTGCGCAAAAACAATTTTATGAATACGCAAATATTTTTGGGAACTATTATGGTACTTTAAAAAAAACTGTAGACGAATTATTTTTAAAAAATGATATTATTTTTGATATTGATTGGCAAGGAACTCAACAATTATCAAAATTTAAAAATTTAAATTTAGTAAAAATTTTCATAATACCCCCCAATAAAGATGAATTAAAAACTAGATTGCTTAAAAGAAATCAAGATTCTCCAGGTGAAGTAAAAAGAAGATTTGAGGCTTTCGATAATGATGTAAAACATTGGAATGACTATGACTATATAGTTATTAATGAAAATTTAGAAACCTGTTACAAACAAATAGAAAATATTATTTTAAGTAGCAAAAAAAATATTTCTATGTTTTCTCAATAATTTCAGTAATCTTATAAAATATTTCAGGTTTTAAATTTTCAGGTCTTAAATTTAAATTTAAGCTTCTAATAAATTTTGAATTTTTATTCTTTAAAATTTTCTCAATATTTTTGTTAATTTTTTTTCTCTTATTTGCGAATAAGATACGTGTAACTTCTTCTAATTTATTTATATCTTTAATTTTATTGAACATTTTTTTTTTTGGCTCCAACCCCAAAACCATTGAAAAAATTTTTGGTCTTGGAAAAAAAGAATTTGGTGAAACAATAAACTTATGAAAAATATTCAATCTATAGTTAGATAAAATTGCCAACCTTCCATAATTTGGTGTTTTAAATTTTCCAATAATCTTCTCTGCTAATTCTTTTTGAAACATAAAGATGAGAGCTTTATAGTTTGGTGGCCATATTTTAAATTTGAGAGTTTTTACAAGTATTTGAGAGGAAATGTTGTAAGGTAAATTACCAAAAATGATTGAGTTTTTTTTAATTTTTTTTTCAAGATCAAATTTTAAAATATCTTGATTATATACTATGACTTTTTTATTTTCTTTGTAATTATTTTTTAATTGTTCCGCTAAGATGTAATCTTTTTCTATTAAAATTAAAGAATTTGGTTTTTTTTTTAATATTTCCTCTGTAAGAGCACCTTTACCAGGACCAATTTCAACTATATTTTTTTTATTCAAAGGAACTATATTAATAATTTTATTTATTATATTTTTGTCTGTTAAAAAATTTTGACCTAATGATTTCTTATAAAATTTCATTTACCTAATTTATATAAGAATTTAATACAATTAATTAGGCTACTGCTATTGGCTTTGTTTTTTTTAATTAAATTAATTGCAGTCCCATGGTCTGGGGAGACTCTTATATATTTTAACCCTAAAGTAATATTGATAGCATCAAACTTATATAATGTTTTAAAAGGAGTTAGTACTTGGTCATGGTACATTCCGACAATAACATCATATCTTTTATAATCATCTATAAACAAAGTATCAGATACCAACGGTCCTGAAATATTTACCTTATTATCTTTAAGGTAGCGTATTACTGGTATTAAAACTTGTTTCTCTTCTGATTTTTTCTGTAATTCACTATTATGTGGATTTAAACCTAAAATTCCAATCTTTGGTTTTTCTTTAAAAAGCTTTTTAAAATTTTTATTTAAAGATAAAACCTTATTTTTAATAAATTTTTGGTTTAAAGTTTTTGCAACATTTTTTATTCTTATATGTGTAGTTAGCGGAACAACAGAAAAATTTTTATTATGGATAAGCATAACTTCTGAATTTTTTGGCACTTTACATTTTGAGGCTAAAAATTCGGTAACACCTACTTTTTTTGTTTTTTTTAAATGTATTTTATCAATCGGACAATTAGCAAAACCTTGGATATCCTGCCTGACTGCTAAGTTATGTGCTAAAGTTAAACTCTTAATTATGTATTCGGATGAGGTTTTTAGTGGAATTTTAAATGGGTTGGTAAATTTCAATGGCACATCAATAATTTTTAACTTGTTATAATAGTTTTTATCACCAAGATCATTTAATTTTACAGTCGGAATCTTATACTTTAAAACTTTAAATTGTTTATTAATTAAATTAAAATTTCCAATTAGAATTACATTTTTTTTAATTTTTTTACTTAGACTTTTCCATGCTTTAAAGATTATCTCAGTATTTATACTTAGAGGATCTCCTGCAACTAATAAAATCTTTTTATTCATTAAATTTTATAAAAGCTTTATTTTTCACAATAGACAGGTAATTGTTAGAAAAAAGTCCTAATAACTCATTTCTTTTTCCATTAATTATATTAGCTTTTACCTCTTCCACATTTATATTATTAATAGTTTCTTTTTTTTTATTTAGTAATTTCAAGAAAATAATTGAGTTTGTTTGAAAAATTGGAGCCGAAATATCTCCAACTTTTAAATTTTCTACAGTATTTAAAATATTTTGTGATAAAGATTTTGAATTTACCCAACCAATATTACCACCATTTAAAGCAGAGGAAGATTGACTAAATTTTACTGCAGTATCATTAAAACCTATTTCAATTATTTGGTTTTGAATTTCAGAAATATTCTTAATATTTTCTTCAGTGCTGCCTGAAAAAATTTCAATTTCAGCAAGCTCGAAAGTTTCCAAATCTTGTTGATTAGCTATAAAGGTATTTAACTCATCAATAACTTCTTGCTCATTTAAAACGATTTTATCTTTATAAAGTCTAAAAACTAACCTTTGCCACGCATACTCATTTTTAATTTCGTCCAAAAAAAGATCAAAATCAATTCCATTTTGATTCATTAATTTTTCGAATCCTTCAATATTTGTATTAAAATTTGCTGAAAGAGCACCAAGATAATTTTTTACATCCTTTTTATCAGCTATAATTTTATTGTTTATTACCTCATTTTTTTTTAATTTATTATCAATCAAAGATCTTAGTGCAAAATTTTTTGTTTTATCTATATTATTTTGATTAAGTTGTTTTTTACTTAAAAATAAAATAATCATAATCTTATTTTTAAGTTCATAAGAGCTTATGATTTGATTATCAACCTTTGCAACTATTTTATTTGTTATAGTTGAATAACTTTCATCAATTTTTAATACAAAGCAAAAAATAAAAAATATTATAAAAATAAATCTTTTATTCATTTATTTATTAAATGCAGGTGAATTAATATTTCCAAAAGGCACCAAAGTAACTTTAAACATTAAAGAATTTTCTGCCTCTATTTCAGAGTCGTTATAAAACTCTCTTCGATAAACTATACCTGCTCTCAAACAATCATTTAAGTATTCATAACTTAAATTATAAAACTCTGAAGAATTTGTTACTAAATTTCTTTTGGTTTCTGCTGATAATATTGCATTTTTTCCTTTTTCTAGGTCTATTTTAAGATTTAAATATTCTTGATCACCAATATGCTTTTGTTCTTTTAAATATCCCGTACTTAATTTCATCATGTTAAAGTTAAGATTTGCATTCAATTCGTTATAATTAAATTCGTTATAATTTTGATCTATGGCGAAATTATAATCAAAATTAAGATTTTTGTTTAAAGTAAGCTTAGAATATCCAATTACATCTGATAATTTTTCATCAAGACCAGTTGACGTTGGCATGTTTTTATTTTCTTTGTGATTAATGATTTGACCAATTGAAAAATCAAGTTTTTGATTTGAGTTATTTAATTGATAATCTAATCCTAAAGTCGTGCTTACTCCACTCTCAAAATTTTCAGTTGAATCTAATCGATCCAAACTAAAAATATTCAGATGATTAAGTCTTGTATAATTTTCTTCTTTTCTCATATGACTTGGAGCAGCTCTAAAAAGTATTTTCGGTGTTAAAAATTGTGAGTTGTTGTCTTTATTTTTTTTATACAGTTGAATTTCTGATAAATATCCTATTGCTCCGAACACTTCACTAGTTGTATCTCTTTTATAAATAGAAATATTTTTTGCCTCATAGTTTACATTTTTAATTTGACCCAAGAAATGGCCATCAAAGTTTTTTAGATAATTAGTACTAAAAGATTTCCATTTTATATCATTTACAAAAAATTTACTAAACTTGTTAGTATCATAATTATGTATTTTCACATTTGAGCTAAAATCAGCAGTACCGTATTTAATATTGTTAAATAAATTTGTATCAAAATATAAATCAGGCAAAATATACTCATATTTATCATTATAATTATCTTTTAGTGTTTCATACACACTTGCTGTAGCTCCAAAAAAATAATCTTCATTTTCATGAGTAAAATCTAATGAATTTTCTGTAACATCATTTTGATAGTCAACAAGATTGGTATTTAATCTATAAAGTTTCAAATATTTATCATTTGAAACATTCTGAAGTGTTAATTCTAAATTACTTTCTGCTTCGTTTTCACCAGTAAAAGATTTTACAAATTTAGCAAAAATATGAGATTTACTTCCTGATTTTTTTGTTTGAGAAGTATTTTTATATCCTTCAGTGAAACCAAGATCTAAAATTAAATTTGAATTTAAAAAAGCTTGTCGATATTCACCTAAAATTAAAGGATGTTCTGAGACAAATAATTTAGGCGTGATAGTAAAATCTTTGTCATTGTTTATATTCCAAAAATACGGAAGTTCAAAACTTGATCCTAAATTTTTAGTATCAGCAAAAGATGGTGGTAAAAATCCTGATCTACGATCCACTGATGGGTCCGGGTGAGAAAATTTTGGAAAATAAAAAATTGGAATATCATATACTTTGACTATAGCATTATCATAATAAATTGTTTTTTTAATCTTATCATGTTTCATTTTTTCTGCTTGAAGTGACCAAGGAGGACATTTATCATTTTCTCTATAATCACATAATGTAAAAATACTTTTTGTAAATTGGCTTTGATCATTTTCGATTTTTATTGTGTTAGCAAAAACTCTAGGTTTATTATCTTCTTGAATTTTAAAACTTTCTTGATTGAGATATGCTTTTATATCTGTACCTATAATTTCTTTTTTCTTTTCATCAATGTATATTTGAGAAAAATTATAGGAGTTTTTATTAACATCTAGCAATTGAATTTTTCCAATAGATTTAAAAAAATTTTTATCTGTTGAATATTCAAAATTTTCTACATTAATTTTATTACCGTCTAAATCTGTAATTATAGCGCTTTCTTTAGAGAAAATTAAATTTTTTAAATTATTAAACTCAATATTGTTTCCAGAAAGAGTATAATTTTCAGAGGTAATTATTGTCGTCTTGCCTATACTTTTTAAAATTTCCAAATCTTTATTGTATTCAGCGTAGTTAGTTTTTAAAATATTATTTTTTTCATCAGATGCAATCACCTCATTTTTAAAAATAGTTACTTTAGAATTTTTATCTATAGAAATACTTAAAGATTGAATATTTAGATTTTCAGCAAACACAGGGTGTGAAAAAATAATCCAAAATATTATAAATATATATTTATTTTTCATTAATTTGTAAAATTCCAATGGCGCTAAATAATCCAATAGTAAATACTGGCACCCAAGCCGACAAAGATAATGATATTCTATTTGTTTGACCTAAAGCTAACGATAAATCCTTAAAATAGTATATGCCTACACAGGCAATAATACCAACGACAATAAACATGAAATTATTGGATTTTTTCAGCGTATTCATTGTTAAAATTGAAGCTAAGGCAGTCATAATAAATAAAAAGAAGGGTAATGATAGCATGCTATTCAAGCTTTGATCCAAATAAGCTTTATTATAACCTTTGTTTTGTAACTTTTTATAATCAAGCACTAAATCTAAAAATGACATCGTATCAAAATTTTTAAACAAACTTGTAATTTTTTCATAATCGTATTTTGAAAAAATTTTAATATCAGAGGAGATAGTTTCTTTTGCCAATCCTTCTTCAAATGAAACAACTCTTACGTTATTTAAAGTCCAATTTTTATTAGAAATATCTGCCTTTTCAGAATAAATTTTCTCTTTAAGAACATAATTTTCATCTAAATTGAAAATAGATACATTCGTCAAAAAATTATTTCGTGTTTTATCTGCAGAAATAATTCTAAATCCATTATCTAAATTTTCTTTAATCCATAATCCATTTTTATTTATTGATACCAAATGGTCGATATCTCTTGAGTAAGTAGATTTTGTCTGTTCATAATATTTTACCATGACAGCAGTAATTGGATTTATAGCTACTAGAATTAACCAACCCAATGTAAAAGAGGTAAGGGCAAGAGTTAAGAATATCCTAAAATTTGAATATCCAAAAACTTTAAGAGCCAACAAGTCCCTACTATTTCTTAATTGCAAAAGAAACCACATACTTGAAATAAAAAAAATAAATGGAATTAATTTTACAATCATGCTAGGTATATAAAGAGCAGTTAATGTCAAAGGCAAAAGAATTGATTTATCTAAATTTTTAAAAAATTCTATTTCTTCAAACAGATTTAATATTATACCAAAGCAATAAAAAATAAGAATTACTTTAAAAATAGTTTTAAAAAATCCTGACAAAAGGTATTTAAATAAAATTTTATTCATTTGTAATTGGTTCCCTTGAAAACATAAATATTAAGAAAAAATAAAACAAGATTATCAATATTGCTGGAGAAAATATAAAAATCAAGTTCAATACTTTTGAAATACCTGTGTATCTAATAACCAGCTCTGAAAAGAGCAATATTAAAAACGCAAAGGTAAAAACTGAGTATTTATTAAAAAAATAATTTCTCTTCGAGTAAGATTTTATTAATAAAAATGATGATATTAACGCTATTAGCGGTATATAAAATGGAAGAATTATCCGTCTATTTAAAACAGTAATAATTTCTCTTTTTGTTTTTTGTTCACAAAATATCGAATTAAAATTAATTTGTTTGAAACAACTTAATAACTTTATAGTACTTGTTTCCTGTAATTTTGGTACTTTGATTGTGTCTGTTTCAAGATTTTTTAAATCAATGTTTAATTGTTCAAATTTAATTACATTACTTTTGAGATCTTCTTTGTTTGTGCTTATGACTTGCCCTTTAAATAAAACCATTTTTTTTTCTAATACAATTCCTTCTTGAGCAACTATAGTAGTAGAGCTATTAGATGACTGATTAGCGTTAAGTGTTTTTAATTTATTTGATCTATCGTGAATAAAAACATCTTTAATATTGTTATCAATTTTACTTCCTACGAAAAAAGTAAATCCTTTAAATGAATCGCTAAACTGTTGAACACGAATTGTAGGTAAAAATGAATTAAAACCATCTTTACTTAAAATTTGTCTGGATTGGTTAAGAGCATAAGGGGTAATAAATAATGAGAATATTAAATAAAAAATCATAACCATTGTTGAAACGAAAAAAAATAAATTTACTAAATTTATTTTTTTAACCCCAGAGGTCCATAAAATTATAAATTCATTTTCTTGAATCTGTTTTAAAATAAAAATAACTAGTGAAATCAAAAAAGCTAATGGTATAAATTTAGTTAATATCCCTATAAGGTTTAGTAATGAATACTGAAAATAAATACTTACTGAATATCCATTTTCTACTATTAAATCTAAAAAACTTACCGCTCTTACAGTCCAAGCAATTATTGTTAAAGCGAATAATATAACAAAAAAAGTTTTTATTATTTCCTTAAAGTAATTTTGATAAATTTTGTTTTGTACCATGGCAATTTAATGTATATAAATAAAGCAACCTTGAATAAAATTCAATCTATGGTTTAACTATGATCAAATTTACGTTGAAATTATATATATTAGCACATATATACCACTTTGTTCGAGTAAATTTCTTTAAAACATATGGCTATAAAAATTAACTATACCAAAAATAAAAGTGGCAACTTCTCAGCTAATCTAGTCTTATTTTCTGATGAAAAATTTAGCCTTAATAACTTAAAAAAATATATTTCAGATTCGGAATTCGCTTACATTAACGATCTGTTAAAAACAAGTGACTTAAAAAAAAACCTGCTAGTTTTTGAGTTGAATTCAAAAAAAAAGATAGTCTTAGTTTCAATTAAGAATAGTCTAAAAACATCTGATATAGAAAATTTAGGGGCAGATTTTTATAAACAAATAAATTATGGAAAGAACAGTGAGTACTTAATAATTTCTGATAGTGTACCAAGTAAATATGATAACTTTTTAAGTTACTTTTTACACGGCTTAAAATTAAAATCTTACGAATTTAATAAATATAAAACAAAAAAAGAGACAAGAAATATTTCTATTAATGTTATAGGTAATAAAAACAAACCATCTTCTCAAAATCAAATTAAATTTAAAGCTTTAGAGGAAGGAACCTTTTTTGCACGAGATTTGGTTTCAGAACCAGGAAATATTTTACACCCAGATGAATACGCTAAAAGAATTAGTTCACTACGTAAAGATGGATTAAAGATAAATGTTTATGATGAACAAAAATTAAAAAAACTTGGTATGCATGCTTTACTTGGTGTAGGCCAAGGAAGTATTAGAGGATCTTATTTAGTTACTATGGAGTGGAATGGAGCAAAAAATAATTCTAAGCCCTTGGCATTTGTTGGTAAAGGCGTGTGTTTTGATACAGGTGGATATTCTCTAAAACCTGCAAAATTTATGGAAGACATGACATACGACATGGCTGGTTCAGCCACTGTAGTTGGTTTGATGAAAAATTTTGCTATGAGAAAAGCAAAAATAAATGCTGTTGGCGTTGTGGGATTAGTAGAAAATATGGTGAGCGGAAATGCACAAAGACCCGGGGATATAGTTAAATCCTATAGTGGAAAAACGATTGAAATATTAAATACAGATGCAGAGGGAAGATTAGTTTTAGCTGATGCACTGACTTTTACTGAAAAAAAATTTAAACCAAAGTTTATTATTGATTTAGCTACTTTAACAGGCGCAATTATAGTTTGCTTAGGATCTGAATACGCTGGGCTTTTTTCAAATGATGACAAGCTATCAAAACAAATTTTCAATGCAGGTGAGAAAGTCGATGAAAAAGTATGGCGAATGCCTCTTCATAAAAATTATGATAAACTTATGAATTCAAAAAATGCAGATGTACAAAATATAAATTATGTGGGAGGAGCTGGTTCAACAACAGCTGCGCAATTTTTACAAAGGTTTATTTTAAATAAAACTCCATGGGCACATCTTGATATAGCTGGTATGGCATTTTCAAAATACGGCGGAGCACTTAACTCTGGTGGAGCGACTGGATTTGGGGTGAGATTACTAAACCAACTTGTCGAAGAAAATTATGAGTAAAGTAGAGCAAACTCTCTCTATTATTAAACCTGACGCAGTTGAAAGAAATTTAATCGAAGAAATAAAGTCTATTTTTTTGAAAAATAATCTAATAATTAAAGAAGATAAAAAAATACAAATTACAAAAGAGGAGGCAGCCGAGTTTTATAAAATTCATCAGTCTAAACCATTTTATGACGCTCTTTGTTCATACTTATCTTCAGGACCAATAGTAGTAATGGTATTGGAAGGTGAAAATGCTGTTTCGAAGAATCGAAAGCTAATGGGAGCCACAGACCCCAAAAATGCTGATGAAAATACCATTAGAAAGCTTTATGGCATATCAATAGATAAAAACTCAGTTCATGGATCAGACTCTATTGAAAATGCTAAACAAGAAATTAATTTTTTTTTTAAATCCTAATAGTTTCTAAAAATTTTAATTAATGCTTCAGAAAAAGCTTTATGTTCTAACTTTTGTGTTTTTTCCTTTAAACTTTTAATATCGTCGTTTCTTTCAATAAAAAAAGTCTTTTGTACAATAGTTTTTCCGCTATCTAATTTTTCAGTCACAAAATGAACTGTGCAACCAGTTTTTTTTTCTTTATCAAATAAAACTCTTTCAAATGTTTTAAGACCCTTATATTTCGGAAGCAAAGAGGGATGTATATTAATTATTCTTTTTCTAAAATTTCTTATAAATTTTTTTGAAATTATTTTCATAAATCCAGCTAAACATATAATTGAAATTTTATAATTCTTAATTTTTCTTAAAATATCTTCTTCAAAATTTTTATTTTTTGTATTTACTAAAAAATAAGGAATTGAATTTTTTTTTGCGTACAAAATACCATTAGCATTTTTATTATTACAAATTACAAGACTTATATTAATTGGGAAAGTATAATCTCTTGATTTTAGTATTAAAGATTTTAGATTTGAACCGTAACCAGAAATAAATACACATGCGTTTCTTTTTACCATTTGATATTATTATATATGTTTATTTTTTTTTGGCCTTGAGATATATGCCCGATAACGTAAGGCATATAATCTTTAGAAAAAAATTTTTGAATTTTTTTAACATTTTTTTTGTCTACAATAATACAAAATCCAACACCGCAATTAAAAGTTTTTAGCATTTCATCATCAGATATATTTTTTGATTTAAGCCAACGAAATATTTTTTTAGTTTTAATTTTAGCTAGGTCTATATTGATAGAAAGATTTTTTGGAACTGATCTCATCAGATTTTCGATTAATCCACCTCCAGTTATATGTGCTGCAGAATTAACCAAATTTTTATTTACAAGTTTTAAAATCTCCTCAGTATAAATCTTGGTTGGTTTAAGTAATTCTTTTTTTAGTATTTTAGGTATCTTATTTTTTTTTAAAATCGCTCTTACTAAAGAATAACCGTTTGAATGAATTCCGCTTGAGGGTATAGCTAAAATCAAATTTTCATTTTTTACTTTTTTTTTATTTAATATTTTTTTTTTTGATACGATACCTACACTAAATCCAGCTAAATCAAATTTATCTTTTGAATATATACCTGGCATTTCAGCCGTTTCTCCACCTATTAGCTCACAATTAGAAATTTTGCATCCTTTCAAAATTCCACTTAAAATACTCTTAGTTTTATTAAAATTAATTTTACCAACAGCAATATAATCTAAAAAAAATAAAGGTTTAGCACCTTGAACAATAAGATCGTTAACACACATTGCCACTAAATCGATCCCTATAGTATTAAACTTTTTAAATTTATTGGTTAAAGCAATTTTAGTTCCAACTCCATCTGTACATGATATAATTACAGGATCTTTTATCTTTATTTTGCTTAAGTCAAAGGCTGATCCAAAAGAACCAATATTTTGATTTTCAAACGAGTTATCCTTTTTTTTGACATTTTTTTTTGTAATTCTTGATATGTGATTAACAAATTTATTAGCAACAGATATATTAACACCACTTTTTTTATAACTATTTTGCATTTCTTTCATTAATAAAGATGTTATTTAGCTTAATATGAAAAATATAATATTAATCTGTATATTAATTATTTTATTTAAAACTGGAAATGTTTTATCTAATAGTAATATTTTTAATGTTAATAATATTGAAGTTGAAAATTTAACTTCAAAAAACAAAGAAATTCAAGTCAATCTAGCATTTAAAAAGGCATATGATAAATTGATAAATCGTATTCTTTTAAAAAAAGATTACCAAAAAATTAAAGATGCTAACTTAGCCCAAATAAAAAAGTTAGTTTCATACTACCAGGTTGCTAAAACGGATAAAGAAAATAAAAAAAATAAAGAAATTTTATTTAACGTTTCTTTTAACAGAGAAAGAGTACATCAATTTTTTTATAAGAATAATATTCTTTATTCTGATATTATTAATACCGAAGTGATTTTATTTCCCTTATTTATAAAAGATAAAAAATACTTAATTTTTACTCAAAATTATTTTTATGACAATTGGAACAATATTAAATCAGATTATTTAATACAGTATACATTGCCGGTTGAAAATATTGAAAATATACAAAAAATTAATCTTAACAAAAATAAACTTTATGATATTGATGTCTCTAATTTTTTTATAGAGCATGAAAAAGATAATATTACTTTTGCTATTATCGAAGTTCAAAAAAATTCATCTAAAATTTTTTTAAAGACTAGAATTCAAGGTAAAAAAATAAATAAGACACTTGTATTAGAAAAGAAAAATGAAACTAATAATGAGGAGTTTTATAAAAAAATTATTTTAAATATTAATGATCAAATTACTGAGTTGATAAAATCACAAAATTTAATAGATGTAAGAACCCCATCATTTTTGAATGTAAAGATTAACTTAAACAAAAAAAATAGCCTTCTTGAATTTGACAATAGAATTAAGAAAATTGAATTAATAGATAATTTTTATGTTCAGGAATTAAATAAAAATTATGTTTTGGTAAAAATTAGATATCTTGGAAAAATAGATAAACTAATTAATAAACTGGAAGATCATCAAATAAATTTAACTATGACTGAGGGTCAGTGGCAACTTGATATAATCTAATGAGTCAACTGGTATTTAAATTTCCTTTTAAAAAACAATATTTTGAGCAGGACTATTATGTTTCAAACAATAATTTTTCTGCATACAAGCTAATTGAAGGTTGGCCTAAATGGCCCGACAAATGGTTAAATATTTTTGGACCAACAGGTTGCGGTAAAACTCATTTATCTAATATCCTAATTCAAAAAATTAATTTATCTAAAATAATAAGCGCAAAAGACATAAACAATGAGTCAATCAACCAAATAAAAGAATTAGATTGCTTAATAATAGATGATTATAAAAATGATATTGATGAAAATCTTCTTTACACAATACTTAATCACTCAAAACAAAATGATAGTTTTATCGTGATTAATTCTGTTTATCCATTAAAAGATTATAAATTTACACTTACTGATTTAAAATCAAGAGCTCAAAGTTTTGTAAATTTAGGCATTGAACTTCCTTCAGATGATTTATTGAGAGTAATTATTTCAAAGTCTTTTTCAGAAAAACAAATAGAAATATCTCCCAAAATATCTGAATATGTTATAAAAAATATAGAGCGTTCTTATGAAAAAGTATTTAAATTTATAAAAGAAATAGATGAATTGTCTTTATCTTCTGGAAAATCAATTAATATTAATTTAATAAAAAAAGTACTTACTGATGAATAAATATAGATCTCATAATTGTTCTGAACTGACAGAAAATGACTCTGGAAAAATTGTTTCTTTATCTGGATGGCTGCACAGGAAAAGAGATCATGGAAATTTATTATTTATAGATCTTAGAGATCATTTTGGTCTTACACAATGTGTAATAGAAAACAAAAATAAATTTTTTCCTATCTTGGAAAAATTAAGACCGGAGTCAGTGCTAACTGTTAAAGGCAAAGTATCAAAGAGAGAAAAAGGAACAGAAAACTTAGATTTAATGACTGGTAAAATTGAGTTAATAATAGATTCTGTTCAAATACTTTCAGAGTCCAATGAATTACCAATGCCTGTATTTGGAGAACAAAATTATCCAGAGGATATTAGGCTTAAGTATAGATTTTTAGATTTAAGAAGAGAAGAGATGCATAAAAATATAATTTTAAGATCTAAAGTTATTTCTTTTATTAGATCTGAAATGTTGAAGTTAGGTTTTTTAGAATATCAAACTCCTATTTTAACATCATCTAGTCCTGAGGGTGCTAGAGATTTTTTGGTTCCAAGTAGGCTTAACCCAGGAAAATTTTATGCTTTACCACAAGCTCCTCAGCAATTTAAACAATTAGTAATGGTTGCGGGATTTGATAAATATTTTCAAATCGCACCTTGTTTTAGAGATGAAGATGCCAGAGCTGATAGAAGTCCTGGTGAATTCTACCAACTTGATATCGAAATGTCATTTGTAGAACAAGAGGATGTTTTTAAAGTAATTGAAAGTTTAATGGTCAATGTGTTTAAACAATTTTCATCAAAAAAAATAATAGAAACTACATTTCCAAAAATTCCATTTAAAGAAACAATGCTCAAATATGGAACTGATAAACCAGACTTAAGAAATCCTTTAGTTATAAGTGATATAACTAAAGTGTTTAATAATGAAGATGTAAAATTTGATATCTTTAAAAAGATGGTAAAATCTGGCTCAAAAGTTAGATGTATAATTACAAAAAATACAAAAGATAAACCTAGAAGCTTTTTTGACAATATTGATAAATGGGCCAAGGATCAAGGCGCTTCAGGGTTAGCATATTTTACTTTTGAAAAAAGTGAAAAAATTTCTGGAAAAGGCCCAGTTGGAAAATTTTTTGGAGAAAAATCTTTAAAAGAAATTATGAAAATTTGTAATGCAGAAATAGGAGATAGTATTTTTTTATGTTGTGGAAAAGAGCAAGAAGTAGAAAAAATTTTATCAATTGCAAGAAATAAAATCGCGAACGACTTACATCTCATAAATGAAAATCAATTTGCATTTTGCTGGATAATAGACTACCCAATGTATGAAGTTGACGAAAAAACAAAAGCGATTAAGTTCAGTCATAATCCTTTTTCTATGCCTCAAGGAGATATTGATAAATTAGATTTAAGTAACCCATTGAAAATTAAGGCATATCAGTATGATATTGTATGTAATGGAGTTGAACTATCCTCAGGGGCAATTAGAAATCATTTACCTGATTTAATGTACAAGCTTTTTTCGATAGCAGGTTATAACAAAAAAAAAGTTGAAGAAAAATTTAGTGGAATGTTAAATGCGCTTAGTTATGGTGCACCTCCCCATGGTGGAATAGCGCCAGGTATCGATAGAATAGTAATGTTATTGGCAGATGAAAAAAATATTAGAGAAGTGACGTTATTTCCCATGAATCAAAATGCAGAAGATCTGATGATGAAAGCTCCGTCAGAAGTAGATACAGAACAACTTAAAGAATTAAGTATTAAAACAGATATCAAAAAAAATTAATTTTTAGATTTTAGATTAATTCTAACATCAGAAAGGTCTACAAGTTTTTCCTCATAATTACTCCTTACAAAGCCTTTAGACGTTATATTTTTTACAATTTTGAGAAACTTATCATCTGTGTTATTACCAGAAATTTCTTTACTACTTGCAATAGATGGAGTGTGAGCTAATTCTTCTTTACCTAAGTATGAAATAGCTAATTCTCTGAACACATAGTCTAGTATAGATGAAGCACTTAAAATTCTATCATTACCAATTACTTTTCCTGAAGGTTCAAATTTAGTATCTATAAAAGCGTCTACATATTCATCAAGTGGAACCCCGTATTGCAAACCAAGTGAAATAGCTATAGCAAAATTATTCATCATAGCTTTCACTAGCTCACCTTCTTTATTAGTATCGATAAATATTTCACCAATTTTACCGTCATTATATTCACCTGTATGTAAATAGACTTTATGATCCCCAATCTGTGCTTTTTGAATATAACCTTTTCTCCTGTCTGGCATTTTGAATCTTGCATTATTTTTAATTTTTAATTGATTTTGATTATTTAAATTATTTTGGTTTTTCGGATTTAAAACTTCTTTGGCTATTGAAGGAGATAATAAAGTGTCCTTTTCTTTTTTATCATCTATTTTTTGACCAATTTTTTTAGTTTTCCTTTTATTAAGTTTTACATCAATTACCTCTACTGATCCGTCATCTCTTGTATCGATCTTTGATAATTCTTGGTCATTTAAGTTATCTAAAGTGTGTACAGTTTTAAATGTGCAAGTATAGTAGGTTTCTACAATAAATTTTTTCATTTTAAAAAGGAATCTGTTTTAAGATCTATAGCAAAAATGAAAGGTGTCTGGTATAAGAAATTATACACTTATTAAGTGTGTGGACTTTATAAATTTTATATGAGCTTTAAAATATTTTTTACATGGTGGAACAGACAAACACTGGGAACTTTTTTAAAAACATTAATCTTTGGAAAATTTGTTGGAAAAGACGAATTCGGAAACAAATACTATAAAGATAAAAAAGATAAAAGATGGGTAATATACTCAAAAAATATTGAAGCTACAAAAATTACCTCTGATTGGTTTTTATGGATGCATCATACTGTTGACAAAATTCCTGTGCAAAGTGAGAAAAAATATTCATGGCAAAAAAAACATCAAGAAAACAAAACAGGTTCAAATGAAAGTTATAAACCCACGAAAATTGAAAAAAATGATAAATTAAAAAAATATGAAACTTGGAAATAAATACTTTTACTTACTTCTTTTAAACTTGTTTTTTTTTAATTCATTTTTATTTTCTAATGAGGAGATATTAAGTTCACCTTTAATTAATTTAGAAAAACTAAAGCCGAGTTTTGAGGAGTCTATTGATAATGATCAACTTATAAATGGAAATGAGTTCATCCAAAATAAGAAAAAAAATATAAAAAAAAATATCAGTAAAAATATTAGTGCTAAATTTTTTGGTTTGGATAAAATTACGGCTAAAAGTTCAGAAATTATTGTAAACTTGGGAGAAATAAAAAAATTTGGACCATTAGAGATTAAAGTTTTAAAATGCGGTAAAGTAGAGCTAGAAGATAAAATTGATAATGTTGCTTATTTACAAGTAAAAGATATAACCAAAACTGAGAATGAAAAAGTTTTTATATTCAATGGCTGGACATTTGCATCCGACCCGAATATAACCCCTTTTGATCATGCTATATATGACTTGCAATTGGTGAGTTGTAGCAATGTCTAAAAAAATTTTTCTTTTCCTAACCAATTAGTATCAAAGCTCGAGTCAATAAAATCTTTATGTTTAAGAATTTTTTTATGTAAATCTATTGTTGTAGTAATTCCTTCTAAAACAAATTCATCTAACGATCTTAAAGTACGCTGAATAGCTTCTGATCTGTTTCTTCCTTTACAAATTACTTTAGCAATTAAACTATCGTAATATGGTGTTACTTTACACCCTTGGAATATTGACCCATCTACACGAGTTCTAAAACCCGAGGGCTGATGACAAACACTTATTATCCCAGGGCTGGGCTGAAAATTAAGAGCTGGATTTTCAGCATTAATTCTACACTCTATTGAATGTCCTCTAGGATCAATATCACTTTGCTTTAATGCTGTTTCACCAGTAAATGCTATCCATAACTGTTCTTTAACAATATCAATTCCTGTTTGCACTTCAGTCACTGGATGTTCTACTTGAACTCTTGTATTCATTTCCAAGAAATAAAATTTCCCATTTTCATAAATAAATTCGACTGTTCCAGCTCCCTCATAACCTATTTTTTCAACCATCTTAACTGTTTTTTCTAGTAAATCTTTTCTTTGTTGATCTGTTAACACTGGGCTTGGAGTTTCCTCTATTAGTTTTTGATGCCTTCTTTGAACAGTGCAATCTCTCTCACCTAAATGAACTGTTTTATTTTTGCCTGACATTATTTGCACCTCAATGTGTCTAGGATGTTTAAAGTATTTTTCAATGTATAACTCGTCGTTTCCAAAATATTTTTTTGCTTCACTTTTAGCAGTTAAAAATAAATTCTCCAATTGATCTTCTTCCTCAACAATTTTCATCCCTTTTCCACCACCTCCACCTGCAGCTTTGATTAAAACAGGATAACCAATATCTTTACAAATAGATTTAGCTTCAGATAAAGATTTAACTCCTCCCTCAGAACCTTCAATAATTGGCAGACCATATTTTTTTGCTATCCTTTTGGCTTCAATTTTATCACCCATTTTAGAAATTAAATCAGCTTTTGGGCCTATAAATTTTATGCCGTGTTTCTCAACAATTTCAGCAAATTTTGCATTCTCGGATAAAAAACCGTATCCTGGATGGATAGCTTCAGCACCAGTTAAGTCTACTGCAGACATTATTGAAGAAACATTTAAATAACTATTTTGAGGTTGATGAGAGCCTATACAAACGCTTTCATCTGCTAATCTTACATGCATGGCATCCGAGTCAACATCCGAATGCACTGCAACAGTTCCAATACCCCATTCTTTACAAGCTCTTATTATTCTAACAGCAATTTCACCTCTATTAGCAATAAGTACTTTTTTGAACATTTAAATTTATTTCAAAACAATTAATGGCTGACCAAACTCTACTGGCTGGCCATCGTTTACAAGAATTTTTGTAACAACACCGTCACTTGTTGAAGGAACATGATTCATTGTCTTCATAGCTTCAACAATCATAACAGTTTGCCCTTTTTTTATTTTATCACCAACCTTAACGAATTTCTTCCCTCCTGGTTCAGGAGCAAGATAAGCTGTTCCAATAATTGGTGATTTTACTCTTATACCCTCACTATCATCTGGGTTTTTAAGCACAGCTTTAGTAGGTGACACAATTGAAGAAGACTTAATTTGTTCTATACCTCTTAAAGATTTTGAAACTTTTATCTTAGTATTACCATCTTGATATTCTAGTTCAGTTAGATTGAACTCAGTTAAATGGTCTACTAATTCTTTAATAAGTTTTTTATCTATTTTCATTTTTTATTAAATCATTTATTGCATTTAAAGCCATAATGTATCCATTAGCACCAAATCCACATATTACGCCCGTAGCAATTTTACTAATCAGCGATTTATGCCTGAATTCTTCTCTATTGTAAATATTAGTTATATGTAATTCTATTATAGGAATCTTAAGTATTCTGAGAGCATCATGTATTGCTACTGAGGTATGTGTATAACCTCCAGCATTAATTATAACCCCATCATAATCTTTTCTGATTTTTTGAATTTTTTCTACCAATTCTCCCTCAATATTTGACTGAAAAAATGAAATAGCAATATTATTTTTTTTTCCGAAATCGTTACAGTCATTCTCAATGGTTTTTAATGTGACATTTCCGTATTTTTCTTTTTCCCTTTCACCTAAAAGGTTGAGATTTGGACCATTAAGAATTATAATTTTATTCATCTAAAATTTATAGGATATAAAGTTTACTCAATTATGGCAAAAATACAATTAAATGGAAAAAAAATTACCGTTAAACCAAATTCTACTATTTATGATTTATTAAAAAGATTTAAATTAAACAATAAAAAAGTAGCTATTGAATATAATGGAGCTATTGTTTCTAAGGGAAACTACAAAAAAAAATATTTAAAAAGTAAAGATAAATTAGAGGTTGTACATTTTATTGGTGGGGGTTAATTGAAAAAAGACTTTTTTAGGATCGGTAACAGTAAGCTTAAATCAAGATTAATTGTTGGAACTGGAAAATATAAAAATTTTCAAGAAACAAGTAAAGCAGTTAAGGAGTCCGGAGCGGATATGGTAACTGTGGCTGTAAGAAGAATTAATATTTTAGATAAAAAAAAACCAATTTTAACAGATTATTTAAATCCAAAAAAAATAATTTATTTACCTAATACTGCTGGATGTTATAGCTCTGAAGAAGCTTTAAGGACTTTACGACTTGCTAGAGAAATGGGTGGCTGGAAGTTAGTTAAATTGGAAGTTCTAGGTGATAAAAAGACTTTATTTCCAAATATGATTGAGACACTGAAATCTACAAAAATTTTGGTCAAAGAGGGTTTTAAAGTAATGGTTTATTGTACTGATGATCCTTTATTTGCGAGAAAATTAGAAGATTTTGGAGCTTCAGCTATAATGCCTTTAGCTTCACCTATAGGTTCAGGGTTGGGTTTACAAAATAAAGTTAACATCTCAATAATTATTAAACAATCAAAAGTCCCCGTAATTGTAGACGCAGGAATTGGAACGCCATCTGATGCAACAATTGCAATGGAAATGGGTTGTGACGGAGTTTTAATTAATAGTGCGATAGCTATGTCAAAAAAACCTATTTTAATGGCTAAAGCTTTTAAAAATGCTGTTATTGCTGGAAGACAATCTTTTTGTGCAGGAAGAATGAAAACAAATTTATTCGGTATTCCTAGCTCGCCTTCAAAAGGTTTAATTTAATTTTTTTTTTCTTCTAACCCAAAGTGTTCTAGGTTTATTTACCTTCTTTTTACTTAATTTTGTTTTTGCATACTTTTTAGTTCCAGGCTTTGAATCAACCTTCTCTTTCTCTTTTACTGTTTTTGTTTTTCTTTTATAAATTTCTTCAATTTCATTGATCTTATCGATATTTTCTATAGTGTTTATAATTTTCTTTGATTTATTCAGAAATTCTATTTTATATTCAGGTATAATTAACTTTGCATCAGCTGAAAAATTTATTTTAAAGGAGTACTTTTTTTCTAAATATTCAGTATCGTGAGTTAATTTATTTTCAATGAATAGTTTAACTTTTTCTGGTATATACGATTTAATTATTTTCACTTTACTATCAAAAGCGTATAATTCAATTTTTTTCAAGATTTTTTGAGCAAAAGAGTCAAGAGATAATATTGTTTCCCAATTTATTGAACCTTCTCTCAATCTTTGTCTAGTCATTTCCAAAAGCCCAAAATTACTAATTCTACCAACCTGAGTTCTTGCCCGATCTTTTCTTATACTTTCTCTCATTTTTTTTTCCACTGTTCTTCTATTGTAAAAGTTCATCATATCTATGAAATCAATTACAATTAAACCTGATAAATCTCGAAGTTTAATTTGTCTAGCGATTTCCTCTGCTGCTTCAAGATTTGTATTTAATGCAGTTTTCTCAATATTAGTTTGTTTTGTAGACTGGCCAGAATTAATATCTATAGCTACAAGAGCCTCTGTTGGATTTATAACTATATATCCACCAGATTTTAATTTTACAGTAGGTTCAAAAATATTATTTAATTCTTTTTCAATTTTCGCCTCGTGAAAAAGAGGAATTTTTCCTCTATACTTCTTAATGTTCTTTACATTTTTTGGCATTAATTCTTTCATAAATTTTTTTGCTTTTTGATAAGCCTCATTGCCATCAACATATACATTTTTTGTATCGTTATCGTATGTATCCCTTAAAGTTCTTTTAATAATATCTCCTTCTTCATAAACTAGAGACGGAGCATTTGAATTAAGAGCTTTTTCTCCGATATCCTCCCAAGTTTTCAGAGTATTTTGAAAATCTTTTTCAATCTCGTTTTTTGTTTTATTGGCACCTGCTGTTCTAACAATTACACCCATTGTTTTTGGTATTTCAATTTGATTTAAAATAGATCTAATTTTTTGCCGATCTTGAGAGTTAAAAATTTTTCTGGATATCCCTCCACCTTTTGGAGTGTTCGGCATTAAAACAATATATTTACCAGCTAAAGAAATAAAAGTAGTTAAAGCAGCTCCTTTTTGTCCTCTTTCTTCTTTAATAACTTGTATTAAAATAACTTGTCCTGGTTTTATCACCTCTTGTATTTTGTATCTTTTAAGACCATATGTAGATTTAAGTTCCTCTCTATACTCTTTTTTTTGCTCATCTTCGTTTTTAGTTGAACTTTTCTCTTCGAATGATTTATCTTCTTCTTTATCGCCAGAAAATGTTTCGATAGCCTTATTTTTTAAATTTTCTCTAATTTTTTCTTCGGCATTTTTTATTTTTTCTTTATCTTCTGAGGGAATTTGGTAGTAGTCAGATTGAATGTCGTTAAAAGCAAGAAAACCATGTCTTATCCTTCCAAAGTTTACAAAAGCTGCCTGTAATGATGGCTCAACTCTGCTAATTGTTCCTAAGTAAATATTATTTTTAAAATTTAACTTATTTTTATTTTCAAACTCATATTCCTCAATTGAGCTATTTGATTTAAGAACAATGCGTGTTTCATTAGGATGCGAAGCATCGATATAAAGATTCTTTTCCATTTTAATTGAATTCCTTTTAAAGATTTTTGTGCTAAAAAATTGTTATTTATCATAGGAAAATATTATACAATTTTTTGTTTAATTGCACTCATAAAAATTTATTGTGCCCTAAGATAGCCCAAATTTCTCTATTAGAATCTTTAAATGGCTAAAATTAAAAAAACAACAAATATAATAAATTTATCTATTAAATTTATAATAATATTAGCGTTTGCTATATTAATTTTTGTTTTCTCAACATTATGGTATTTTTCAATAGGTCTTCCTGACTACAAAAAACTATCTAATTATCAGCCTCCCATTTCTAGCAGGGTGTACTCTAGTGATGGAAAACTAATAGCAGAATATGCCATAGAAAAGAGGTTATTTATACCTTATGAGTCTATACCAAAAAAAATTATCAATTCTTTTTTATCCGCAGAGGATAAAAACTTTTTTTTACATCCTGGAGTTGATGCAAAAGGTATATTAAGGGCCTCAATTAAAAATATTAAAAATATAAGTCAAAACAAAAGATTAGAGGGGGCATCAACAATAACTCAACAAGTAGCTAAAAATTTTTTATTAACAAATGAAGTGTCAATTAAAAGAAAAATTAAAGAAGCAATATTAGCTTTTAGAATTGAAAGAGCTTATTCAAAAGAAAGGATTTTAGAATTATATCTCAACCAAATCTATTTAGGTCAAGGCGCCTATGGGATTGCTGCTGCTAGTTTAGAGTATTTTGATAAGTCTGTAAAAAATTTAAATTATAGTGAGGCAGCTTTACTTGCTGCACTTCCTAAGGCACCAAGCAAATATGATCCATACAAGCATCGGGATATTGCAAAATATAGAAGAAATCTGGTTCTACAAAATCTTAAAGATAATGATTACATTTCAAAAAAAGAATTTGAGAATTTTAAAAATTCTAAAATAAAGCTTAAAAGACGAAAAATAGAAATTTTAAATGAAGCAAATTCTTATACTGAAGAGGTAAGACGTTCAATTAAAGAAAGATATGGTTTTCAGAAACTTTATTCAGAGGGATTATCAATCAGGACTCCTTTAGATATAAACTTTCAAATTCAAGCAATTAAGTCGCTGAGGTCGGGAATAGAAGCTTATGACAGAAGACATGGTTGGAGAGGCCCTATTACCAATAAATTAAAAAATAAAAAATGGGAAAAAAAAATAAAAGATATCAAAATAGATCCTACTTTAAATTGGACAATTGTGGAAATTACTGAAATTTCTGAATCTGGATTGCACTTCAGAAAAATAAATAGTCAATTAACAGGAAAAATTTTAAAAAATAAATTAAAATGGGTTTTTGCGGGTAAAAAATCTATTGATGATCAATTTAAAATTGGCGATATAATTTTTGTTAAAAAAGAAAAAAACTATTGGGATTTAAAACAATACCCTAAAGTTAATGGAGGGATAGTTGCTATAGATCCTTTTAATGGAGACGTTAAAGCTTTAGTGGGAGGATTTAATTTTAAATCGAGTGAATTTAATAGAGTTACCCAAGCACAAAGGCAACCTGGTTCTGCCTTTAAGCCAATTGTTTATGCCACAGCATTAGAAAATGGATATTCACCAAATACAATAATTTTAGATGCTCCATTTGTAGAAAAACAAGGAATAGGTTTAAAAGATTGGAAGCCAGAAAATTACGGAAAAAAGTTTTATGGGCCTTCAACATTAAGAAAAGGTATAGAATATTCAAGAAATTTGATGACTGTTAGAATTGCAAAAGCTTTAGGTTTAAACAAAATATTAGACGTTTCTAATAGATTAAATATTTATGATGACATACCTGAATTGTTATCAGTTTCACTGGGCTCTGCAGAAACTTCTCTTTTAAACTTAACCTCAGCTTACGCATCATTTGTAAACGGAGGAAAGCTTGTTAAACCTAATCTTATAAGCAGAATCCAAGACAGAAGAGGAAAAACAATTTTTAAATTAGAAAATAAAATTTGTTTTGGTTGCGACAAATTCTTAAGAGACTCAAAAGAACTTCCACTTGTCAAGTATGAAAATGAAAGAATATTTAGCGAAGAAACAGCATATCAAATGACTTCCATTTTAGAGGGAGCAGTAAAAAGGGGAACAGGGAAAAAATTACGAGATTTGCAAGTGCCGATCGCTGGTAAAACAGGAACTACGAATAATAATTTTGATGCCTGGTTTATAGGCTTTAGTTCTAATTTAGTTGTGGGAGTTTATGTAGGATTTGATAACCCAAAAACTCTTGGAAAATATGAAACTGGCTCAAAAGCCGCTCTTCCAATTTTTAAAGATTTTATAAAAAATGCTTTATTTAAAGAAGACTTCAAAGAATTTAATATACCCAAAGGAATTTATTTAACTTCAGTGAATTATGACTCTGGATTAAACTCTATATTAGGTGAAAAAAATACTATTATAGAGGCTTTGAAGTATAAAGATATTAACAATAAAAATAATAATCGATTAATTTCAATTAATAGTTATGATAAATTAATTAAATATAGACAATTTTACTAATGCAAAACTTTGAAACAAAACAAAATCAATTAAAAAAAAATTTAGAGAATATTAGGGGGTATCTTTGAAAGAAATAAGATATCTCAAAAGTTAGAAGAAATTGAAAAAATTTTACTAAGCGAAAACTTCTGGAAAGATCAAGCTAAAGTAAAAAAGACAGTCAAAGAAAAAAAAATTTTTGAGAAGATATTAAACTCTTATAAAGAAATCTCACAAGAAATTTTCAATCTAAACGATTTGTATAGCTTAGCTTTAGAGGAGAATAATGAAGAAATTCTACTTGATTGTAATAAAAAGATAGACCAGCTTTTAAAAGATATAAAAGAAATAGAAATTAGCTGTTTCCTATCCGGCGAAAACGATAATCTTGATATTTATTTAGAAATTCATGCTGGTGCTGGCGGTACAGAAAGTCAAGATTGGGCTGATATGTTGCGCAGGATGTATCTTAAATGGTTTGATAAAAAAAATTTTAAATATGAAATCATTAGTGAACACAAAGGGGATGAGGCTGGTATCAAATCTTCAACTTTAAAAGTCAATGGAAATTATTTGTACGGTTTAATGAGATCCGAGTCAGGAGTGCATAGACTTGTGAGAATTTCACCATTTGATAGTGGTGCAAGAAGACATACAAGTTTTGCAAGTGTATGGGTTTATCCTGCAGTGGATGATAATATCGATATAAAGATTGACAATAAAGATTTAAGAATTGATACTTACAGGTCTAGTGGCGCAGGCGGACAGCATGTAAATACAACAGATAGCGCTGTAAGGATTACACATATCCCAACAAAAATAGTTGTTCAGTGTCAAAATGAAAGATCTCAACATAAAAATAAAGAAACTTGCTTTAAAATGCTTAAAGCGAGACTTTATGAACATGAAATTCAACTAAGAGAAAAAGAAAATCAGAAAGCAATAAGCTCCAAAACGGATATTGGATGGGGTCACCAAATAAGATCTTATGTATTACAACCATATCAATTAGTTAAAGATTTACGTAATAAAATTGAGGATAGTAATCCAACTGATGTTTTAAACGGAAATATCGATCAATTCATTCAAGCTGGCATTATTAATAAACAGTAATGAAAAAACTTTTTTTTAGATCACTAATTTTAATATTATCTCTCTCATTATTATTTGTTGCAATTTTATCCACAAAAGGATTTGAAACAAATAAATTTAATAAAATAATAGCCCAAAAAATTAAAGAAAATAATAGTAAGGTTTCTTTAACGTTTGAAAAGATTAATTTTAAATTTGATATAAAAAACTTGAGTCTATATTTAGAAACAAAAAATCCAAATTTAACTTATCAAAAAATTTCTTTACCAATTAATCACATAAAACTTTATTTAGATTTAATATCATTATTTAAATCAGATACGCAGATAAATAAACTAAATGTCTTATCCGACGAGATAGAAATTCAACAATTAAAAAAGATTTTATTAAAAACAAAACCAACGAATATGACTAGCTTAATTATTAATAAAGTAAGCAGTGGAAGAGTAAATTTTGATATTGAAATTTTTTTTAAGAAAAATCAAATAGTAGATAATTTTATTGTCAAAGGAGATGTTAAAAATATAAAAGCACAAATATATAAAGATATTTTTGTTGAGAATACTAATTTCAACTTTTTTGCAGATACAACTGATATTTTGATAAAAGCTATTAGTTGTAAAAGTGATGGACTTGAGGTTTCAGAGGGAAATTTACAGATTCAAAATTTAAAAGAAATAAATATAAAATCAGAATTTAAAACAAAATTAGAATTAAATAAAAAAAATATTTCTAAATATTCTTTTCTTTTAAAACAGAATGATAATTTTACTCTTGAAAACAGTCTTAAAGGAACTTTATCTCATTATTTACAGCTCAGTTTTGATAAAACATTAAAAGTAATTAATTACGATTACAAAAATAAAGGAAATATAAATTATATTCAATTTAAAATATCTAATTCATCTAAAAATCGTTTCTTAGAGAAAAAAATTGAAAATTTATTTTTAAATAATACTTATTTTTCATCAAATTTTAATTCTAATAAAATTCATAAAATTAGTGCTAAAGGCAATTATAGTTTTGATAATGAGAATTATAACAAATTCAATTTTGAAAATAACATTTTAAATTCTACCGATAATCTAGTTTTAGATTTTGATTTAAGTGAGAAAGTAAACATTAATTTGATTAATTATACTAAGGAAAAAGGTAATTTAGCTAAAATTTTCCTAGATGTTAAAAAAAATAAAAAATTTCTTAATGTCAATAAATTTACATTTAGTGAGAATAAAAGTTTAATTTCAGTTGAAAAGCTTAAACTTAAAAATCAGAATTTACAATCAGTCAAAAAAATAGAGGCCAAAACTTTCGAATCTAATTTAATTAAAAATGATTTTATAATTGAAATAGGAAAAAAAATTAAAATTTCAGGTAAAAAATTTGATGCAAAAAATTTAAATAAACTTCTTAACCAAAATAAAAAAAGAGACGGAATTTTAAAAAAAATAAGTAAGGAAATAGACATAGATTTACAAAACATTGATACACCGTTATCTACAAATCTCTCAAATTTTAAATTAATAGGTGAAATAAATAATGGAAAGTTTATAAAAATTTCCTCAAAAGGTGATTTTGGAGATAATAAATTTTTAGATATTTCTATGAAAAATCATAAAAACAGTAAAAAAAAATATTTGGAAATTTATTCAGATCTTCCCCAGCCTTTATTATCTGAATATAGTTTTTTCAAAGGATTGTCCGAAGGTATTCTGACATATTCATCTATTATTGATGAAAAATCTTCTTCCTCAAAATTATTAATTGAAAATTTTAAAGTTATTAATGCTCCAGGTTTGGTAAAACTTTTATCACTAGCTGATTTTGGTGGTTTAGCTGATTTAGCAGAAGGTGAAGGTTTATCTTTTGACAAAATGGAAATGCAAATTACTAATTCAAAAGGACTTTTAAATTTAAATGAACTTTACGCGGTAGGACCGAGTATTTCAGTTTTGATGGAAGGTTATTCTGAAGAAACTGGATTGACTAGTTTAAAAGGCACTTTAGTTCCAGCTAAAAATTTAAACAAGATATTGTCCAAAATTCCAGTCATAGGAGATATCATTATTCCTAAAGAAGTTGGAGAAGGTCTGTTTGGTGTTAGTTTTAAAATTAAAGGAAAACCTGGAAAATTAAAAACTACAATAAATCCTATTAAAACGATTACCCCAAGATTTATTACAAAAGCTTTAGAAAAATCTAAAAAATCTAAATAATTTTTAACAGATAATGTTTTTTTTTACCAAATGAAATTTTAATAAATTTTTTATTTTTAAAATCATCTAAATTAATTACTTTTTTTTCATCAGTTAAAATCTCATCATCAATTTTAATTGCTTTTCCTTGAATCGCTCTTCTTGCTTCACTTTTAGATGAAACAATTTTATTTGAGGATAAAAGATCTAATAATTTAATTCCTAATTTTAGATCATTAATATTTATCTTTATTTCTGGTAGGTCTTTACTAAATCCATTGGTCCCAAAAGTTTCACTTGCAGTTTTTTCAGCTTTTTGTGAGGCTGCTTTTCCATGAAGCAATTTAGTTGTTTCATTAGCTAAAAGTATTTTTAATTTGTTTATATTTTTCTCTTTTTGAATAAGTTCTTTTATTTCATTAGGATTAATTTCAGTAAAAAAATTCAAAAATTTTTTCACATCTCTATCATCAGTATTTCTCCAAAATTGCCAGTATTCATAAGGTGAAAACATTTTTTCATTTAACCAAATTGCTCCTTTTTCAGTTTTTCCCATTTTCGCACCAGAAGCTAAAGTAATTAATGGAGTTGTTAATCCAAATGCGTCTCTCTTTAAAATTCTTCTTATAAGTTCTACACCAGATACAATATTTCCCCATTGGTCTGATCCCCCTATTTGCAGTAAACACTTATTTTTTTTAAACAATTGAAAAAAGTCGTATGCTTGTAAAATCATATAATTAAATTCCATATAGCTTAGAGACTGCTCTCTTTCTAATCTAAGTTTGACACTATCGAAAGTTAACATTTTATTTATAGTAAAATGACTTCCTATATCTCTCAAGAACTCAATATAATTTAACTTAGATAACCAACTAAAGTTATTTACGAAAATTGGTTTAGTTTTTTTGTTAGAATTATCTAAAATTTTTGTGAAAACTTTTTTAATATTTTTTATATTTCTATCAATAATTTTTTTTTCTAAAATCTTCCTTGTCGAGTCTTTTCCTGAAGGATCACCTATGAGCGTAGTTCCACCTCCTAACAGAACAATTGGTTGATGACCATGCTTTTGCATTAATTTAAGAACCATAATTTGCAATAGACTTCCAACGTGCAAACTACTAGCAGTGCAATCGAATCCAATATAAGCTTTTATTTTTTGTTTGCCGCAAAGATCCTCAAGTTTTACTAAATCTGTACATTGATTTAGATACCCACGTTCCTGCATTTCTAATAAAAAAGTATTTTTCATAGAACAATTAGTGTAATCCACTATTATACAAAAATTATTATAAATAAATAAAAATATGACTAAACAATACACATCCTTAGGTTTAATGAGTGGCACATCTGGAGATGGTGTAGATGCCTCAATAATTCAATCGAATGGAGATGATCAATACGAAGTAATTGAAGAACAATATTTTCAATACGATAATCACATTTATCAAAAAATACATAGTTTAAAGGAAAAAATTAATAATTTTCAGGATTTGGATAAATTAGATAATGAGTTAAATAATTTGGAGAGAATAATTACTTTATTTCATGTTGATAAAATAAAAAAATTGAGAAATATCTCGGATATAGAAATAATAGGTTTTCATGGACAAACTATTTATCATAATCCCTCAGAAAAAATTTCTAAACAATTAGGCAATGGTAAATTGTTAGCACAACTAACGAATAAAAAAATTGTATATAATTTCAGACAAAATGATATTCTTAATGGTGGTGAAGGAGCACCTTTAGCACCTGTTTTTCATCAACTGTTAGTTGCTAAAACAAATTTAGAATTACCTGTTTGTGTTTTAAACATTGGTGGAATATCTAACATGACTATAGTGGAAAAAAAAACGGGTGTTAGTGGATTTTCGAGTAGAGATATTGGGCCGGGGAATTGTTTAATTGATGACTGGATAAGAAAAAAAACTGAACAAAAATTTGACAATGATGGTTCACTTGCTTCTGCTGGTAAGGTAAATGAAATTATATTAGAACAAGTTCAAGAATTATTTTCAAATAGATTTGATTCTGATAAAATATCTTTTGATACAAGTGATTTTGATGTTTCGTTTGCAAGAGGTTTATCACTAGAGGATGGAGCAGCAACATTAACTGATTTTACAGCAAACATAATAAGTTCTGCGCTAATATCCTCTCCTTATACGAGTACGGAAAAACCTTTAAAAGTTTTACTTTGTGGAGGGGGTAGAAAAAATAAAACTTTAATTCAAAAAATAGAAAAAAATACTTTTAAAAAAGTCTCGATTAACTTGATCGATAAATTCGGAGTCAATGGTGATTTTATTGAGTCACAAGCTTTCGCTTACTTAGCAATTAGGTCAAGTCTTAAACTTCCAATTTCATTTCCTAAAACAACTGGCTGCAAAGAACCAATTTCAGGTGGAGAAATTATTTAATTTTAAATTAAGGCTGTTTTCTCTTTTATATATTTTTCAATTTCTATTTTTAATTCTTTTTCCTTATTTTTAAAAAAATGATTAGAATTTTTGATTTTTGAAAAAATTACTTCTACACCTTTTTGACTTTTTATTCGGTTATCAAGTTCAATTATACTTTCTTTAGTTACTAATTCATCATTCTCACTATATATAATTTGACCAGAGGTAGGGCAAGGGGCTAGGAAAGAGAAATCATAAACATTCGGTTGGGGCGATATTGAAATAAAATTATTCACTTCAGGTCTCCTCATTATAAGCTGCATACAAATTAAAGACCCAAATGAAAAACCTGAAACCCAACATTGACTGTAATCTAAGTTTTGCCTTTCAATCCAATCTAGAGCTGCAGCTGCGTCCGACAACTCTCCTTGGCCGTTATCAAATACACCATCACTTTTTCCTACTCCTCTAAAGTTAACTTTTATAACTGAAAAACCATTTTCTAAAAAAATATTGTACATTAATTGCACAATCTTATTATTCATTGTCCCTCCGTATTGTGGATGAGGATGTAACACTATTGCGACAGGTGAAGCAAATTTTGGATTTTTATAATACTTTGCTTCTAATCTGCCTGCAGGTCCTGGTATAAAAATCTCTGAACTTTTAGGTTTCATACTTGATAATGATTATTATTAAAAAAAAAAGTTCTGATTTATAACACGTTTTTATGCGACAAATATTTTTTTTTAATCCTGACTAAATAGGTAGGAATTGAACTAAAACTATTATAATACAACGTTTAATTATGAAACTTACTAATAAAGGAAGATACGCAGTTATGGCTATGGCCGATCTAGCATCAAATGCCAATAAAGGGCCTATAAGTTTAACTGAAATATCTTTAAGACAAAACATTTCTTTAGCTTATCTAGAACAAATTTTTTTAAAACTAAAAAATTGTAATTTAGTAAAAAGCTCTAGGGGGGCTAATGGCGGATATATCTTGGATAAACCGGCTTCTGAGATTAAATTATCAAATATAATTCATGCTGTTGATGAAGAAGTAAAAACATTAAATTGTAAAAAAAGTTCAAAGAGAGGTTGTAATAATAAGTCTACCAAATGTATTACCCATAATTTATGGGATCAGCTTGACCAACACATAAATGGTTTTTTTGAAAAAGTAAAATTACAGGATTTAACCAAACAGAATCAAAGGTAAAGATGAAAAGTGAAGAATTGAAAAATCAAGAGTACAAATATGGTTTCACAACTGATATTGAAAATATAAAAGCCCCAAAAGGTCTTTCAGAAGAAACAATTAAATTTATATCTAAAATTAAAAAAGAACCCCAGTGGATGTTAGATTGGAGGTTGAAAGCTTTTAATAGATTAAAAGTTATTAAAGAGCCAAATTGGCAGAAACCAAAATATCCTAAGATTAATTATCAGGAGTTGTATTATTATTCAGCGCCCAAAAGTATGAAAAATAAACCAAAAAGTTTAGATGAGGTAGATCCTAAACTTATTGAAACATATAATAAATTAGGTATCCCTCTTAATGAACAAAAAAAGTTAAGTGGAGTCGCAGTTGATGCTGTGTTTGACTCAGTTTCCGTTGCAACAACTTTTAAAGGAGAGCTTGATAAAAAGGGCATAATTTTTTGTCCTATATCTGAGGCAATCCAAAAACATCCTGATCTCGTTAAGAAGTATTTAGGGTCTGTAATTCCGATTAGTGATCATTATTTTGCAACACTAAATTCCGCTGTTTTTACTGATGGATCTTTTGTTTACATTCCTCCAAACACAAGGTGTCCAATGGAACTTTCAACTTATTTTAGGATAAATGCATCAGAAACTGGTCAATTTGAAAGGACACTCATTATTGCTGATAAAGGTAGCTATGTAAGTTATTTAGAGGGCTGTACAGCGCCGATGAGAGATGAAAATCAATTACATGCTGCTAACGTAGAATTAGTGGCCTTGGATGATGCAGAAATTAAATATTCAACAGTTCAAAACTGGTACCCAGGCGATAAAGAAGGAGTTGGAGGTATTTATAATTTTGTAACAAAAAGAGGTGCCTGCCGAGGAAAAAATTCAAAAATTTCATGGACACAAGTTGAGACAGGTTCCGCTATTACATGGAAATATCCTAGCTGTATTTTGCAAGGTGATAACTCGGTCGGAGAATTTTACTCAATAGCTATTACTAACAATCATCAAAAAGCAGACACAGGAACTAAAATGATTCATTTAGGTAAAAACACTAAGAGTAAAATTATTTCTAAAGGGATATCCGCAGGTAACGCTGATAATACTTACAGAGGTTTAGTTGATATTGGTAATAAAGCATTAAACTCAAGAAACTACACTCAATGTGACTCATTACTGATGGGTAATAAATGTGGAGCTCATACTGTGCCTTACATCAAAAATAAAAATTCCTCTTCGACTGTAGAACATGAGGCTACGACTTCTAAAATTAATGAAGAT
>CACMCJ010000006.1 GCA_902612235.1 uncultured Pelagibacteraceae bacterium
ACAGTATTTAAAGTTCATCAAAAAGCAAATAAAAAAAATATAAAAAAAAATATAGAAAAGTTGTTTAAAGTTAATGTTGTAAAAGTTAATATAATTAATAGAAAAGCTAAATTAAAAATGAAACAAGGAAAAAAATCTTATAAAAGTGGTTATAAAAAAGCTATAGTCACATTGAAAAAGGGTCAAAGTATAGATCTTACAACAGGAATATAATTATGGCTTTAAAAACTTTCAAACCTTACACAAAATCTACTAGAGGCACAGTAGTAATTGATAAAAGCAAACTCTGGAAAGGATCACCTTATAAACCTCTTACGCGAGGTCAAAATTTTACCGGTGGCAGAAATAATCTTGGAAGAATTACTTCTAGACATATTGGAGGAGGATCTAAACACAAATATAGAGTAATTGATTTTTTTAGAAAAAAGAAAAATTTAAATGCTACTGTTGATAGAATTGAATATGATCCTAATAGAACAGCTTACATTGCTCTAATAACTTATGAAGATAAAATTAAAAATTATATTATCTGCCCACAAGGATTAAAAGTTGGAGATAAAATTACATCTGGTAAAAATGTAGAAATAAAACCAGGAAATGCATTGGAGCTAAAGGACATACCCCCAGGAACTTCATTGCATAACGTGGAATTGATACCTGGGAATGGAGGAAAACTTGCAAGATCAGCTGGATCATCTGTTACTCTTTCAGGATACGACGGTGACTATGCTATATTAAGATTATCTTCAGGTGAAACGAGAAAAGTAAATAGTTCATGTATTGCTACAATTGGAGTGGTTTCAAATCCAGACCAAAAAAATATCAAAATTGGTAAAGCAGGAAGAAATAGATGGAAAGGAAAAAGACCACAAACAAGAGGAGTTGCAATGAATCCAGTTGACCACCCACATGGAGGTGGGGAAGGTAAGACATCTGGCGGAAGAAGCCCTGTTTCACCATGGGGACAATCTGCAAAAGGATTAAAAACTAGAAGACCTCAAAGAAGTGATAAATTAATAATAACAAGAAGAAAAAAAAGGAAGTAAGATGACAAGATCTGTTTGGAAAGGACCATTTGTGCATCCAAGTTTGTTAAAAAAAATTGATAAACTTAAAGAAAAGCCAGACAAAAAACCAATTAAAACATGGTCAAGAAACTCAACAATAATTCCTGATTTTGTTGGACACAGTTTTATGATTCATAATGGTAAGACATTTATCCCTATTACTATTTCAGAAGAAATGGTTGGCCACAAATTAGGAGAATTTGCTCCTACAAGAACTTTTAAAGGTCATACACCAGCAGATAAAAAAGCTGCAGCAGCTGAGACACCTGCTAAAGATACTGGAGGCTCAGATGCAAAAAAATAGTTTGACTGTCAAAGCAATAAATAAAAATGTGAGATCAAGTCCTAGAAAAATCGCTTTGGTATTAAATTTTATTAAAGGTAAGAAAGCAGATTTAGCTTTAAGAGATTTAGAGTTTACAAGAAAAAAAGTTGCTAAAGATGTAAGCAAAACAGTAAAATCAGCTATATCAAATGCAGAAAATAATCATCAATATGATATTGATAATTTGTTTGTCAAAGAAGCATATGTTGGAAAGTCTTTAGTAATGAAAAGATATAGACCAAGAGCAAAAGGTAGAGCTAGTCCAATTAAAAAACCTTTTAGTAGAATTACTATTGTTCTTGAGGAAAAGAAAGAAAAGGATAAAAAATAATGGGTCAAAAAATAAATCCTATAGGTCTTAGATTAGGTATAAACAGAGGATGGGACTCCACTTGGTTTGCCAAGAAAAAAGATTTTGGCAGATATTTAATTGAAGATTTCAAAATAAGAAACTATATCAAAAAAAATATAATTAACTCAGGTGTGTCTGAGATAATAATAGAGAGATCTTCCAAAAAATGCACTGTTTCTATCCATACATCTAGACCTGGTTTCGTAATTGGAAAAAAGGGTGCTGATATTGAAAAGATAAAAAAGAATATTATTAAGATCACAAATGGAGATGTAAACGTAAATATTAAGGAAATTAAAAAGCCAGAATTAAATTCAAATTTAGTAGCTGAAAATATAGCTCAACAACTAGTTAAACGGATAGCTTATAGAAGAGCAATGAAAAGAGCCATGCAATCAGCAATGAGATTAAATGCAAAGGGAATAAAAGTTATGTTAAGCGGTAGATTAGCTGGAAACGAAATAGCGAGAACGGAATGGTTGAGAGAGGGAAGCATTCCATCTCATACTTTAAGAGCTGATATTGACTATGGATTTGCAGAAGCATTAACAACATATGGTATTATTGGTGTAAAGGTTTGGATTTATAAGGGAGAACTAATGGCAAAAGATGTTGAAAAAGAAAAAAAAGAAAGGGTAAAAAATGCTACAGCCAGTAAGAACTAAATACAGAAAAGCATTTAAAGGAAGAATTCATGGAAAAGCATCTAGAGCTGTTAAACTTAACTATGGACAATTTGGTTTAAAGGCAATGGAACCTGAAAGAATTATAGGAAAACAAATTGAAGCTGCTAGAGTTGCTTTAACAAGGTATATGAAAAGAACTGGAAGAGTCTGGACAAGAATTTTTCCAAATATACCGGTTTCAAAAAAACCAACAGAAGTGAGAATGGGTAAAGGAAAGGGATCACCCGAATATTATGCTTGTAGAGTAAAACCTGGAAGGATAATTTTTGAAGTAGATGGAGTCACTGAAGACGTTGCAAAGATAGCATTATACAAAGCTTCAGCTAAACTTCCAATAAAAACAAAATTTATAAGAAGGTAACCAATGGCAAAAAAAAAGGAAGATAAAAAACTTACTAAAGATCAAGCAGAGAAAAAAATTCAGACTCTAAAAAAAGATTTGTTTAATATCAGATTTAAAAAAGTTAATAATCAAATAGAAAATTCTGCTCAATATAACGAAATTAAAAAAAACATTGCTAGACTATACACAACAATTAGAAATACAAAATGACCAAAAAAATTTTAAAAGGTAAAGTAATAAGTGCAAAAAACAATAAAACAATTGTTGTTGAAGTAACTAGAAAATTTAAGCACCCATTTTATGAAAAGATAATTAGAAGAACAAAAAAGTATCATGCACATGATGAAACTAACAAATTTAAAGAAGGAGAAGCAGTCTCTATAATTGAATGTAAACCAATTTCAAAAAAAAAAACATGGCAGGTACTTAAATCATGATACAAGTACAAACAGAATTAATGGTAGCAGATAACACAGGCGCTAGAAGAGTCGAGTGTATAAAAGTTTTGGGAGGCTCAAAACGAAGATATGCTTCAGTAGGAGATTTAATTGTTATAAGTGTAAAAGATGCAATACCAAAAGGAAAAGTTAAAAAAGGAACAGTCCATAAAGCGGTTGTTGTACGAACAAGAAAAGGGATTTATAGAGATGACGGTTCAAAAGTTCAATTTGATGCTAACGCAGTTGTTTTAACAGATGAAAAAGGTGAACCGATCGGAACCAGAATTTTCGGACCAGTTACTAGAGAGTTAAGAACTAGAGGGCATACTAAAATTATCTCTTTAGCACCGGAGGTACTTTAAGATGGAATTAAAAAAAGGCATACAAGTTAAAGTTATTAGTGGTAAAGACAAAGGTAAAACAGGAGAAATACTTGAGATAAATAAAAAATTACAAAAAGTAAAAATTAAATCGATAAATATGATCAAAAAACATTTAAAACCAACTAAAGAAAACAAGGGTGGAATAATTTCAAAAGAAAATTATGTTCATCAGTCAAATATAAAGAATTTAGAACAAACTAAGAAAAATAAGAAAATTGTAGGTAAAAAATGATACCGAGACTTAAAACAGCATACGATAAAGAAATTATAAGTAAACTTATGAGTAAGTTAAATGTGAAAAATAAACATCAAGTGCCAAAAATAGAAAAGATAATTTTAAATATGGGCTTAGGAGAGGATGCAAGTGATGGAAAAAAACTAAAAACTTGTATTGATGATATGTCACTAATTACTGGACAAAAACCAGTTGTAACAAAATTTAAGAAATCAATATCTAATTTTAAAACAAGAAAAGGATCAAATGCTGGAGTTAAAGTAACACTAAGATCCAACAAGATGTATGAATTTATAGATAGATTGGTGAATATCGCTCTTCCAAGAATTAAAGATTTTAGAGGTTTAACATCAAAGGGAATAGACAACTCATGTAATTTTTCATTTGGTATTAAAGAGCATATTGTTTTCCCAGAGGTAAATTTTGATAAAGTAGATAAAATTCGCGGTCTAGATATAACAATTGTAACTACTAGCAAGAGTAAAGAAGGTGCTTTAGAATTACTTAAGGAATTTAATTTTCCATTAACAAATAAAAAAGGTTGAGGTAGATATGGCTAAAACAAGTGCAATACAAAAAAATCTTAAAAGAATGAAATTAGTAAAAAGATATGCAAAAAAAAGAGCAGAATTAAAGAAAATTATTAAAAATAAAAAGTTAGAATTATCAGAAAGATTTGCAGCACAATTAAAATTAAATAAGTTGCCAAAAAATTCAGCTAAAATAAGAATAAGAAATCGATGTGAGGTTTCTGGAAGACCACATGGGGTCTACAGAAAACTTAAAATATCAAGAATTGCTTTAAGAGATATGGCATCTTCAGGGAAAATTCCTGGGTTAACAAAATCAAGTTGGTAAAAAAGGAGGATTATGACATTAACTGACCCAATAGGAGATATGTTTTCAAGAATAAGAAATGGTCAAATGAGATCATTGAGTTCTATTGATATACCGTCCTCAAATTTTAGAAAAAATATTCTTAAAATTTTGAAAGATGAAGGTTACATAAAAGATTATTTTATTGAAAAAACAGAAAATAACAAAGTTACTCTTAAAATAACTCTTAAATATTATGAGGGAGATCCAGTTATTAAGGAAATTAAAAGAATTTCAAAACCTGGAAGGAGAGTTTATTCAAGAGCTAATAGCATACCAAGAGTAATGAACGGCTTAGGATTAGCAATATTATCTACCCCAAAAGGAGTAATGAGTGATACAGAAGCTAGAAAAAATAATATAGGTGGCGAAGTGATTTGTAGGGTGTTCTAATGTCAAAAATAGGGAAAAAAAATATATCTATACCTAAAGAATCCTCAGTAAAAATTGATGGAGGAAATCTTACAATTACTGGACCAAAAGGTTCCAAAACATTGTCTATAAATGATAAAATTTTTTCATCTAAGTTGATAGAAAATGAGTTTAAAATAGAACCTTTAAATAAAAAGATTGACAAAAAAACATCTATTATGTGGGGTACATACAGAAGCCTTATCAATAATGCTGTAATAGGGGTTTCCTCTGGCCATGAAAAAATATTAGAACTAAATGGTGTAGGCTTTAGAGCAAATATTAAAGGCGAGAATTTGAATTTACAAATAGGCTTTAGTCACGATGTAAATTTTAAGATTCCAAAAGACGTAAAAATAACAGTTGAAAAACAAACTATAATAAAAATAACTGGTGTTGACAAAAACTTAGTAGCAAAAATAGCTGCAGATATTAAAAATTTAAAACCAATTGAACCATATAAAGCCAAAGGCATTAAAGAAAAAGGGCAATTTGTATTAAGAAAAGAAGGTAAAAAGAAATAATGAGAAAACTAAACAATAAAATAAAAAGAAAACTTAGAAACAGAAAAAAATTAAAAGGTGTAAATTTAAATAGATATAGAATTTCTGTAACTAAGTCATTGAGGAATATCTTTGTACAAATAATTGATGATAAACTAAACAAGACATTAGTATCAGCTTCCTCTATAGAGAAAGAATTAAAAAATAACAAAGTTAAAAAATTAGAAAAATCGAGTATGATAGCTGAAATACTTGCTAAAAGAGCTAAAGAGAAGAAAATTAGCAATGTTTATTTTGATAGAGGTGGGTATAAATTTCATGGCAGAATAAAACTATTTGCAGAAACACTAAGAAAAAATGGATTAAAATTTTAAATGAGCGAAAATAAAAAAATTGAAAGTGAAATCAAAGAAAAACTAGTAGCAATTAATAGAATTACAAAAGTTGTAAAAGGCGGACGTAGATTCGGATTTGCTGCATTGGTAGTTGTTGGTAACCAAAAAGGATCGATAGGTATTGGTCAAGGTAAATCAAAACAAGTACCTGATGCTATAAAAAAAGCTACAGAGGTAGCGAAAAGAAGTTTAATTCAAATACCTTTAAAAGAAGGAAGAACTTTACATCATGATGTAACTGGTAAAAATGGTTCAGGAAAAGTTTTTATGAGAGCAGCTCCAGCTGGAACAGGTATAATTGCTGGTGGACCTATTCGATCTGTGTGTGAAGTCTTAGGAGTACAAGATGTAGTAGCTAAATCTCTTGGATCTGCAAACCCGCACAATGTTTTAAAAGCGTGCGTGAACGGTTTAAAATCTCAAAACTCACCTAAAATTTTATCAGCTATAAGAGGTAAAAAAATTTCAGATATTGTTTTAAAAAGAGAGGCTAAATAATGAAATTAAATTCTTTGGTAAAAATAAATAAAAAAAAGATACGAGTTGGAAGAGGAATTGGTTCAGGAAAGGGAAAAACTTCGGCAAGAGGACATAAAGGCCAAAAATCTAGGTCAGGGGTTGCTATTAAAAGTTTTGAAGGTGGTCAGATGCCTCTATATAGAAGGCTTCCTAAAAGAGGTTTTAAAAATTTTAATAAAAAAAATACGGCCGTACTAAATCTTTCGAGAATCCAGAGTATTTTTGAAAAAAATAAGAATGCATCTACATCATTTGATCTAAAATCCTTAAAAGAGAAGAAATTAGTTAATAAAAAATACTTAAAATTAAAAATTTTAGGAACTGGAGAAATTAAAACTAAAATAGAAATCTCAGCTCATTTTGCATCAAAGCAAGCTCAAGATAAAATCGCGAAAGCTGGTGGTAAATTAAATATTGTTAAAAAATAATTCTAATGTCTAGTGAAAATCTAAATACAGCAGGAGCATTTAGTCAGGCTAAAGATCTTAAAAACAGGATCTTGTTTACAATTTTGTTACTTTGCGTATATCGTCTAGGCACTTACGTACCACTCTCAGGTATAGATCCTCAAGCACTTAAAGAAGTTATGGATACAACTCAAAAAGGTTTATTAGGTATGTTTAATATGTTTTCAGGTGGTGCAGTGACTAGGATGGCTATATTTGCTTTAGGAATAATGCCTTACATTTCTTCATCGATAATAGTTCAACTTTTAACGGGAGTTTCAGATTATTTTAAGAGTTTAAAAGAGCAAGGAGAAATCGGTAGAAAAAAAATTACTCAATTAACAAGATATGGAACTGTTTTAATAGCTTGCTTACAAGGTTATGGTGTGTCAGTTGGCTTAGAAAATGCAGGTAGTTTAGTGGTAGAACCTGGTTTAGCTTTTAGAATTATTACAACTATATCTTTAGTTGCAGGAACGACTTTCTTAATGTGGTTAGGAGAACAAATTACTTTAAGGGGTGTAGGAAACGGAATATCATTAATTATTTTTTCTGGTATTGTAGCTGAAATACCAAGAGCATTAGCATCAACTTTTGAATTAGGAAGAACCGGAGCTTTGTCCGCAGTTATGATAGTTGGAATTTTTATATTAGTTATATTTACAGTTTTATTCATTGTTTTCTTTGAAAGAGCAATGAGGAAAATTTTAATTAACTACCCAAAGAGACAAGTAGGAAATAAAATGTATGGCGGAGAGTCTTCTCACCTACCTTTAAAAATAAATACAGCAGGAGTTATTCCAGCAATTTTTGCTTCTGCCCTTTTATTATTACCTGTGACAGTCTCAAATTTTGGATTCTCTGAATCTGACACATTTATTAAAATTTCTTCAATGTTTACTCAAGGTCAACCACTATACATGTTGCTGTATGCATCAGGAATAATATTTTTTTCATTTTTTTATACCTCAATTGTTTTTAATCCAAAAGAAACGTCTGAAAATTTAAGAAAATATGGCGGTTATATTCCTGGAATAAGACCAGGTGAAAGAACAGCTGAGTATATTGAAACTATCTTAATAAGATTAACGACTGTTGGGTCTTTATATCTTACATTTGTTTGTTTAATGCCGGAATTTTTAATAGCTAAGTATCCAATTCCATTTTACTTGGGCGGAACATCAATTTTAATTGTAGTAGTTGTTGCTATGGACACAGTTACTCAAGTTCAAACAAGATTAATGAGCTCTCAATATGAGTCACTAATTAGAAAGACTAAATTTGGAAAATAATTAGTTTTATGAACTTAATTATATTTGGACCTCCAGGCGCTGGTAAAGGTACTCAATCAGATTTTATAGTTAAAAAATTTAATTTATTCCAAATATCAACTGGCAAAATTTTAAGAGAAGAAATAAAAAATAAAACAGTTTTAGGACAAAAAATTTCATTACTTATGAGCTCCGGTTCACTTGTAAATGATAAAATTGTAAATGAATTAATAAGAAATATCGTAACTAATGAAAAGTATGCAAACAGATTTATTCTAGATGGCTACCCAAGAAATTTAAACCAAGTAAATAGTTTAGATCTTTTGCTTAAAAGCTGTAATCAGAAAATAGATATTGTTTTAAAACTGTCTGTAAGTTTAGAAACAATAAAAAAAAGGATTTCAGAAAGAAGAACTTTGGAAAAAAGACCGGATGATAATGAGGAAATTGCTATCAAAAGATACCAGACTTATGAAAAGACTACTGAACCAGTGATTGAGCACTATAAAAAATTGAATTTATTAAAGGTGGTCGATGGGGAGAGGTCAATTGAGCAAATTAATAAAGAAATTAGCGACTTAATTGACCTTATATAGAGTTGACTTTAAAAAATTAGGCAATATAAATACGCACTTGGAACTTTAACTCATTAATTTATGGCTCGTATCGCAGGAATAAATATTCCACAAAATAAAGTTGTAAGTATTGCACTAACTTATATTCATGGAATTGGACCTTTTTCATCAAAGAAAATTTGTGAAAAATTGAATATACCTTCATCCAAAAGAGTTAACGAACTTACCGAGGAACAAATACTAAAGATCAGAGAGTTTATAGATGCCAATCATAAAGTTGAAGGTGATTTAAGAAGAGAAGTTTCAGTAAATATTAAACGTTTAGTAGATCTCGCATGTTATAGGGGAACTAGACATAAAAAAAAACTGCCTGTAAGAGGTCAAAGAACTCAGTGTAATGCCAGAACTCGTAAAGGTAAAGCTATAGCCATTGCAGGAAAAAAGCTTACTCCACTGAAGAAATAGATTTAATTAGTTATGAATACAAAGTCACCAAAACCAGAAAAAAAAACTGAAGCAAAAAAAACTGATGCAACAAAAAAAATAAGCACTTTTAAAAAAAAGAAAAAAGTTAAAAGAAATATTACTTCAGGTATTGCTTATGTTTATTCTACTTTTAATAACACAATAGTATCGATCGCTGATGAAAATGGAAATGTTGTTTCATGGTCTTCAGCTGGTGCAAAAGGGTTTAAGGGATCAAGAAAATCAACACCTTACGCAGCACAAGTTGCTGCAGATGCAGCGGGCTCAAAAGCTTATGAGCAAGGTTTAAGAACACTGACTGTTCAGGTTAAAGGCCCAGGTTCTGGTAGAGAAACAGCTTTAAGATCTTTACAATCTAGAGGTTTTAGAATTTTATCTATTAAGGATACGACGCCGATGCCTCATAACGGTGCAAGACCACCAAAAAGAAGGAGAGTATAAATGCAAACTACAAGTAATATAATAGATAAAAATTGGAAAGCTTTAATAAAACCAAATAAACTTGATATTACGAGCAATGAAGATAAAACTGTTGCAAAAGTAATAGCAGAACCGTTAGAAAAAGGTTTTGGACAAACAATTGGAAATTCACTAAGACGTATACTATTATCTTCAATACAAGGTGCTGCTGTTACAGGCATTCAAATTGATGGGGTCTTACATGAATTTTCTTCTATTAAAGGGGTTCGAGAAGATGTAACTGATATTGTGTTAAATGTAAAAAATTTGGCTATAAAATCAACCTCTACTACTGCAAAAAAAATTATTTTAGATATTAAAGGACCTAAAGAAGTAAAAGCAAAAGATATAACATTGACACCAGAAATTGAAATATTAAATCCAGAGCAAACAATTTGCAATCTTGATGAAAAAACTAACTTTCATATGGAATTGATGATAAACAATGGAAAAGGTTATGTGCCTGCACCAAAAAATAAACCTGAAGATAGTCCTCTAGGATTAATTTCCATTGATTCTTTATTTAGTCCGGTAAAAAAAGTTTCATTTACAGTAGAAAATACAAGAGCTGGTAGTGCGTTAGATTATGACAAACTAGTAATGACTGTCGAAACTAATGGAACTATTGCAGCAGAAGATGCAATTGCATATTCAGCGAGAATATTTCAAGATCAGCTATCAATGTTTGTAAATTTTGAAGATCCTCAGGAAGTCGTAAAAGAAGTAAAATCTTCAGAACCGGAGTTTAACAGAAATTTACTTAAGAGAGTTGAGGAATTGGAATTATCTGTAAGATCAATGAACTGTCTCAAAAACGATAATATCATCTACATTGGAGATTTAGTACAAAAAACTGAGCCCGAAATGTTAAGAACACCTAACTTTGGAAGAAAGTCTTTAAATGAAATAAAAGAAGTTTTAAATACAATGTCACTTTATTTAGGTATGGAAATTCCAAATTGGCCTCCAGATAATATTGCGGAATTATCAAAAAAACTCGAGGATAATAATTACTAATGAGACACGGACTTGGTTATAGGAAATTGAATAAAACTGGGGAACATAGAAAAGCTTTATTTAAAAATATGCTAAATTCTTTAATTAAATATGAGCAAATCATAACAACACTACCCAAAGCAAAGGAGTTAAAACCTCAAATAGATAAGGTTATTACTATTGGAAAAAAAAATATGTTAAGTAATAAAAGAAGACTTTTTTCTAAACTACAAAATAACAAATCTGTATCGAAGGTATTTGGAGAATTATCCAAAAGATACAGTAATAGAAAAGGCGGATACTCTAGGGTTTTAAGAGCTGGATACAGAACAGGGGATGATGCTCCCATGGCTGTTATAGAATTAGTTGATAGAAATCCAGAGGCAAAAAAAGTTGATAAACCTAAAAAAGTTGAAAAAAAAGAAGATAATAAAAAACAGACAGATCAAAAAGTAGCTAGAAAATAGTTCAGCTATACATGCCTCAAACATATAATGTTGAAAAAGATTATAGTAATACTCGTTTAGACAGATGGTTTAAACTAAAAATAAAAGACCTTCCTCAATCTCTTATCGAAAAAATTATTAGACTTAATAAGATAAAAGTTAATAAAAAAAAGCAAAAATCTTCATATAGACTTCAGGAAGGTGATATTGTTGAGATACATAATATTTCTAAATTTAAACCAAAATCACCAAATAAAATTTTAAAATATAAACCTTCTCAGAAAGAACTATCAAATTACAATAAAATTATATTAGAAAATAATGAGAATTTTATTGTAATAAATAAACCTGCTGGTGTGGCAGTCCAATCTGGTACAAGATCACTTAAGAATATCATCGATATTTTAAAAGAGAGCAAATATTTTAATGACCAAAAACCTTATATTGTTCATCGATTAGATAAAGAAACATCAGGCGTTCTTATAATTGCTAAAAACAGATCATATGCACAACTTTTTACTTCACTTTTTCGTATAAGAAAAATTCATAAAACTTATCTTGCTTTAACGTTTGGAAAAATTCAAAAAGTCAAAAATACATTAAAAGATAATTTAATATATTATGAGGGTAAAAAAAAGATTACGCAAAAAGCTGTTACACACTACAAAGTTTTAAAAAATAGTGAAAAATATTCATTTGTAGAATTAAATCCAATAACTGGAAGAAAGCATCAGCTGAGAAGACAATTATACAACATTGGCAACCCAATTATTGGTGACAATAAATATTACTTTTCTATAAATAGAAAAAATAGAGATATTAAAAAGAAAAGTCTTATGTTACATGCATATAAAATTAAATTTATGATAAATAACGTTCAATATAATTTCAAAGCTAGCTATAGTAACTTATTTGAAGAATTTATTAAAAAAAATTTTTAAATTTTATTAATATTCTTTAAAAATATAGAAATAAGTTTATTTTCAATATTTTTAATTAATTTTCCCTTTTCTTTTTTAATAGAGGTTATTTTCTTATTATTTAGTCCACAAGGACTAATCTTTAAATATTGGCTTAAGTCATTGTCTATATTTATTGAACAACCATGGAAAGCAATCCATTTAGATATTCTAAGACCTATTGCAGCTATTTTTCTTTTTTTAACCCAGATGCCAATATTTTTTTTATCCCTAATTCCTTTGATATTGCAAACTTTTAAAAATTCAATAATACTCTTCTCAATTAAGGAAATTAATTTTCTGATATCTTTTTTTCGCTTGTTTAAGTCCAAAACAAAATAAACTATTTTTTGTCCTGGGTTATGAAGAGTTATTTTTCCGCCTCTATTAGTATTGATTACTTTAATTTTACTATCTAAAATCTCATTTGGATTAGCTCTTATCCCAGCTGTATACGTAATCGGATGCTCTAAAATCCACAGTAATTCTTTTCCCTCTTTTTTTTTTAAATTTTCAACCCTTTTATTAAGAATTTCCATAGCTATTTCATAGGAAATACGTCTTTTGCTGATTTTAATTTCTATGCTCATTTAGTTTGAAATTTATCATTTTATGCACTATTAGTCTCAAAAAAACAATCAGAGGTTTTTATGACTTTAGTAAAATCAACAGGTAACAAAAAAGTAAATCTTGATTTTAATAAAGAATTTATTAGTACTTTTTCAGAAAAAATTCAATCATCAGATATTAAATTTATTAATCAAACCTTAAAAGATTTACACGAGTCAGATGTTGCAAATCTTATTGAAAATTTAACCAATGAGTCAAGAACTAAACTTATTGAAATTGAGGAATTTAATATTAATCCTGACATATTTATTGAGTTAAACGAGTCAATTCAAAGTGAAGTTCTCCAACTTCTATCAGTTGACTCAATCACTAACATAATAAAGAGGTTAGAATCTGATGATTCAATTAAAATACTTGAAAATTTAGATAAAAATAAAAAAAAAGATATTTTAGATAAACTTCCCCCTAAAGATAGGTTTTTATTAGAGGAAGGACTAAGCTACCCAGAAGACTCAGCTGCAAGAATTATGCAAAGAGAGTTTACTGCAGTCCCTAGCAATTGGAGCGTAGGCCAAACAATTGATTACTTGAGAGAAAATAAAGACTTACCAAAAGAATTTTTAGAAATTTTTATTGTAGATAGCGAATTCAAACCTGTTGGAACAGTTCCCTCATCTAGAGTATTAAGAACACCAAGAGAATCTAAAATGAATTCAATTATGACAGAAATGCCCGTTTTAATATCTGTTAATATGGACAAAGAAGAAGTTGGACATACCTTTGAAAATTACAATTTAGTATCTGCTGGTGTAGTAAATAAAGATAATAAATTAGTTGGAATGATAACAGGTGATGATGTAGTTACCGTTGTACAAGAAGAAGCCGAAGAAGATGCTTTGCGTTTAGCTGGTGTAGGAGACGAAGAAATTACCGATAGCGTAGTCGTTAAAACTAAGAGAAGATTTAATTGGTTATTATTAAATTTGTTCACAGCGTTATTAGCTACCTGGGTCATCAGTAATTTTGGTGCATCAATAGAACAAATGGTGGCATTAGCTTTTTTAATGCCAATAGTTGCATCAATGGGTGGTAATGCCGGCATGCAGACACTAGCAGTAACAATTAGAGCTATAGCCAAAAAGGAGTTATCTACGAGTAATTTTAATAGAGTTGTAGGAAAAGAATTTATAATTGGAATATTAAATGGAATTATTTTTGCTATTATTACTGCAATAATAGTTCATTTATGGTTCAAAGAAACCAGCCTTTCTTTATTGATTGGAATTTCAATGATTTTAAATATGATTGTAGCAGGTTTGTTTGGGATTTTGGTTCCAGTTTCTTTAAAAAAAATGAATATTGATCCAGCACTTGCTTCTAGTGTTTTTGTTACAACCATTACCGATGTTATAGGTTTTTTATCCTTTTTAGGCCTGGGATCATACTATTTTTTATATTAGATATTATCAATTAATCTAACTTTTCCTAAATGATAAGACACAAAAATATTTGTGTTTGTATTTAACTTCAAACCTTTTCTAAAAGATTCAACATTATAAATTTCTAAATAATCAATTTTATTAACCCCAAATCTAAGTATTTTTCTTTTTAAAATATTTAAATTAAGTTTTGACTTTTTTTTAATTTTAAATAAAAATTTATATACTTGTGAAGCAATTCTTAGTTGTTTTTTATTTAATCTTTTATTTCTTGATGAGCATGCTACACCATTAATTTCTCGTATAGTTTTACAAGCGATAACTTTTGTTTTAATTTTTCTTTTTTGAATATGTTTTTTTATTAAATAAAGCTGTTGAAAATCTTTCTTCCCTAAGTAAATTCTTTTTGGATTTAATATTTCTAAAAATCTATTTACAACATCTAAAACTCCCTCAAAGTGACCTTTGCGAAATTGACCACATAATTTTTTTGAAACTTTATCTAAAAAGACACTTTTATTGGGTTTAAAAGAAAAAATTTCTCTTTTGTTTGGGATATAAACAAAATTTACTTTAAGCCTTTTAAGTAAAATTAAATCGTTTTTAATATTTCTTGGGTAATTATTATAATCACTTTTTTTATTAAATTGTTTAGGATTTACAAATATCGTAACTAATGTTTTACCACCTATTTTTTTTGACTTTTTTATAAGAAATTCATGACCCTTATGTAAACTACCCATTGTTGGTACAAAGGATATATTTTTTTCATATAAAATCTCTTTTTGTAATTTTTGTTTACTTTTAAATATTTTCATTTCTTTATTGTAGTGATAATAACTATTATAAGAATCATATGATAAAACAAGCAATTATTCCATTAGCTGGATTAGGTACTCGAATGCTCCCTTTAACAAGTGTTTTGCCAAAAGAACTTTTGCCAATTAATGGCAAACCTAACTTAGAGTATATTCTTGAAGAGTGTTTAAACGCTGGTATTAAAGAATTTATATTTATTATTTCAAAAAACAAATATTCTATTAAAAAGTATTTTTTTAATGATAGTTTTTACAAAAAAATTATAAAGAAAAAAAAGGACAAAAGAATTATTCAAGAATATAAAAAAATAAAAAAATATCAAAAAATGATTAAATTTGTATACCAAAATAGCCCTAAAGGTACGGGTGACGCAGTTTTAAAATGTCAAAAATTTATTAAAAGCAATTTTTTTTTAATACTTTTACCAGATGATCTTATTATTAATCAAAACTGCTCTAAAGAAATGATTAAGCTTCATAAAATTACAAAAGGATCAATAATTGCAACTAAAAGAGTAAAAAGAAAAACTGTATCAAGATGGGGTATTTTATCTTTAAAAAATAAGAAGAAAAATTATTTTGAGATAAAAGATGTTGTAGAAAAACCTAACATCAAAAAAGCGCCATCAAATTTTGCAATTATTGGAAGATATATTTTAACTTCAAAAATTTTTGGAGAAATAAAAAAATTAAAACCAGGGCAAGGTAAAGAAATACATATTACAGATGCAATAAAAAGTTTAATACAAAAAAACAATAAATTTTACGGAAATATTTTCAAAGGTAAATATTTAGATTGTGGAACGTTAAAGGGATATATTGATTCAGGAGCTAAAATTAATAAAGGAAAAAAATGAAATTATGTATGATAGGCACAGGATATGTTGGTCTAGTTAGCGGAACTTGTTTTGCTGATATAGGCAATCAAGTAATATGTGTTGATAAGGATTTAGATAAAATTAGCAAACTCAAAAGTGGAATATCTCCAATATATGAACCTGGATTAGATGAGTTAATTAAAAAAAATTATTCTGCAAAAAGACTATTTTTTACATCTAATATTAAACAAGCAATTAATTCCTCAGATATAATATTTATCTGTGTTGGCACACCTACAAAAAAAGGATCTCTTAAAGTTGATTTATCTTACGTATATAAATGTTGTAAAGAAATTTTAAAGTTTACTAAAAAAAAGAAAATTCTTGTGACAAAATCTACGGTACCAGTTGGAACTGGTGATGAGATTGAAAAAATAATTAAAAAAAAGAAAAAATTGTTTACTGTAATATCCAATCCTGAATTTTTGAGAGAAGGGGAAGCGATACGTGACTTCAGATATCCAGACAGAATAGTAATTGGTTCTAATGAGAAGAAAACTTTCAATACAATGAAAAAACTTTATTCACCTCTCACTAATAAGGGTGCGAAATTTTTTACAACTTCAAGAAGAGGTGCTGAACTAATTAAATACGCATCTAATGCTTTTTTAGCTACTAAAATTACATTCATTAATGAATTGGCAAATTTATGTGAGAAATCAGGTGTAAATATTGAGGATATCTCCTTAGGCATGGGTTCAGATAACAGAATTGGAGGTAGATTCTTAAGAGCAGGGCCTGCTTACGGAGGGTCATGCTTCCCCAAAGATACAAAAGGTTTAGTTTTTGCAGCTGATAAACATAAAGTAAATCTTTCTGTTGTAAAATCTGTTATTAAATCAAATTTTAATCGAATTAATTTACTAACTAATAGAATTCATAAAATTTTAGGTTCAAGTTTAAAGAATAAAAAGATTTCTTTTTTAGGTGTAACATTTAAACCTAATACAGATGATATGAGAGATTCTACAAGTCTTAAAATGATTCCTTATTTAAGTAAAAAAGGAGCCTTAATAAATTATTATGACCCCTCAGGTGAAAAGAAAGAATTTAGAAAAATTAAAAATTGTTTTTTTAAAAATAATATAAAAAATAATTGTTATAATGCTGATTTGGTTATTTTGCTTACAGAATGGGATGAATTTAAAACTATCGATTTTAAAAAAGTTATTAAAAATAAGAAGTTTAAAGTCTATGATTTAAGAAATCTATATAATGCTAATGAAATGAAACGTAATAAAATCCAATATTTCTCAGTAGGAAGACCAAATATTAAATAAGTTCAAAAATAGCATCTACTTCAACAGCCACTCCTAAAGGGAGACTATTAGCGCTTATTGCAGCCCTTGTATGTTCACCTTTTTTTTCAAAAACTTTTGAAATAATATCAGACGCACCATTAATGATTTTAGGTTGTTCTTTAAAGTCATTTGTTGAATTAACATACCCTGTTAATTTTACACATGATTTAATTTTACTTAAATCTCCTAGACATGCTTTTTTTGCATGTGAAATAATACTTAAACCGCATCTTTCTGCAGCATTATATCCTTGATCTAAATTTAAATCTTTTCCAACTTTTCCAGTAATTAATTTCGACTCTTTATCGATAGAAACTTGTCCAGAAATAAACAATAATTTCCCAACAATCTTTGTTGCTACATATGCACCTACAGGAGCTTTTGGGTCTGGCAATTTAATGTTTAATCTTTTAAGCTTTTCCTCTATAACATTCATTATCTTTTACCTTTCTTTTTTGATTTGTCATATTCTCTTCTCTTTTCAATTAATATTAAAGCTTCCTCCATAGTTAATTCGGCTGGATCTTTTTCTTCAGGTATAGTTGCGTTAAGCGATTTATATTTGATGTAAGGGCCATATTGTCCCTTCATAATCCTAACTGGTTTTTTATCTTCCGGATGTTCTCCTAAATCTTTAATAAGAGATGAGGATATTCTACCAGGTTTTGCTTCAGCTATCATTGTGATTGCTCTATTTAATCCGATAGAAAAAAGATCTTCTACATTTTCAAGCCTTGCAGATTTATTTTCACATTTTAAATAAGGTCCAAATCTACCCGAGTTCAATGTAATGTCCTGACCACTTTCTGGATGTTGCCCCAATATTTTCGGTAGAGAACATAAATATTTTGCTTTATCTAAATCAACACTATCAACATCTATACCCTTAGGTATTGAAACATTTTTAAGATGTTCGTTTTCATTTTTTTTCTTTTTACTTTTCTTCTTTTTAATTTCTAGTTCTTCTTTTTCTTTTTCATATTGTAAATATGGACCAAATCTTCCGTTTTTCAAAAATATATCTTTCCCTTTTTCATTTTGACCCAAAAGCTTTGGTTCAGCCAAATTATATTGAGCCGCAGCTTTACTTTTAGACAGAGGTCTAGTAAATTTACAATCTGGATAATTTGAACAACCTATAAAAGCTCCACCCCTAAAGCTATTTTTAAGACTTAACTCTCCGCTGGAACACATCTTACATTTTCTATCAATAGCGTCCTTTTCATCTCTTTCAAAGATTAATGCACCTAAACTTTCATTTAATAAATCTAATACTTCTCTAGTCCTTTTTTCTTTAACTTTACCTACATTTTCATAAAAGTCTTTCCAGAAATTGTTTAAAACTTGTACCCATTCAATCTTACCGCTAGTTATTTCGTCAAGCTGATTTTCAAGATCAGCAGTAAAATTATAATCTACATATTTAGAGAATAGTTTTTCTAAAAACGCTGAAATTAATTTTCCTCTATCTGTGGGATGAAATCTTTTATTTAGTAATTCTACGTAATTTCTAGTTGATAATACTGATATAATACTTGCATATGTAGAAGGTCTACCTATCCCTAATTCTTCCATTTTCTTAACCAAACTCGCTTCTGAATATCTCGGTGGGGGATCTGTGAAATGTTGCTCGTCATTTAATTTTAAAATACTTATTTCATCACCTACTTTTACCACTGGTAAAATATTTTTTGCATCTTCATCTGTTTCTTGAACTTGATAAATTTTAAGAAATCCATCAAATTTTATAATTGAACCACTTGCTCTAAAATTAATTTTATTGTCATCTGAAGAAATTATGATTGTGTTCCTATCAAATTCAGCTGGTGTCATTTGTGACGATAAGGCTCTGCTCCATATTAATTCATAAAGTTTAAATTGATCAGCATTTACATATTTTTTTATATCTGAGGGTCTTCTTTTAATATTAGTTGGCCTTATAGCTTCGTGAGCCTCTTGTGCATTTTTAGCTTTTTTACCAGTGTAACTATTTGGTTCATTTGGTAAATATTTTTTACTGTAGTCTTCAATAATGAATTTTCTAAAGTCTTCTACAGCTTCCTTTGAAATATTAGTCCCATCTGTTCTCATGTAAGTTATTAGACCAGTTGTTTCACCCTCTATATCAACACCTTGATATAGGCGCTGGGCAATTTGCATTGTTCTTGATGCTCCAAAACCAAATCGTCCAGATGCAGTTTGTTGTAAGGTTGAAGTTGTGAAAGGTGCTAATGGATTTCTTCTATATACTTTAGTATTTACATCTACAATTTTAAATTTTGTTTTATTAATAATATTAACAGCCCTGTTTATCTCTTCTTTATTTTTAAAAGAAAATCTTTCAATCTTTTCACCATTAAACAAGCTTAATTTTGAAAGAATATTTTTGTTATCTTTACTAGTGAAATCAGAAGTTAGTGTCCAATATTCCTCAGGTTTAAATAATTCAATTTCTTTCTCCCTTTCAGTTATGAGTTTTAAAGCTACGGATTGAACTCTGCCAGCAGATTTAGACCCAGGTAGTTTCGTCCAGAGTATTGGAGAAATATTAAATCCCACTAGGTAGTCTAGAGCTCTTCTAGCCAAATAAGCCTCAACTAAAGGTAGATGAATTTCTCTCGGATTTTTTATAGCATCAAGAATTGCTTTTTTTGTTATCTCATTGAAGACAACTCTTTCTAGATTCTTATCCTTGAGCAACTTTTTTTTTTCTAATACCTCTTTTACATGCCAGGCTATTGCCTCACCTTCACGATCAGGATCAGTGGCTAAAATAATTTTATCAGAGTCTTCGGCTGCATTAGTAATTTCTTTTAAATATTTTTTTGAGAAAGAGTCAATTTCCCATTCCATTTGGAATTTATTTTCAGGATCTACTGAACCATTCTTTGATGGTAAATCTCTTATATGTCCATAACTAGCTAAAACTAAATAATCCTTACCTAGATATTTATTTATTGTTTTTGCTTTAGCAGGACTTTCAACAATAACTAAGTTCATTACTTGTTTATTTTCAAAATAAAACGAATTTGTCAAATTTTTTATTAAAAAACAAGAAAAGACAGTACTTATAACTTAATTTTATTTTCCTCTGAGTTTTTTAATCTCACTATATTTTCCCTATGTGTAAAAAGAATCATTACAAAGAAAATAAAAAGAACTAATAAAAAAGAATTATTTTCAAAAAAATATGAATAAAATAAAATAATTAATGATGAAAGCATTGATGATAAAGAAGCAAATCTAAAAAGCAATGATATTACAAGCCAACATATTCCAAAGACTAAGAAAAATTTATAAGAAAGAGCTAAAATCACTCCAAGATAAGTCGCGACACCTTTTCCTCCTTTAAACTTGAGCCAAACAGGAAATACATGACCGATAAAACAGCTTAATGCAGAATAGGAAGTTAAATTTTCATAATATAATAAAGTTATAAATACAGATACGTAACCTTTTAATAAATCAAAAATAAGTGTAAAAAGTGCTAAATATTTTTTGCCAGTCCTCAGAACATTTGTCGTTCCAATATTGCCAGAGCCTAATTCTCTTATATCTTTCTTAAGAAATATTTTTGTTAAAACTAATCCAAAAGGGATTGAACCTAGTAAGTAAGAATAAGTTGCTACGATGAAAAAATTTGTTTCCATTAATCTGTATAAACTAGATCGCCATTTAAAAAAGTCATTTTAACTTTACCCTGAAGTTTCCTATTTTCAAATGCTGTATTTTTTGATTTTGATTTTAAATTTTCAGGTTTTACTACCCAGGGTTTTTCCAAATCTAGGACGCAAAGATCAGCGTCTGCTCCAATTTTTAAAGTTCCTTTATTTATTTTAAGAATTTTTGCAGGATTGATTGTTAAGCACTTTATAATTTTGTCTAATGATAAAGAATTGTTATGATAGAGCTCTAAAGCAAGCGGGAGCAATGTTTCTACACCAATTGAACCAGTAGCTGCTTGTGCAAAAGGAAGTCTCTTACTTTCTTCATCTTCTGGTATATGATCAGAAACTATAACATCGATTAATTCATTCTTTAAACCTTCAACTAAAGAAAGCCGATTTTTTTCATCTCTAAGAGGCGGAGAAAGTTTTAAAAAGGTTCTAAACTCACCTATGTCATTTTCGTTAAGTGATAAATTGTTTATTGAAACTCCAGTCGTAAAACTAATACCATTAGACTTATTTTTTTTAATTACATCTAAAGATTTTTGTGTAGAAATTTGATTTATATGATATCTACAAGGAAACTTAGCAAGCAATGATAAATCTCTTTCAATTATGATTTTTTCGGCTATATCTGAAACACCTTGCAAGCCTAAACGTGTAGCTATTTCTCCCTCGTTTATACACGAGTTTTTTGATAATTCATAATCTTCTGCATGTTGCATTATCAGCACGTCTAAATCAGAAGCATAATTCATTACTCGTGACATTAATTCTGTATTTTGAATAGTTTTATTTACATCACTAAAACCAATAATTCCTCTAGCTTTAAGTAGTCCAAATTCAGTCATTTGCTTCCCATTAGTTTGTTTGGTAATTGATGCGCAAGGAAATAAGTTAACTTTTGCTTTATCTCTACCTCTTCTAATTATAAAATCAACCATTGAAACATTATCAATAACCGGTTTAGTGTTTGGCATAGTAACTATAGATGTTACCCCTCCAGCTAAAGCAGCTTGGCTTAAAGTTCTGAAATTTTCTTTATATTCGTATCCAGGTTCACCAACGAAAGCTTTCATGTCGATAACACCAGGTATTACAAGATTCCCTTTTAAATCTATCTTTTCTGCAGATTTTGAGGCATCGGAAAGTTTAACTTTTTTTCCAATAGATTTAATCTTCCCTTTTTCATCAATTATTATGTTGCCTTGTTCATCAATTTTTTGAGATGGATCAATAATTCTACAATTTGTTAAAAATTTTTCATTCATTTATTTACAATATAGTTTTAAGCAGGCCATTCTTACTGCAACTCCTAGTTCAACTTGTTCTTTGACTAAACTTACATTTATGTCGTCAGCTAATTTTGTATCTATTTCTACTCCTCTATTCATCGGACCTGGGTGCATGAGAAGAGCATCTTTCTTTGCATATTTGATTTTTTCCGGAGTAAGTCCAAAAAATTCATAATATTCTCTTTTTGATGGAAGAAATGATCCTTGCATTCTTTCATTTTGTAATCTTAACATCATGACAATATCACAACCATCTAAACCTTTTTTCATATCAGTAAAGGATTTGACTCCAAGTTTATCAATCGAGACTGGCATTAAAGTTTTCGGAGCTATTACATTTACTTCAGCACCTAACATATTCATTAAATATATATTTGATCTGGCAACTCTTGAATGAAGAATGTCACCACATATTGCAATTTTTAATCCTTCTATATTTCCTTTTCTATTAATTATTGTTAATGCATCTAATAATGCTTGGGTAGGATGTTCTCTTCTACCATCTCCTGCATTTATTACTGCACAATTAACTTTTTGTGAGAGTAAATTTGGTGCTCCTGAGTCTTGATGTCTTATGATAATTATATCTGGATGCATTGCATTTAATGTCATCGCTGTGTCAATTAATGTTTCACCTTTTTTGAGCGCTGAGTTAGCCATATTCATAGACATTACATCAGCACCTAATCTCTTACCCGCCAAGTCAAATGAACTTTGTGTTCTTGTTGATGGTTCAAAAAATAAATTAATTTGTGTTTTTCCTCTTAATAAATCAAGCTTCTTAGAGCTACTCCTATTTAACTTTATAAAAGTTTTAGCTTCATTTAATATTTTCTTTGCTTCTAAAATTGAAAGATTTTGAATACCTAATAAGTGTTTGGCAGAATTTTTAATAGCTGAAACTTTTTTTATAGTTGCCATTAAAATCAACTCTATAGGCCTTTTAGTACATTATATCAAGTATTTTTTTTATGATAATAGTCTAGGACTCCTTGAAGAATGAACTGTGCTGAATTCTCATCTAATTTCTTTACTTTTTTCGTTGAATTAACAGCTAATTCTGTACTTAGATTAAAAGCACCTTGGCTTGACAATCTCTCATCCCACAAAGTGATATTTTTAGTAATATCTTTTGATAGATTAATAGCTAAATCTTTAGCTGACTGGGAAGAAGACCCCTCTGAACCATCCATATTAATTGGATTGCCTACAACTATCCCATCGATCTGATTTTCCACAATAATTTTCTTAATTCCAGAAAGTAATTCAGCGTAATTGTTTCTTATTAATGTTTTATAAGGAGTCGCTACAATTTTATTTTCATCCGATATAGCTATACCTACTCTTTTTTTACCAGGGTCAATACCCATTAATCGTGATTTTTTCTTAATTTTTTGAACAAATATTTCAATATCAAGCATGAAATTTACCTAATTTGTGATAAAACAAATTTAAACAACTTATTTCACAAATGTCTTTAGATAAAGAGAAAATTAAACATGTCGCTAAATTAGCCAGAATATCGGTTAATGAAGCTAAAGTTGACAGTTTAACTAAAGATTTAAACTCTATTTTTAAGTTCATTGAGCAATTAAATGAACTAGATACCAGCAACGTTGAACCATTAACTTCAATTTTAAATGAGTCTTTAAGAACAAGAAAGGACCTCATAAATGATGGTAAAATAAGAGATAAAATTTTGCAAAATTCTCCAAAAAAAAATGATGAATTTTTTGTAGTTCCAAAGGTGGTAGAATAATGAGTGATTTAACAAATCAAAGTTTACATGAGATAATAGAAAAAATTAAAACTAAAAAGATATCCTCACTAGAACTAACTAATAATTATATAAAAAATATTAAGACAGCAAAAAAATTAAATACTTTTGTTACAACAACTTTTGAACATGCCTTAGAAAAAGCAAAAGAATTTGACAAAAAACCTAATTATGAACAGTTGCTTCCCGGTATACCATTAGCAGTAAAAGATTTATTTTGCACTCAAGATGTAAAAACAACAGCTGGAAGTAATATTTTAAATAATTTTATTCCATCCTATGAGTCAACTGTAACGAAAAATTTATGGAACAATGGTGCTTTTTTACTTGGTAAACTAAATTGTGATGAATTTGCTATGGGCTCTTCAAATGAAACAAGTTTTTTTGGAAACGTTATCAATCCTGTTGGTGATAAACTGGTTCCTGGCGGATCTTCAGGAGGTTCATCAGCAGCCTTAGCTGCTGATTTAACTCCAGCTACAATTGGCACTGATACAGGAGGCTCAATAAGACAGCCAGCATCATTCACTGGTACAGTTGGTTTAAAACCAACCTATGGATTGTGTTCGAGATGGGGTATAGTTGCATTTGCTTCATCATTAGATCAAGCTGGCCCAATGACAAAAAATATAATCGATTCTGCTATCATGCTTGAGGCTATGTGTGGTTTTGATGAAAAAGACTCTACTTCAATTAAAAAAAACAAAGAACCCTATTCAAAAAATTTAAAAGACAACGTCAAAGGTTTAAAAATTGGAATCCCTAAAGAGTACAGAGTTGATAATATGCCAAAAGAAGTCGATGAACTTTGGGAAAAAGGAAAAAAAATTTTAAAAGATTTAGGTGCTGAAATAATTAATATTTCTTTACCACATACTAAATACGCTTTACCGACTTATTACATAGTAGCACCTGCTGAAGCTTCTTCAAATTTAGCAAGGTACGACGGTGTTCGATATGGTTTTAGATCAAAAAAGGATGAAGACTTAATACAGATGTATGAGAATACTCGGTCCGAAGGTTTTGGAGATGAAGTGAAACGAAGAATATTAATTGGAACTTATGTTTTATCCTCAGGTTATTACGATGCTTACTATCTGAAGGCTCAAAAAGTTAGACAATTAATTAAAAAAGATTTTGACGAAAATTTTAAAAAAGTTGATGCTATCTTGACACCGTCTACTCCAAGTTCTGCTTTTGAAATAGGAGAGAAAACCAACGATCCAGTTTCTATGTATTTAAATGATATATTTACTGTTCCAGTAAATTTAGCAGGATTGCCAGCACTGTCTTTGCCAGCAGGTGTAGATCAAAAGGGATATCCATTAGGCTTACAATTAATTGGAAAAGCTTTAGATGAACAAAAAATACTTAATATAGGATATGCTTTTGAAAAGAATTGTGGCTTTCAAAGTCAAATTAAAAAGTGGTGGTCATGAGTAAAGAAAAATTTGATTATTTTATTAATGGTGAAAAGGGGAAATACGAGGTAGTAATTGGTTTAGAAGTTCACGCACAAATACTTTCTAATTCGAAACTTTTCTCAGGTTCGTCAACAAAGTTTGGAGGTGATCCAAACAATCAAGTAAGTTTAATTGACTCTGCTTTTCCAGGAATGTTACCGGTCATCAATGAAGAATGTGTTAAACAAGCAGTAAGAACTGGGCTAGGTTTAAATGCAAAAATAAATAATTTTTCAGTTTTTGATAGAAAAAATTATTTCTATGCTGATTTGCCTCAAGGTTATCAAATATCTCAGTATAAAAATCCAATAGTAGGAGAAGGTAAAGTTTTATTAGATATGCCTTATGGTTCTAAAGAGATTGGCATAGAGAGACTTCACTTAGAGCAAGATGCAGGGAAGAGCATACACGATATGGATCCATCAAATACTTATGTTGATTTAAATCGATCAGGAATTGCTTTAATGGAGATCGTAAGTAAACCAGATTTAAGATCACCAGAAGAGGTTAATGTCTACATTAAAAAATTAAGGTCAATAATGAGATACCTAGGAACTTGCGATGGGAACATGCAAGAAGGATCACTTAGAGCTGATGTAAATGTATCGGTTAGAAAAGAAGGTGATAAAAATTTTGGAACACGTTGTGAAATCAAAAATGTAAATTCTATAAAATTTATGCAGATGGCAATAGAATATGAAGCTACAAGACAAGTTGAACTAATAGAAAACGGTAAAGGAATAGATCAAGAAACAAGACTTTTCGATACAAAAAAAAATGAGACAAGATCAATGAGATCAAAAGAGGATGCACACGATTATAGATATTTTCCTGATCCGGACCTTCTGCCTTTAAAGTTAGAACAAAAATTAATAGATGATTTAAAAAAATCTCTTCCAGAGCTGCCTGATAAAAAAAAGGAGAGATTTATAAAAGAATATGGACTAAATGCATATGAAGCAAATGTTTTAGTCTCAGAAAAAGAAATATCTGACTATTACGAAGAAGTTGCAAAATTATCCGACAAAAAACTCGCAGCTACTTGGATGATGGGGGATTTATTTGCAATGTTAAATGATAGGGGGCTTGATATATCAAAATCTCCTATATCAGCAAAACATTTTGCAGAGTTAGTTCAATCAATTAAATCTGGAGAAATTTCAGGAAGAATAGCAAAAGAAGTTTTCGAAATTATGGTTGAAAGCGGAGAAAATCCAAAAAAAATTATAGAGTCAAAAGGAATGAAACAACAAAGCGATCCTAAAGAATTAGAAAAAATGATTAATGAGATAATATCAAAAAATAAAGATAAAGTTGATCAATACAAAGCTGGAAAAGAAAAATTATTTGGTTTTTTTGTTGGACAGGTTATGAAATTATCTGGTGGAAAAGCAAACCCTCAGCTGACAAATGAAATTTTAAAAAAACTTTTAAAGAACTAAGTATGCCTAAAAAATTAGATTTAACTGAAAATCTTGAAAAATACATCATTGATCACTCAGAAGCATTGACTGATGTTCAAAAAGAGATAATTCAATATAATATAAGTCTTGGCGATCAACAGAGACTGCAAATTTCAGTTTCTCAAGCACAATTTCTACAAACATTAATTAAGATTTCTAATATTAAAAAGATTTTAGAAATAGGAAGTTTTACAGGTTTTAGTGCTTTGTCCATGGCTTTAGCCCTTCCATCTGATGGTCTCTTAATTAGCTTAGATAAAAGCACTGAATTTAGTTTGAAGGCACAATCATTTTATGAAAAGGCAAACGAAAGAAAGATAAAGCAAATCATTAAACCTGCTATTGAAAGTCTAAAAGAATTAAAAGACTCAAGTCAGAAATTTGATTTAATTTTTATAGATGCTGATAAGGAAAATTACCTTAATTATTATGAAACATCTTTAGAATTGATCAATAAAAATGGCCTTATTGTTATAGACAATGTTTTATGGCACGGAGAAGTGGCAGACAACTCAAAAAACGATAAATTTACAAATATTATAAGAAAATTCAACACACACATTAAGAAAGATAACAGAATTGTAAAAAATATTACTCCGATAGGCGATGGTATAACAATTTGTATTAAAAAATAATGTATACAATTTTTGGTTTTTATAAGTTTAAAAAGATTAAATATTTGAAAAAATATCAATTATTATTTCAAAGAGAAATTTCTAAAAACAATGTTAGGGGTACAATAATCTTGTCATCAGAGGGTATAAATGGAACAATTGCAGGTAAAAAAGATAATATAAGCAAAATAATAAAGGTTTTAAAAAGACAATTACGATTGAAAGATTTCGATAGTAAGAATATGTCGCAAAGTCATTTTCAACCATTCCACAAAGGTAAAATAAAAATAAAAAATGAAGTTGTTCCACTAGGTTTAAAAATAAACTCAAAGAATAAAAAACTTAATAGATATATTTCTGGGAAATCATGGAATAAACTAATTTCAAATAAAGAAACTTTAGTCGTAGATGCTAGAAAGCCATTTGAATATGATGTAGGTACTTTTAAAAATTCTATAAATCCAAATATTCAAAATTTTAGAGATTTTCCAAAATATCTGGAAAAAATTGATAAAGCTAAACCTGTAGCAATGTTTTGTACCGGCGGAATTAGGTGTGAAAAAGCCTCAATATTTTTAAAAAGAAAAGGTTTTAAGAACGTTTTCCAGTTAAAAGGTGGTATACTTAATTATCTAAATAAAATCGAAAAGAGAGAAAGTCTTTGGAAAGGAGAATGTTTTGTTTTTGATAATAGAATATCTCTTAAACATAAATTAAAACAAGGAACGTACTCTGTATGTAGTGGTTGTCGAAAGCCTTTTTCACCCAAAGATAAAAAATCTTACAAATATGAAGAGGGTGTTTCATGTCCAAGGTGTTATGACACACTCTCAAAGTCACAAAAAAATAGATTTCGTATGCGGCAAAATCAAATTAGTCTTGCTAAAAAAGCTGGAAGAAAGCATAAGTTCCAAAAGGAATTTTAATTATGGATTTGACCAAAGGTTCAATTTGGAAACTTCTGAGAAAAGTAACTATACCTGCAAGCACAGGATCACTTTTTCAAACTTTTTATAATCTAGTTGATACATATTTTGCTGGGAGAATTTCACCAGAAGCTCTAGCAGCAATTGCAAAATCATGGCCAATTTACTTTATAGCAGTAGCTGTTGCGGTTGGTATTGGAGCCGGAACCACAGCTTTAATTAGTAATTCAATTGGAGCCAAAGAGGACAGAAAAGCATCAATGTACGTTGCCCAGTCAATAATATTAGCAATTGTAGTATCAATTTTCGTAACTTTATTTGGTTTAAATTTTTCTGATGAACTTTTAAGAATTATGGGTTCCACTGAAGAAAGTATAATTTTAACACGTGAATACTTAGATATTATTTTTTTTGGAGCTATCATTGTGTTAGTTCAATTATCTTTGAATGGAACATTAAATGCTCAAGGTGATACAAAAAGTTATAGAAATGTTTTAATTTTTACATTTTTCTTAAATATTTTTTTAAATCCATTATTCATATTTGGTTATGGATTTATACCAGCATTTGGAATTGCAGGTTTAGCAATTGCTACAATAGTTTCTCAGTGTATCGGCTTAATATATTTAGCTAATAAAGTTTATTGCTGTAAATTAAAAAAATTTCTTTATCTAGAATGCTTTAAACCAAAATTTGATTACTTAAGCTCACTTTTTAAACAATCAGTGCCAATAATGTTTACTATGTTGATGATAATGTTTGGAGTATTTAATATTTTCTATTTTGTTGGTCAGTTTGGAGAATTAGCTACAGCAGGTTATGGTACTGCGGTTAGAATTGAACAAGTTTTATTGTTACCAGTTATAGGTTTAAATACCGCTGTTTTATCAATTGCAGGTCAAAACTTTGGGGCAAAAATGTATTTCAGAGTAAGAGAAGTGTATGGAAAAGCTCTAATGTTTGGCTCTGGATTTATGGTGTTAGCAGGTATATTCGTTTTTCTAACTTCAGAAATTATAATTTCTTTTTTCACAAATGATTTAGAAGTTATCCGAAGAGGAGCACTTTACTTACAAGTCGCAGCTTTAATTGGGCCGGTTTATCCTGTTTTCTTTATTACCTCTGCTTTATTTCAGGCACTCAAAAGGCCTATTTATAGTTTATACATGACAATACTTAGATTAACTTTAATACCATTTATGTCGTTATGGTATGTCATAAATATTAGAAATGGTGAGTATCAAGATATTTTTTATACGATTTTAGTAACAAATTGGATGATGGGATTAGTTGTATTAACTTTTGTACCATTCTTTTTAAAGAGAGTATTTAGGATTTCTTTTAAAAAATTATTTGTATTCTAGTTTATTTTCTAATTTTCTCACAAAATAAGATACTACTAAAATTAGCACTAAGTATTCCAAAATTAAAAAAGTGTATATTTCTAGAGGTCTATAGGTAGTAGTGACTAGCTCATTAGCTTTTCTTGTTAAATCTCCTATACCTATAATTGATACTAGAGAGGACATTTTTAATACATAAACAAATTGATTTCCCATAGCTGGCAATACAACTTTAATCGCTTGCGGAAGAATTACCAATCTCATTTTTCTCCAAAAATCCATTCCTAAAGACTCAGATACTTCGTGTTGGCCTTTTGATATTGAATTAATGCCAGCCCTAAATATTTCTGCTTGGAAAGCACTTTCACTAATGGTTAAAGCAATTATTCCAGAAACAAATGGCGAGAAACTCACTCCAATCATAATTGGAAGGCCATAATAAATCCAAAGAATTAAAACTAATAAAGGGATTGCTCTAACAATTTCTACATATGTTATATTAAGATAACTTAAGAATTTATTATTAGATAATGAAGGTAGAGCAACTATCAAACCGATAATCATAGCTAAAATTATTGAAATTACTGAAATATAAATAGTAGTCGTAATTCCGCTAATTAAAAATTTTAGATTAGTAAGACCATCTATATTATCTGGACTTAGTATATACCATCCCCATTCATAATTAGAGCTACATCCTTGTAGTAATAATAATAAAGAAGCAATTTTTAAAATCTTCACCAGTTAATTATATTTGTAAATGAGAAGTATTTAAACTTAAATTATAAACTTTTTAGATTATATTTTGCTTCTAATGTCATAAAAAACCCAGAGGATTGTTTTCTCTTAATCCAACTACTAACGTAATCGTTCCAAACTTTATCTCCTTTTGGAACCATCATTGCTAGAAATGCAGGGTTTTTTCCACCATCTGGTACAATAGCTAGTTGAGGATATTTAACTATAAGCTTATTTGCTTCTAGTGAGCTAGTAATGTTACCGTCAGCTCTTCCAGCCAAAACTTCTTGGAAGTCTCTTGCCGGTGCTTCAATTGATCTTAATTTTGACTTTGGGAAAAATTCTTTTGCTTTTTCTTCTTGTGATGTACCTAATGTAGTTGCTATCGTAACTTTTTTATTATTTAAAGAATCCCATGTAGGAAATTTTTTTAAGTTCTTTTTTAGTACTAAAGGAACTGTTCCGTATTTGTAATACGTAGCTGTAAAACCTGCTACTTCAGCTCTTTTAGGTGTTTTAGTTACACTGGTAGAAATGTCATATCTGTCAGCAGTTATTCCAGCAACAATAGTCTTCCACTCAGCAGGAACAAATTTTACTTTTACACCTAAATCTTTGGCTAACTCTTTCATTACATCTATATCAAAACCTTTGTACTTGTTTGTAGCAGGGTCTTTCATAGACATTGGATCCCAGTCTCCTGTAGTTCCAACTCTTAACTCGCCACTTTTTTTGATTGAATCTAATTTTGATGCTGCTTGAGCGCTTGTCGTTATAAGTAATATTAATAATGTTGAAAAAATTTTTTTAATCACATCTAGTTAATAGCCAATCCTGTCCTTTTTTTCGATTCGCAATTTGACCCACTTAATTAACTTAAATCAAAGGGGTTGACTGAAGGGCAGTTTATCAGCTATAAAGAACAAAACAAGAACATTTATGAAGCTAACAATACCATTTTATTTGCATAAAGTAGGAGCTGGTTTTCCTTCGCCAGCCACCGATTATATTGAAGATGATATAGACTTAAATTCACACTTAATAACAAATGCACCAGCTACTTTTATTATAAGAGTTCAAGGCAAGTCCATGACTAATGTTGGTATATACGATGGAGATCTATTAATAGTAGACAAAAGTCTAAACCCAAAAAATTTTTCAACAGTAATAGCAAATGTTAATGAAGAACTTGTAGTGAAAACTTTAATCAAGAGTAAAGAAACTAACTATCTGACATCTGGGTCTAAAAATACATCAGATAGAATTAATTTAACAGATAATCCAGAAATTATAATTTGGGGAGTAGTGACATATGTCATTCATAAACAATAGTAAAAAAAAAATTGCTCTTATTGATTGTAATTCCTTCTACGTTTCCTGCGAAAGATTATTTAATCCTAAAATAAAAAACGTGCCCGTTGTTGTACTATCAAATAATGATGGCTGTGTAATATCAAGATCAGTAGAAGCTAAAGCACTAGGTATTAAGATGGGTGAACCATATTTTAAAGTTAAAGAATTAGTTAAAAAAAATAATGTTCAAATATTTTCTTCTAACTATTCATTATATGGTGACCTATCGAGAAGAGTAATGAGAGTATTAAAAGGATTTTCAGATAAAATAGAAATTTATTCAATAGATGAGGCATTCATAGATTTATCACATATAAAAGATGATATGACAGAAGAATATGGAAAAAAAATCAGAGAAAGAGTTCTTCAGTGGACTGGAATTCCAACAAGTGTTGGTATTTCGTGTACAAAAACTTTAAGCAAAGTTGCAAATCACGTGGCTAAAAAAAATAAAGCTGGCGTAATCTTTTTAAAAAAAGATATCGATGAAATATTAAAAAAATTTGAAATTTCAGATGTATGGGGAGTTGGTCGACAACTATCAAAACTATACATTAAAAACGGAATAGATAACGCATACAAATTAAAGAATATATCTAACACCTGGGTAAAAAAAAGCACAAATGTATTAGGCGCTAAAACAGTAATGGAGTTGAGAGGAATAGCTTGTATTGATTTAGAAACAGAGGAAACAAAAAGAAAAAGTTGTTGTGTATCAAGATCTTTTGGAAAAAAAGTTGAAAGCTTAGATAAATTAAAAGAGTCCATAACTACTCATTGTTTGAATGCGGCAGAAAAAATTAGAACGGATAAACAAACTACAAGAGCAGTGACAGTATTTATTAGAACAAGTCCATTTGATAAGAACAGAAAATATTATTCAAACTCTATAACAATTGAGCTACCAGTAGATACTAATAATAGTTTAGAACTGGTAAAAACTGCCATAAATGGATTAAACAAAATTTATAAATATGGATATTTTTATCAAAAGGCAGGGATTATTTTATCAAAATTAAAAAATTCGTCAGAAAAAGAGTTAAACTTATTAGCACCCATCTTAGAAAATAAATCAAAAACATTAATGGAGGCAATAGATTTTACTAATGCAAAATATGGGCGTAATGCAATAAGTATAGCCCAAGCAGGAATAAATAATGATTGGAAAATGCGTAGGGAGCATTCATCAAAAATAGATACTGCATCATTTGACTCACTACCTAAGATAAGTATATAAAGTAAGTACGGGGTGTCTAGAAGACTGAGATTAAACCCGAAGAACCTGACCGGTAATTCAGTGAGGGATTTATGGAAACAATATATTTATCAATACAGTCATCATTAACGGTAATTGTCGTAGTTGGCCTTTTTTTTATTGGTCTAGGCTATCTAAACTCAAAAAAAAATGTCGATAATAAAAATTATATAATTGGAAATAGAGACGAAAATATATTTTCATTAACAACAAGTTTGGCTGCATCAGCTTTAGGAGCATGGATATTATTTGGCCCAGCCTCGGCCGCTACATGGGGAGGCTTTGGAGCAGTGATAGGATATGCATTGGGCTCCGCAACACCAATGCTTCTATTATACAATTTTGGACCTAAGATCAGAAAAGAGTTTCCAAAAGGGTTATCCTTAACAGAATTTATTAAAAAACGATTTGGTATAGGGATACTCAAATTAAGCTTATTTTTAATATTGTTTTATTTAGTTATTTTTTTGATTGCTGAAGTTACTGCAATAGCTTTTCTATTAAACTTTATCTCCAAAACTCCATTATGGATTACGGCAGGAATAACCTTAATAATTTGTTTACTTTATATTTTAAAAGGAGGGTTTAAGCTATCAATAATAACCGACAAATACCAATTTATAATAATAGCAGTTCTGATATTTGCTTCTGTTATTTTAATTCTTGGAAATTTAGAGATGAATAGTTTTAAACTAATCAAAAAGAATTCACCAAATCTGATTAGCAATAAATATTTACCTAATTACACAGCTGGCCTAACTTTTTTTATAGCAGTAGCTGCAACAAACTTATTCCATCAGGGAAATTGGCAAAGGGTATTTGCAGCAAAAAATAATTTAATACTTAAGAAAAGCTTAATTTATTCATCAATAATAACATTGTTAATAGTTTTATGGATGGGATACACAGGCCTTATTTCTTTTTCATTAAATACAAAAGTAATTCCTGATTTAGCTTTTTTTGATTTAATATTATCAAAAAATTATTTATTAATTATATCAATTTTAGTATTAGCAATGGCTTTAACATTGAGCACAATAGATACTTTAATAAATGCAATATCAAGCATTCTTATTGTAAATGGCAATCAAATTAGTAAATCAATATTTGGCAATTCTTTAAAAAACAAAACGAATTATATAATTTTACTTTTAAGTATTTTAGTTTTTATTTTTGCATCAAAAGGATTTAGTATTTTATATTTATTTTTATTAGCAGACTTATTTTGTTGTGCGGCAGTTGTTACTATTTTTTATGGTTTTTTTAACAAGAAAATTAATTCTCAATTGTCGTACCTATCTATTTTAAGCGCGTTAATTTTAGGAATTTTATTTTTTCCGAGTACAGACTTTCAATCAAGTTTATTAGTAGGAAATTTATTACCTATAGAATTTTTCAATTCAATTATTACCAACAATTTACTTTTTATCTCTTTTGCATTAGCAATAATTAGTCAATTTTTCTTTATAATTTTTTATTCTTTACGAAGTTCGTTTAAATAAATTATTACAGCTAACCATATAAAAATAAAAGCTATCAATTCATCAAAAATCAATGGTTCTTTAAAATAATATAATCCCAAGAAAAATTGCGCAGTAGGTGTAAGAAAAAAAATCATGCTAGCTGGTCCGATGCCTATTAATTCAAAGCCTTTTGTGTACCAAAAGAGAGGTATCAAAGTCATTAAACCTGCCCAAAAAAGATAAAATGAAAGCAATGGTTCACTAATAGAAAAAATATTTACATTATTATTTATTAAAAAAACAAAAAGAGCAATTGCAATAGGAGTTAGAAGCAATGTTTCTATAAGCAATCCTATATCTGAAGAAACTTTTACTTTTTTTCTAATTAACCCATACAAACTAAATGTAAGAGCTACAGTAATCCCAATCCAAGGAACCTCTCCAAGTTTAAAAAGAAAATAAATTAATGCTAAAATTACTAAAAAAACTGAGATAATTTTATTTCTATTATACTTTTCTTTTAAAAAAATTATACCAAGAAATACACTTAATATTGGAAAAATATAATAACCTAGTGCAGAGTCTAGTAAATTATTAGTACTTACCGCATAAAGCCATGTAAACCAATTTATTGAAACAAGAAGTCCTGTTAAAAATAAGATAAATAGGTTTACCTTATATTTAGTTATTTTTTTAAACTCACTCCATTTTGCATAATATGATGTGGTAATAACTAACAATAAAGCCGTCCAAATTGTTCTATGAACAGTTAATTCTAAAGGTGATGCGTATGAGACAAATTTGAAATATATGACACCAATTATACCCCACCAAAGGGAGGCGCCAACTGTAAAAGAAATTCCTTTAAATATATTTTTTCTCATTTGACCATTTTTTTGATTGATTTATAAGGTAAATAATTAATAATTAGTACTAAATAAGCTTAGTTAAAAGGAAGAGTGGGTGAGCGGTTTAAACCAGTTGGTTGCTAACTAACCGTACGAGTAACATCGTACCGAGAGTTCGAATCTCTCCTCTTCCGCCAATAAAATTAGAAATTAATTAAAATAGCTATCTATTTGAACAGGTTCTTTTCTAAGAATGTATTTATATACATTTATGTTTTCTAGCACTCTTTGAACATAATTTCGGGTCTCTTCAAATCTTATTTGCTCTATCCAATTAATGTAGGAAATTTCTCCCTTTGAAGGATCACCGTTTACTCTGCGCCAAGTTTTAACTCTATTTGGGCCAGCATTATACGCAGCAATAGCAAATGGAAATATACCGTTATAATCTTCTAATAATCCATTAAAATAATAGGAGCCTAGTTTTATATTGTATTCAGGATCTTGGGTAAGTCTACTTATACTGTAAGGAAGCTTTGCTTGTTTGGCAACAATCTTTGCTGTATATTTCATTAATTGCATCATACCTCTAGCTCCGGCCCAGCTATTAGCTTTTCTATCAAATTCACTTTCTTGTCTGATTATTGCTAAAACAATTTCCTGTTTAGGCATTAACTTATTATTTATAGTTTTAGGAGTAGCTATAACTGGATAATTATATTTGTTATAGAATCTCTTTTCATATGACGCTTTTTTTGAAATTTGAATTGCAAAATCATATCTTTCAACTGAAGTTGATAGCTCTGCAGCTAAAACCTCACTTCCTTTTTCAATATTAAGTTCTGCTAAATGTTTAAGAATATCTTTTGCATATTGACTTGCATCTAGTTCATGTAAAAGAATTACATGCTTAATTAATTTATTTTTTTTAAATTCTTTTTCATATTCTTTATCAAATTTACTTTCATCCAGTAATTCAAAATTTCCACCAGGATTAATTTTATTAAAAGCTAATTGTCCATAATATGTCATAGGAAATCGAGCAGCTTCTGAATAATATTTTTTCGCAGTTTCATTTTCATTTAGTTGTTCATATGACTCTCCAAGCCAATATGCCCCTCTAGCTAAACTTATTGGATATCCAACATTATTATAGAAATTTTGAAAATGATTTATGGAGTACTCCGGAGACTTTAAAAAGGTTAATGCAATCCAGCCTGATAACCACTCAGCTTCTGCAAATGATGAGCCAGAAGAAAGTGAGTGTTCACTTGCAATTTTATAAGCTGTTTTATATTTCTTTTTATAAATTAAACTTCTAGTTACGCTTTCTCTTTGCTCCCACCATTTGTCTGGTCTCACCATTTGAGATTCAGTTCTGTTTGAATTTTTGAATAAGATTTCCAACGATGATTCTAATCTACCTCTTCGATTCCGCCATCTTAAACGATCAAATTCTAAACCAGTGTCTTTTTTTAAATATTGTGGAACTTTAGTTATTGCATCATCAACTCCATAAGAATTACTCATCAAAATTTGCCTAGCGTTATACAGAGCTCTTTGATCTGTCGGCAAATATTTTAACATTCTTTTTAAATCCCAATATTTTCTTTCCCAGGCTAAATAATCTGCTCGTTTAACATGGTCTTCAGATGTTAAAAATTTTTTAAATTTTGCCCTGTAGTATCCTAAATCATTTTTACGTATTTCTGCAGTAACCCATCCTTCTTTTACTAATTCTTTTACTTTATCTAATTTTCCTTGTTCTAAATATGCCTCTGCAAGTTTAATTTTACCTATACCACCTAATGGAGGATACTTTTCAAACCAATTAATAATAGAAGTTGGTGAATTATTTCTTAGATAAATCTTTTCTTCAGCTAAATATCTAATTCTATTTATTCTTGGGTAATGATCATTTTGTTCTATAAATTTTTTATACTCATTAAATGAAGCACCGTTTCTTGTTGTTTTTAAATGCATCCATGTGATCAATTTTCTAAATTCGCTATCTTTCACTTTCTCAGCGCTTTTAAGTGCGCTATTCCATTTTTTTTGTTTGATAAATTTTATCGTTTCTTTTGCTTTTTCAAAATCTTTCTTATTGAGAACTTTAGAAGATGCAACTTCTTTTTTTGAAACTTTATATGTTACCGGTTTTTTTTTTGGATATAAAAAAGAGTATGAAACTTTTTTATCGTTTAAATCCTTTTCACTGATTTTTGTTTCTTTATTGACTTCCTCTGTTTTTGTTTTCTTTGTATCCTTAATTTCAAGTTTAGGCTTAGGAACAGGTATATTTTTGTTTATTATTTCCCGGACTTGTTTTTCAGTTTTTTTGAATATTGAAGGTTTTTTTTGTGGTAGTAGGAAATTTGTTTCTGAATAGACATTACTTATATTCAAAAATGATAATAAAAATACTAGACTAATTAATCTATTAAGCATAAGTTTAAGGATATCTACCTTATATTATTTTATGCTTAAAGGATCAATTGTTGCTATAATTACCCCGTTTAAAGATGATAGTCTTGACCAAGATACCTACATAAAGTTGATAGATTATCACTTAAATAATGGAACAAATGGAGTTGTCCCGGGCGGCACAACAGGGGAGTCTCCAACTTTATCTCATAGTGAACACAAAAAAATAATTGAAATAGCTGTGAAGGAATGTAAAGGTAAAATTCCAGTTATAGCTGGCACAGGCTCTAATTCAACAGATGAAGCTGTAGATTTATCAATGTATGCTGAGAAAGCAGGTTCTGATGCTTTACTTGTAGTTACTCCATATTATAATAAACCCACACAAGAAGGATTATATGAACATTATAAGAAAATTAACGATAGTGTTGGTATACCGATAATAATTTATAATATTCCATCTAGATCAGTTATCGATATGTCGGTTGAAACAATGGCAAAATTATATGAACTTAAAAACATAATTGGTGTCAAAGATGCAACAGGTGATTTAAATCGAGTTGATCAACAGTTAAAAATTCTGGGTAAAGAATTCGTACAATTAACCGGAAATGATGATAATGCACTTGAATTTAATAAACGTGGCGGCGTTGGAGCAATCAGTGTTACAGCGAATATAGCCGCAAAACTCACTTCAGATTTTCAAAAAGCTTGTAAAGAAAATATTAATAATGCGATTGAAATTGACAAAATACTTCAACCATTACATTCTTCATTATTTATTGAAAGTAATCCGTCTCCTGTTAAATATGCAGCTTCTTTGCTAGGAATGTGCAAACCAACAGTAAGATTACCTTTAGTTGAGATACGAGAAGAAACAAAGAAAAAGATTTCTTCAGCGCTTAAAGTAGCTAAATTACTTTAATGAAACATAAAATTGTTGGCCAAAAAATTATTTGTTTAAATAGAAAAGCAAGTTTTAATTTTTTTTTTCTTGAAAAATTAGAAGCAGGAATAAGTTTAAAGGGTTCAGAAGTTAAGTCATTAAGAGATGGAAAAGGGAGTATTAGTGACGCATATGCTATTGATAACAATGGTGAATTATATCTAATCAATTCTCATATACCTTTATATAGACAATCTTCATATAATAATCACAATCCAAAAGGAGAAAGAAAACTTTTATTAAAAAAAAAAGAAATAAATAAATTGATAGGTAGAATTAATCAAGACGGCTTAACAATTGTTCCTACAAAAATGTATTTTGTTAAAGGAAAAGTAAAGATTGAAATTGCTGTGGCCAAAGGAAAAAAACTCTACGATAAGAGAAATGTAAAAAAAACTAGAGATTGGAATAGAGAAAAAGCAAGAATATTTAGCAAAAATAATAAATGATACATTTAAATATTGGTTCGAACCTTAATTCTTCATTTGGTACAAAATTTGAGAATATTGGTATCGCAGTTAGCTTATTAATATCCTCAAAATTTAAAATTGAAAGAATATCAAGTTTTTATGAAACACCATCATATCCAAACAATAGTTATCCAAAATATATAAATATCGGATTGTTAGGAAAATATGAATTCAACTATGAAAAATTGATAGAAGAAAGTTTAAAAATTGAAAAAAAATTAGGAAGAGTAAAATCGCAAAAAAATGAGCCTAGGGTTTGTGATATTGATATAATTGATTTTAATGGCGAAATAATAGATAAAAGAATCCTGAAAGTTCCACATCCTAGAAGCCATACGCGCAATTTTGTTTTATACCCCATTAAAGAAATTGATCCTAAATGGACGCATCCAATATTAAGGAAAAATGTTGATTTTTTGATAAATGATCTTAGTCAAAAATCAAGGATTGAGATTACAAGATTACGTAAAAGTGTTATTATCTAGTTATGATTAATAATACTGAATTAATTGATAAAATAAAATCGTATAACAGATTTCTAAACTCAGAGTCTCTTAATAAAGCATATAGTTTTGCGCTTGATGCTCATCAAAATCAAAAAAGAGATGAGGGAGTACCTTATATTATTCATCCTTTAGCAGTAGCGAATATTTTAACCGATTTAAAACTTGATAGCGCTACAATTACTACAGGACTTTTGCATGACACCATAGAGGATACAAAAGTTACTTATGATACAGTAAAAAAGGAATTTGGAGAGGAAGTTGCTAATTTAGTAGAGGGAGTAACTAAGATATCTGCTTTAGAAGATAAAGCTACACAGAATTCAAAAGCAGAAAATTTTAGAAAATTAATATTAGCTACATCAAAGGATATACGAGTTTTATTAGTAAAATTGGCAGATAGACTTCATAACATGAGAACAATTCATTTTATGAAAGATAAAAACAAAATTATAAGAAAAGCAAAAGAAACAATGGAAATTTATGCACCATTAGCTGACCGAATGGGAATGAATAGAATAAGAGATGAATTAGAAGATTTATCATTTTCTGTTTTAAACAAGCCTGCAAGAGATTTGATTTTAGATCGATTGAAATTTATTAAAAATAACCGAGAAGATACTTTTAAAATAATAGCATCTGAATTAATTGGATTATTAAATTCAAATGGAATTGAAGCAAAAATAACAGGAAGAGAAAAAACACCTTTTTCTATATGGAGAAAAATTCAAAATAAAAAAATTTCATTGGAGCAGTTAACCGATATAATTGGTTTTAGAATTTTAGTTAGCAGTATCGATGATTGCTATAAAACGTTAGGAATATTTCATAGCAAGTTTTCAGCAATACCTGGAAAGTTTAAAGATTATATATCGACCCCAAAAATCAATAAATATAGATCAATTCATACTTCAGTAATAGGACCAAAAAAGAATCGAATTGAAATACAAATACGAACTTTTGAAATGAATGAGTTTGCCGAAAGAGGTATTGCATCTCATTGGAAATATAAATCTTCAGAAAAATTTTCAGAGCTTTCATGGAAAGAATATGACTGGTTGAGAGATCTGGTTGAAATCATTGAGGCTGGAAATAGCCCTGAACATTATTATGAATTTACAAAACTTCAAATGTTTCAAGAAAATGTATTTTGCTTTACACCTAAAGGCGCGGTAATTAAATTACCAAAAGAAGCCACACCTATTGATTTCGCCTATGCGGTTCATACTAAAATTGGTGACAGTGCTATTGGTTGTAATGTTAATGGAAGAGAGACAACATTGCAAACAGACTTAAAAAATGGTGACATGGTGGAAATTTTAACTTCAAAAAATGCATCTCCATCTTTACATTGGCTATCATCCTCAAAAACAGGAAAAGCAAGAGCATCTATAAGAAGGTATTGGCAAGATAAATCTTTAGAAAACACAAAACCAAAAGAAAAAAATTATACAAGCACTATTGTTGTTGATTTACCTCATAAACCAGGAGCTTTAGGCAATATAAGCTCATTAATAGGCATAAATCAGGGCAATATATTAAATGTCGAGATGCTTGAAAGAAAAAAAGATTATTTACAATTTTCCTTTGATTTACAAATTAAGGATTTAAAAAACTTTACAAACTTGATAAGTCAAATAAAGCAAAACAATTTTAATTTTAAGATTGTTCGCCATAAACAGAAAAAAAATGCTTTCATTAGAAGAATCCTTGAGAATTTTAAAAGAAACTGATGCTTTAGTAGAGGGTCATTTTATATTATCATCTGGATTACATAGTCCAAAATATATCCAGTGTGCACAGTTACTAAGTAAACCCGAAAAAGCCTCTAAAATATGTAAATCACTCGCTGAAAAAATTTCAAATGAAATAAGTGATTTCAACCTAATTTTATCTCCAGCAATGGGAGGTATTATAATAGGTTATGAAATCGGAAAAATTTTAAACAAAAAAACAATCTTTTCTGAGAGAATAAATGGTGAATTCAATCTTAGAAGAGGATTTAAAATTGAAAAGGAAGATAAAGTATTAATAGTAGAGGATGTTATAACAACAGGGAAATCAAGTCTTGAATGTTCAAAGTTGATTTCATCAGCCGGTGCCAAGTTAGCAGGCTATGCATGTATAATAGATAGAACTAATGATAAGTCAGAAATAAAACAAAAAATTATTTCCCAAGTTAAATTGGATATTCCTACTTATTCAGAAAATAATTTACCTAAAGACCTTTCCTCAATTAAAGCAGTTAAACCAGGTAGCAGAAATCTCTAATGCAAAAAACTAAATTGGGCGTAAATATTGACCACGTAGCGACTGTTAGAAATGCACGGGGAGAGAGTTATCCTAATCCACTTAAAGCTGCATTGATAGCTGAAAAAAGTGGAGCAGACTCAATTACTATTCATCTTAGAGAAGACAGACGCCATATTATAGACAATGATTTAAAATTAATTAGAAAGAAATTAAAAATACCATTAAATTTAGAAATAGCTGCAACAAATGAAATGTTAAAGATTGCTTTAAAGAATAGACCTCGTTTTATTTGTATTGTGCCTGAAAAAAGAGAAGAACTAACAACCGAGGGTGGACTTAATTTAAATTATAAAAAGAATTTTTTAAAAAAATTAATTTACAAATTAAGAAAAAACAAAAGCAGGGTAAGTTTATTTATAGAGCCTAAAAAAAAAGATTTGAAATTAGCTAAATTATTAAACGCAGAATGTGTTGAAATACATACAGGAAAAATTTGCTTTTTAGTTAACAATAATAAACCTTTTAAAAAAGAATTAAGAAAAATTCAAGATGCTGTTGAATATGGAAATAAAATTGGATTAGAAGTTCACGCGGGTCATGGTTTAACGTTTAAATCAGCGAAAATTTTATCTAAAATAAAAGGTATCAAAGAATTTAATATTGGACATTTTTTAATCGGTGAGTCGATTTTTATTGGTTTACCAAATTGCATAAAAAAATTTAAAAAAATTATAAAAAGATGAAAATCTACGGCATAGGCACAGATATCGCAAATATTCAGAGAATTAAAAAATCTATTAAAAACAAAAATTTTGTTTATAGATTATTTAATAAAATAGAAATAAAAAAATGTAATAATCAGTTTAATAAAGCAAATTGTTATGCTAAACGTTTTGCGGCAAAAGAAGCTTTTTCTAAAGCTTTAGGTACAGGAATTTCTAAAGGAATAAATTTCGATGAGATTATTGTGCACAACATCAAAACTGGAAAACCCAAAATAAAATTACTAGGAAATACAAAAAAAAAAGTAATAAAACTTCTTAAAAAAAAGAATATTAAGATTTTTGTATCTTTATCTGATGATAAACCTTTTGCTGTTGCAACAGTGGTTATTTCAATATGAAGAAAAAAATCTCCAAAATAATTATAGAGAATATTAAAACTATTATTGCAGCTTTATTTATTGCTATATTGATCAGATCTTTTATCATACAACCCTTTTATATTCCTTCATCCTCTATGGAACCAACTCTTTTAGTAGGCGATAGAATATTTGTTTCTAAATTTACCTATGGCATTAGTAAACATTCTTTCCCATTTAGCCCTAACTTATTTAAAGGAAGGATTTTTGATAAATTACCAGATCGAGGTGATTTGGTTGTCTTCAAAACGCCTGCTGATAACAGAACCGATTATATTAAAAGATTAATAGGTTTACCTGGAGATGAAATACAATTTATTTCAGGTGAAATTTATATTAATAAAAAAAAAATTGATAGAAAAAAAAATCTACAAATTCAAAGAGTAAGATGTGGAAAAATTTCATTAGAGGTTCAAACGTATGAAGAAACATTATACAAAGGATTTAAACATCTAGCTTCCTACAATAAAGCTGGAACTCTTCAAAATTCAAAAAAATTTATTGTTCCAGAAAATCATTTTTTTTTATTAGGTGATAATAGAGATTGTTCTAAAGATAGTAGGTATTTAAAAAGTGTAGGATACGTAAGTTTTGAAAATTTAGTAGGAAAAGCTCAATTGATATTTTTCTCAAACGATACAATTAAAGGAAGCATGTTTGAGTTTTGGAATTTGCAAAATTCATTTAGAATTGAGAGATTATTTAAAAAAATAAAATGAAAAATTCATTTAAAAATCTTGAAATTATTTTAGATTATAATTTTAAAGATCATAATTTACTTAAACGATCACTTATTCATAAAAGTTTTGATAACATTAATAACAATGAAAAATTAGAATTTTTAGGTGACAGAGTTTTAGGATTAATTATTTCAAAAAGATTGATAGATATATATCCAGATGAGAAGGAAGGAATCATAGATAAGAAGTACGCAAATTTAGTTAATAAAAAAACTTGTTCTGCAGTAGCTAAAAAAATAAATATCCAAAAATTTATGATATTGGGTGCTACTCATAAACCTTTTAAAAGATCAGCTGATAAATTGATGAGTGATTGCCTTGAGGCTTTAATAGGAGCTATCTACTTAGATGGGGGTTTAAAAATTGTAGAAAAGTTTATTCTTAAATTTTGGAGCAATCATTTAAAGAATTCTTCATTTACATTAATAGATCCAAAAACAAAACTACAAGAATATAGTCTTAAAAAATTTAAGGAATTACCAAAATATACTTTTTATAAAAAAACTGGTCCTCAACATAGGCCAACGTTTAAAACAGATGTGCAAATTCCTAATTCAAAAAAAATTATTGGCATGGGAACTTCTAAGAAAAACGCCCAACAGGACGCTGCAAAAAAATTATTACATTCTTTAAAAATTATATGAATTGGGAAGATGAATGTTTTTTATTATCTAAAAGAAAATTTCGTGAAAACGCTAATATAATTAATGTTTTTACTTTTAATAGAGGAAAAGTTGCTGGTTTAGTTTATGGAGGAACCTCAAGAAAGATCAGAAATTATTTGCAAATCTCAAATAAATTGCATGTAGTTAATAATTCAAAAAATATAAATAAAATAGGCTATTTTAAAACTGAACTTATTAAAGCTGTTACTCCAAATTATTTTAATAATAAAAAGAAAATATCTGCATTAATATCAATATGTTCATTATTGAATGCTTTATTGCCAGAGTCTCAACCTCATAAGGGTATATATAAATCATATGAAAAATTTGTTGATTCTTTAAATCTTGAAAATTGGATTTTTATTTATGTTTTTTTCGAGATTAATTTAATTAAAGAACTCGGTTATGATACAAACTTGCAGTCATTCAATGATGCTACAGAAAATATTGATAGTTTTAAAAAAATCAAAATAGACAGTTATGAATATGAAGTTCCAAATTTTTTAATAAAACAAAAAATACCTAAAAGTATAACAAATAATTTAATTAAAAAGTCGTTATTTTTTACAAGAAGTGTTATGAGTAATAAATTTTTTATCCCAAATAATATTTTATTTCCCAAGTCGAGAATAATTTTAGAAAATTATTTTAATTAGAACTAGAAAGTTCTTTAGCTATTTCTAAAGCAAAATAAGTAACGATGGCTGAGGCACCCGCTCTTTTAAATGAAATTAAACTTTCATATATTGCTTCTTTAGAAATTAAATTGTTTTTTATACCATTTGCAATAATGCTATATTCGCCAGATACCTGATATACAAATATAGGAATTCTAAACTTATTTTTAATATTTCTTATAATATCTAAATAAACTAAACCAGGTTTTATCATCACTATATCTGCGCCTTCTTTAATATCCAGAGCTATTTCTCTATAAGCTTCATTAGAGTTTTTGTAATCCATTTGGTAAGTTTTTTTGTCTGATTTTAAACTTTTATTTGAACCAACAGCATCTCTAAATGGTCCATAGAAACTTGAGGCATATTTAGCTGAATAAGAGAGAATACAAATATCTTTTAAATTATTTTTGTCTAATGCTTTTCTAATTTTTCCAACTCTTCCATCCATCATATCTGAGGGCGCAATGACATCACAACCCATTTTTGCCTGCAATATAGCTTGCTTAACTAATATTTCATTTGTCTTATCATTATCAATTTTGCCATTAATAAATATACCATCATGACCATGGGATGTGTATGGATCAAGAGCAACATCGCACATTACACCAATACCTGGGTATTTTTTTTTAATTAGTGTGATGGATTTACATACCAGATTATTTTTATTTAATGCTTCAGTACCTAATTTATTTTTTTTGTTTTTTGGAGTGTATGGAAATAAAGCAATCATTGGAATTTTATATTTCTTGGCTTTTTTTAAAATAATATTCAATTTATCAATAGTGTATCTATAAACACCCGGCATAGATTTAATTGACTCAACCTTATTTTTTCCATCTCTTATAAAGATAGGCAAAATTAAATCGTTAACGCTAAGATTATTTTCTGATATAAGTTTTCTTATCCAAGGAGAGTTGCGAACTCTTCGCAATCTTACGTTCGGAAATTTGCCATCAATTTTCATGTATATAAGTATATAGGTTATTAAATTTTGTTTGATGTGACAAATATTATACTATAATTAGAACATAAATAACTTATTTATTAATTATGACACAACTAAATTTTACTAATTTTTACCAAGTTCCTGATTTAAAATTTGATATCGAGAGATTAAGAGGAGACTTAAATAAAATTTTGAAAAAAAGAAATTTTTCAACTTTAAACATATCAAATTTTGGAGCTATACCAGTTAATCAAATTCCTAATGATGAAGAGTCTGTTAAAGGTCACAATATAAGAGGCGTATATTGGACGATACCGAATGAGTCAGGAAAAGAAGAAATGAGAGATATTCCAATTGATGAGTCTAAGTATACTCAACTTGTCCCAGAATTTGAAAATACATATTTTAAAGAAGTATATTCAACATTAAGTAAAAAATTTAAGTTAGGTAGAGTAAGACTGCTTTTAAAAGAGCCCAGATCAACTTTAAGTTGGCACAAAGATCCAGAACCAAGGTTACATATTCCTATTATTACAAACCTGGGCTGTTCTATGGTAATAGAAAATGTTGCAAAACATCTCCCAGCAGATGGGCATGTAACAATTACAAATAATACAAAATACCATAATTTTTTTAACGGTGGAGAGCAATCAAGAATTCATTTAGTTGCTTGCGTGTTGGAAAATCCATTTAAATAATTTGAAATCAATATTTAAAAAGATCTGTATTGCATCTGATCATGCAGGATTTCAACTAAAAGAACTCGTTAAAAATTATTTAATATCAAAAAACGTCTCAGTTATTGATTTAGGTCCAAGTAATGAAAATTCAGTCGATTATCCTGATTTTGCAAAAAAAGTTTCTAGACGCGTAAAGTCAAAAAAGAGTGATTTAGGCATTTTGGTGTGCGGTTCTGGCACGGGAATGGCTATAAGTGCAAATAAAATTAAAGGAATAAGGGCCGCCGTATGTTATAATTTGAAATCAACAAGATTGTCTAGATTGCATAATGATGCTAATATCATTGCTTTAGGTTCAAGACTTACTAGTAAAAAAATGTCTTTAAAACTTCTGTCAACTTTTGTTCAAACAAAATTTGAAGGAGGAAGACATTTAAGGAGAGTTAAAAAAATATAATTAATTATGTCAACAGCGTTTAAAATTGAAAACTTTTTAAATAACTTTTTTAAAAAAAGTTTAAAAGACTCTGATAAAGATCTTTACGACTCTATTAAGAATGAATTTATAAGACAACAAAATCATATAGAACTAATTGCTTCTGAAAATATAGTTTCTAAAGCTGTTTTAGAAGCCCAGGGTTCTGTTTTAACAAATAAATATGCAGAGGGTTATCCTGGAAAAAGATACTACGGTGGTTGCGAACATGTAGACTTATCTGAGTTATTAGCAATCGATCGTGCAAAAAAAATATTCAAATGCAAATTTGCTAATGTTCAACCGCATTCCGGCGCTCAAGCCAATGGAGCTGTCTTTCTAGCTTTATTGAAACCTGGAGATACAATTTTAGGCATGAGTTTAAATTCAGGCGGCCATCTTACCCACGGAGCAAAACCAGCTCAATCTGGTAAATGGTTTAATGCAATACATTATGAAGTTGTTAAAGAAACAGGATTAATAGATTATGATAGTGTTGAAAAATTAGCTTTAAAACATAAACCAAAGTTGATAATTGCAGGTGGCAGTGCTTATTCAAGAATAATTGATTTTAAAAAGTTTCGGGAAATTTGCGATAAAATTAATGCTTATTTACTCGTAGATATGGCACATTTTTCAGGATTAGTTGCCGGTGGGGTTTACCCAAATCCAACAGAGTATGCTGATGTAGTTACCTCTACAACCCATAAAGTTTTAAGAGGTCCTAGGGGAGGAATTATTCTTACTAATAAAGAGGAGTTAATTAAAAAATTTAACAGTGCTATATTCCCAGGTCTTCAAGGCGGTCCACTTATGCATGTTATAGCTGCCAAAGCTGTTTGTTTTAAAGAAGCCTTATCTGAAGATTTTAAGACCTATTCCAAAAATGTAATTAAAAACGCTCAAGCTTTATCAAGTAAACTAATTGATAACGGCTTTAAGATATTTTCTGGAGGGACAGATACACATTTGATGCTTGTTGATTTAAGAGATTTTAATGTTACTGGTAAAGATGCGGAAGCCTCGTTAGGTCGAGCAAATATTACATGTAATAAAAATGGAATTCCATTTGATACTCAAAGTCCAATGATTACTTCTGGAATTAGGCTTGGTACTCCGGCTTGTACAACTAGAGGGTTTGGTATTAAAGAATTTTCTTTAATTGGAGATTTAATTTCTAAAGTAGTTAAAGGATTAAGTGAAAATGGCAAAAATAACTCTAAAATAGAGAAAGAAGTTCAAAAAGAGGTGATTGATCTTTGCTCGTCTTTTCCTATATATAGTGATTAAACACAATTAAATAACTATGCTTTGTCCATTTTGTAGAGAAAAAGATACATCTGTTGTTGACTCTAGACCTACAGAGGATGGGACTGCTATCAGAAGACGTAGATTATGTGGCTGTGAAAGAAAAGAAAGATTTACAACTTTTGAAAGAGTACAATTTCAAGAACTAACTGTGATAAAAGGAAATAGTAAACGCGAACCTTTCGATAGAGATAAAATTTCAAAATCAATAAGAATTGCTACTAGAAAAAGACCTATTGACTCTGAAACTATAGAAAAATTTATTTCAAAAATAGTTAGAAATCTAGAAGGCCTTGGAGAAAGTGAAATACCTACCTCAACAATTGGCAAATTTATTATGGAAGGTTTGTCAGGTTTAGATAAAGTCGCCTACGTTCGTTTTGCTTCTGTTTATAAAAATTTCAAAGAAGCAAAAGATTTTGAACAATTTGTTGGCAACTTAGATGAGAAAAAATCATAGTAACTATTTAAAATTAGCTTTTAATTTAGCCAAAATTAACTTAGGAAAAACTAAGGAAAACCCTTCAGTAGGCTGTGTAGTTGTAAAAAACCAATCAGTTATTTCTTCCGGATACACGTCAATTAATGGAAGACCACATGCTGAATTTAATGCATTAAACAAAAAAATTGATTTTAAAAATTCAGATATTTACATTACTATGGAGCCTTGCACCCACACTGGAAAAACTCCTCCATGTACAAATATAATTAAAAAAAAGGGAATTAAAAAGGTTTTTTTCGCATTTAATGACGTAGACAAAAGAACTGCTTTTACTGCTAAAAAAATTTTACTTAGAAATAAGATTAAAATACAAAAAATCAACATCAGCGCATACAAAAACTTTTATGATAGTTATTTTACATTACATAAAAGTAAACTACCTTTTGTTGATGCTAAACTAGCCATATCTAAAGATTTTCTAACAATAAAAAAAAAATCGAAATGGATTACAAATGAACTTGCAAGAAAAAATGGTCATTTATTAAGATCTCAATATGATTGTATTATATCGACATCTAAAACTATCAACAAAGATAATTCATTACTAAACTGTCGAATAAATGGTTTAAATCAAAATAAACCTGATTTAATAATCATTGATATTAAATCAAAACTAAGAAAAAACCTTAGATTGTTTAAAAAACTAAATAAAAGAAAGATCTATCTGATCACTTCTTTTGATAAAAATAATAATAGTATCTATTTTAAAAATAAAAATGTTAAAATAATCAAGTTAAGTTCCTTATTAAATAGAAATGATTTTATGAACTTATTGATACTTTTAAAAAAAAAGGGATATAATAGAATTCTAGTTGAAACTGGGCTTAAATTTTTAAATGAATTACTGAGATTTAAATTAATTAACAACCTTTATTTGTTTCAATCATTAAGAAACCTAGGTAAAAAGGGTAAAAATAACACATCGAATAAAGCAATTAAAAAATTTATTTTAAGTCATAAAGTTAAGATAAATTTAAATGGAGATAATCTTTATAAAATTAAAATAAAAAATGTTTAGTGGAATTATTTATAACCAAGGAAAAGTAAAAAGTATTAGAAAAAGCCCCAGATACGTAGAGGGTAGTCGCGTTATAGAAGTATCTTCAGATATTAGATTTCAAAAGAATGATATTGGTGAATCTGTTTGTTGCGACGGTGTTTGTTTAACTTTAATAAGAATAAAAAGAAATTCTTTTTTATTCTACTTATCAAAAGAAACTATAAAACGTTCAAGCTTTAAATTCATAAAAAAAGGGAAAAAGATCAATATTGAAAAATCTATTAATCATGGACAAAAAATTTCAGGACATTATGTTCAGGGACATGTTGATAGCACAGCTGTAATTCAAAAAATTTCAATTTTTGATAAATCTTGGACAATAAAATTAAAACTTAATAATAAAAAATTACATAAACTTTTAATAGAAAAAGCTTCAATATCAATTAATGGTGTTTCATTAACAATTTCAAAAGTAGGAAAATCTTATTTTGAAGTAACAATTATTCCTCATACACTAAAACTTACTAATTTGATTAAGTGTAAAGTAAAGGATTTAGTCAATATTGAAATAGATATATTTAGTAAATATATTTTAAAGATAAAAAGATAAGATGAATAATGAAAAAAAAAACTTTTTCACAAATTAAAGAAATTTTACGTGACGCTAAAAAAGGTAAAATGTTTATCTTAGTAGATGACGGAGATCGTGAAAATGAAGGCGATTTAGTAATACCTGGGTCTAAGTGTAATTCAAAAAATATTAACTTTATGGCTAAACATGGAAGAGGACTAATATGTTTAGCGTTAACTACAAAAAAAGTAAAAAAATTAAATTTACCATTAATGTCATCTGTTAATAAATCAAGAACACAGACTGCATTTACTATTTCAATTGAATCTAAAACTGGGGTCACAACAGGTATTTCTGCACATGATAGGGCGAAAACTATTAAAGTTGCTATCCAACCAAAATCTAATAGACACAGTATAGTTTCTCCAGGACATGTTTTTCCTCTAGTTGCTAAAGATGGAGGAGTTCTTGAAAGAGCAGGACACACAGAAGCATCAGTTGATATTTCTAAATTAGCAAAATTAAATCCAAGTGCAGTTATTTGCGAAGTTATGAATGAAGATGGGACTATGGCACGTTATAAAGATTTAATTCCCTTTGCTAAAAAACATAGATTAAAAATTGCTAAGATTGAAGATCTTATTTCACACAGATTAAGAAATGAAAAACTTATCAGACTTGTTACAAGTAAAAAAATAAAAATTAAAAAATTTGGTAATTTTGATTTTAAAACTTTTAAAAATAAATTAGATGGCTCAGAACATTATGCAATAACAAAAGGTAAATTTAATAAGAATAAAGCCTCTAGAGTAAGGGTGATTTCAACCAATGTGTTAAATAGTATTTTTAATTTTAATAAGGATATATATAAAAATTCTCTTAAACATCTTAATAAATTCAATAATTTCGCTTTAATTCTTATTAAAGGAACAAATCTGAACCCCTCTTCTTCAGAAAATAACAAAATACTTAGATATTATGGTATAGGAGCTCAAATAATTAAAGAATTGAAGATAAAAAATATGATATTAGTTTCTAGAACAAAAAAACGTATTATTGCACTAAAGGGCTATGGTATAAAAATTACCAAACAAGAGATTATAAAATGAAAAAAAAACCTAAAATCTTAATCGTAAGATCAAGATATAATAATACTATGGGGTTGTATGCATCAGCCTATAATGAATTAGATAAAAGAAAAATAAAAAACGTTAAGTCATTATTCGTTAATGGAGCTTTTGAAATACCAGTAGCCATAGCAAGAAATATAAATAAATTTGATGCTTTTGTTGCAATAGGAATTATAATTAAAGGTGAGACACCTAATTTTAATCTCATATCTCAAGCTATAACAGATGGAATAATGCAGTTATCAATATTACATAAAAAACCGATAGGTAACGCAATTTTAACATGCTTAAATTTTGAGCAGGCGGAAGAAAGAGGACAAAAAGGAAAGGAAGCAGTAGAAGCAGTTTTAGATGTTCTAAATCCAGATGCAGATCATAAATTAACAAAAAAACAAGACAAAGAACTTAAAGAATTTAATGATCTTATAAAAGAAGATGACCCTGAAAAAATTATAAAGATGGTTAGAAAAGCAAAAAAATGAGCTCTCAAAGTAATAAGGTAAACCCAAGTCCTAGAATAAGGGTAATTCAAAAAATATATGGCCACCTAATGAATCCTGATGAACAAATTAGTTACGCTAAAAGTCAATATAAAAAGTTTATCAAAGATGTTACTGAGGGAACTTTAGAAAGAAAAGATTTAATTGAAGAAACAATAATTAAGCATCTGGACAAGGATATAAATTTAGAAAAAACAGATAAATTGTTAAAAATTATTTTATTTTCAGCTGTTTTTGAGCTAATTTTTAAACACAACACTCCAAAAAAAGTTGTTATTAGTGAGTACGTTAGGGCTTCAGAATTCTTTTTGGAAAAGTCTCAAATAAGCTATCTGAATGCTATTTTAGATAAGTTATCAAAACTTATAAGAAAAGAGTGATTAACTGTCATTTTGTCACTAATTAAGACTAAGTTTAACTTGCCTTTTTTAAATAATTTTGGCATTTATCCCTTTAATAAATGACTAATTATTTAGAATTATTATATTTAATATCCTTTACAGGAATTCTCGCGGTAGCTTACAGTTACTTATTATCTGGCCAAATTCTTTCATCAAGCCCAGGTAATAATAGAATGCAAGAAATTGCTGAAGCGATCCAAATTGGAGCTAAGGCGTATTTAAATCGTCAATACAAAACAATTGCTGTGGTAGGTATTATTGTGTTGGCCGTTGTAACATATTTTTTTAATTATCTTGTTGGATTAGGATATTTTATTGGAGCGTTTTTATCTGGTGTTGCTGGGTACGTAGGTATGCTTATATCTGTAAAAGCAAATGTAAGAACAGCGGAGGCGTCCAGGCATAGCCTTCAATCTGGATTAACGATTGCATTTAAATCTGGTGCTATTACTGGACTATTAGTTGCAGGTTTGGCGTTATTAGCTATCACAATTTACTACATTATTTTAATCAATCTTAATGTTGATAAAAGAGAAATTATAAATGCTCTAGTAGCACTTGGATTTGGAGCCTCATTAATTTCTATTTTTGCAAGATTAGGAGGCGGTATTTTTACAAAGGGAGCTGATGTAGGGGCAGATTTAGTTGGAAAAGTTGAAGCCGGTATTCCTGAAGATGACCCAAGAAATCCTGCAGTAATAGCAGATAACGTCGGTGACAATGTTGGAGATTGTGCAGGTATGGCTGCAGATTTATTTGAGACATACGCTGTTACAATTGTTGCTACTATGGTTTTAGCGTCAATATTTTCTCCTCAGGACTATAATCTAATGGTTTATCCTTTAGCTATTGGAGGCGCATGTATAATTACCTCTATAATTGGAACTTGGTTTGTTAAATTAGGTAAAAGTAAAAATATAATGGGAGCTCTATATAAAGGTTTCATAGTTACTGCAGTTACATCCTTAATCTTAATGTATCCAGTTACTGATACTGTAGTTGGTTTAAAAAGCACATATAATAATAATGCTGGAGCAATTTTTTCGGGATTTGATCTATATATATGTGGTGTGGTGGGATTTGTAATTACTGGTCTATTGATTTTTATCACAGAATACTACACGGGTACGAATTATAGACCTGTACAATCTGTTGCTAAGTCCTCAACAACTGGCCACGGAACGAATGTGATTCAGGGATTAGCTGTATCTATGGAAGCGACCGCTATACCTGCTCTTATAATAGTTGCTGGTATATTGTACACGAATAGTTTAGCTGGATTATTTGGCATAGCTATCGCTGTTACAGCTATGCTCGCTCTTACTGGAATGGTAGTAGCATTAGATGCTTACGGTCCTGTAACTGATAATGCCGGCGGAATAGCTGAGATGTCAAAACTTCCAAAAAATGTTAGAAAAACTACTGACGCTCTTGATGCAGTTGGAAATACAACAAAAGCTGTTACAAAAGGGTATGCTATTGGATCTGCTGGACTCGGAGCCTTAGTGCTTTTCGCAGCTTATACCGAAGATATCAAATATTTTTCAAAATTAAAAGACTCCGCTCTTTCTGGAGTTGATGTAACTTTTGATTTATCTAATCCTTTTGTAGTAGCAGGTTTATTAATCGGTGGTATGCTTCCTTATTTATTTGGTTCAATGGGAATGCAAGCTGTCGGTAGAGCTGGAGGATCTGTTGTAGTTGAGGTAAGAAGACAATTTAAAAAAATACCTGGAATAATGAAAGGAAAAAGAAAACCAGATTACGGAAGATTAGTTGACTTACTTACTAAGGCAGCAATTAAAGAAATGATAATTCCGTCTCTTTTGCCGGTTTTATCACCAATTGTTTTATATTTTGTAATTCTTCAAATAGCTGGTATGGAAGCTGCACTTTCTTCGCTTGGAGCAATGTTACTTGGTGTAATTATTACAGGTTTATTTGTAGCTGTTTCAATGACTGCAGGAGGTGGGGCGTGGGATAATGCTAAGAAGTATATAGAAGATGGTAATTTTGGTGGAAAAGGTTCCGAAGCTCACAAATCTGCAGTTACTGGTGATACGGTTGGTGATCCTTACAAAGATACAGCTGGACCAGCTGTAAATCCAATGATCAAAATAACAAATATTGTAGCATTATTATTGTTAGCGGTTATTGCTCACTAGTTTTTTTTTTCCCTATTAGCATACATTTTTTGCCTTACACTAGATAAAAAGGTTTCAACAAAGCTTTTTTGAGTTAATTCATTCGTGGTCTCTTTTTTGGAGAATTCAACTTTTTTAAGATTATTGATATCAAATAGTTCTTTTTTTTTTAATACACCGTATTTATCGAAATAAAGAACTAAGGTGTTATTTTTTGTTAAAACATGTTGACCTAGTTTATGAAATTTACCTTTGTTTAAAGTTCTTTCTAAATAAATCCATGTTTGATTATCATCTAACGAACTCGAATGTGGGTGTCCTATTATATTTAATACGTCATTTTTATTAGTTTTATTTACAATTAATTTTTCAGACCTATTCTCTAAAAAAGCTATACCATGATTTTTTGTAGGTTCTTTTAATTGGCAGTTCGTAAAAAATAGATATATTAGTAGCAATACTAAATTAAAATGATTTTTAAAATTAAAAGACATAATCAAGATCTTTATAATAATTTGCTTCATTTGTCTCGTAATTTATATTTTTATGAAAAAATTAAACTAAACGACACTTTTGAGACAAGAGTTTATCTAATGTTTATTCATTTTTCAATTATTTTAATTGTTTTTAAAAATAAGAAAATTAACTTTCCTCAAGATTCATATGATGATTTATTTTATTGCATAGAAAATAACCTGAGAGAACTTGGTTTTGGAGATGTGGCTGTAAATAAAAAAATGAAAGAATTAAATAAATATTTTTATGATATACTTATTAAACTTAATTCTGTCAAAAATGGTTTTAAGTTAAACGAAAAATTAGTTTCTAAATATTTTGATCAACTTAATAATGTAAAAGACATTAAATATAAGAATTTTGAGGAATATTTTGTAAATTTTTATAATTTTTGCTTTGATATGGATATTAAAATCATGCTAAAAGAGATACAAAATTTTAAGATAGGTTAAATTATGGCTGTTCCGAAAAGGAAAACCTCAGTATCAAAAAAGAAAATGAGAAGATCTCACCATAGAATAAAAGGTGTAAATATAGTGGAAGATAAGAAAAGTGGTGAATATAAACTTTCTCATCATATAGATTTAAAATCTGGCTATTATAACGGAAAAAAAATTTTAGATATTTAAAATCCGATAATGAAAAAAAAAATTATAATTGCCATAGATGCAATGGGCGGCGAGAATGCGCCAAATAAAAATATTGAAGGCGTAAGTATTTTCCTAAAAAAAAACCTCAAAGATGATTTTGAATTACATTTATATGGAGATGAGAATATAATTAATAAGGAATTAGTAAAACATAATATTGTTAGTAACTCTGTGAAAATATTTCATACAAATGAAGCTGTCGCTGATGACGAGACACCTTTAACTGCAATTAAAAATTCAAAAAACACTAGTATGTGGAACTCTGTTAATGCTCAACTTACAAATAATGCAGATATTACCCTCTCAGCAGGTAATACAGGAGTGCTTTTAGTAATTTCAAGAATGATTTTAAAAATGATTAATGATGTGAGTAGACCAGCACTCGCAGGATTGTGGCCAAGTCAAAAGGGAATGAGTGTTGTGTTAGATCTTGGAGCTAATATTGAATGTGAGGAAAAAAATCTTATTGATTTTGCTGAGATGGGATCTGCTTTATTTAAATCAATCTTTCCTGATCAAAAACCACATGTGGCTTTGTTAAATATTGGATCAGAAGAAATTAAAGGTACTGAAATTTTAAAAAAAGCTCATTCAAAATTAAAAGAATTAAGTAATGAAAATAATTTTATATTCAATGGTTATATTGAAGGGAACAAATTAATGGAAGGAAATTCAAATGTTATAATTACTGATGGTTTTACAGGCAATGTTGCTTTGAAAACCGCTGAAGGTACTGCAAAATTTTTAATAGATAATCTTAAAAAATCTCTTTCAGAAAATATTTTATCAAAAATTTCCTTATTATTTTCTTATTTCTCTCTTAAAAAATTTAAATTAAAACTTGATGCGCGAAAATATAATGGTGCAATTTTTCTAGGTTTAAATGGACCAGTAGTTAAAAGTCATGGAGGCACAGATGCTTTAGGTTTTTATTATTCTATTGACTTATGTTATAAGATTATAAAAGGTAATTTGATGACACAAATTAAAAATAATCTTAAACATTTAAATGTTAAAAATTAATTATTTAAATTTAACAAAAAAAGACATAAGTAAAAAAGTAAGTCAAAAAACTGGTCTTTCTACGCAGTATTGTGAAGAAATTATAAATGACTTATTAATTATACTAAAAAATATTATAAAATCAGATAAATTAAATATTAAAAATTTTGGTTCTTTTAAACTACGTAATAAACCCGAAAGGATTGGAAGGAACCCTAAAAATAAGATTGAGTCTATAATTTCTGCAAGAAAATCAATTAGTTTTACTAAATCAAAAAATTTTAAACTTAAAAATCTTGATTAGATGGAAAGATTAATCAATATTTCAGAGCTAGCAAAGGAACTAAAACTTGTAAATCTTAAAAATAATAAACCTCAAAATTATATTATAAGATTTTGGGAAAAGGAATTTAAGCAAATTAAACCAATAATATTAAAAAATAGAAGATATTATAATCAAAAACAAGTCGAGTTGGTAAAGTTGATTAATTTTTTACTTAAAGATAAAGGTTTGAAGATAAATGGAGTTAAAAAGATATTGAAAAAAAATATAAAAAGTCTTGACGATTATAATTCAGATAGTTTAGAAACATCCTATAAAAAAGAAATTTTAAAAATTAAAAGTAAAAAAATTTTAGATAAAATTAATAAATTAAAAAAAAATGGCTAAAAAAACACATATAAAAGTAAGAATGGTTCCTGAAAATAACCCTGATAGTAAATTTATTTATTATGCAAAAAAACCTACAAAAGGTGAAAAAGCCAAAGACAAACTTAAGTTAAAAAAATATAATCCCAATACAAGAAAACACGAAATTTTTGTTGAAAAAAAACTGCCTCCCCATAGCAAGTAACTATTTTTTGAAATTTCTAAATTCATAGTCAATATAAGCTCTTATCATACTATACCAAATTCTTTTCGTTAGTTTTATATCTATTTTTTTATTTTTTGATTTATTTTTTATATTTTTGAGAATTATTTTGATTCTTTTATTATCAATTATTTCATTCTTGTACTTTTTATTTTTCAAAACTTGATTTACCAAATTTGTTCTTTTTTTTATTAAATCTAAAAATTTATTATCTAATAAATCTAATTTTTTTCTTATTTTTATTATATTTTTGTTTACCATAGCGACATTAAAATATTATAGATTAATTTAATTTAAATATATATTATTTTTTATGGTCCCTCATAATGAAAAAAATAATAAATTATTCTATTATTGGCTAATAATATCACTGGGTATGGTTGTGCTTATGGTAGTTGTTGGAGGACTAACAAGACTAACTAATTCAGGCTTATCAATTACTGAATGGGAACTTTTCAAGGGGATAATTCCACCTTTATCTGTTGAGGCTTGGAATAATTATTTTTCTTTATATAAAAAATTACCTCAGTTTCGTTTTTTATATAGCAACATGACTCTAGATGAATTTAAAGCAATTTTTTATTGGGAATACTTTCATAGAATTTTAGGAAGATTAATAGGACTCTTTTTTTTAATTCCATTAGTATATTTTTATTTTAAAAAAATTAATGAAAAATATATTGGAAATTGTCTAATAATCTTTTTTTTGATTTTGCTACAAGGTGTTGTTGGGTGGTTTATGGTAAAAAGTGGCTTAACAGACAATACAACCGTTAGCCATTATAGATTATCTCTTCATTTGTTTATTGCATTCTTAATTATATCAATAATTTTTTGGACAATACTTAACTTGAAAGAGAATAGAAATAAAAGTTTTTTTAATAAAAAAAAGGAAAATTATATATTTTATTTTTTAATCTTTTTAATTTATATACAAATTATCTTTGGTGCTTTTGTATCAGGATTAGATGCTGGAAAAATATACCAGACATGGCCAATGATGAATTTAGATTATTTTCCAAATGACGTGTTAATAAGTGGACTTAAAGATTTAATAAATTTTGATAATCAAAGTTTAATACAATTTTATCATAGAAATATAGCTTACTTTATCTTTTTTTACATTTTGATATTGGGTTATTTTATTTTCAAAAATAACAATTTTAGACTTATTAAACCATTTAGTTATGTTTGCTTTTTTCTTTTTTTACAAATGATTTTAGGTATTTTTACATTATTGACTAAGTTGAATATTTATATGGCATTAGGTCATCAGATATGTGGTTTGTTTCTAACATTAAGTGTTATAAATCTTTACTATCGATATATTAAATAAATTGACATTATTTAATTAAGTTAGTATTTATCCCGTGAATTATGACTCCTTTTATTAAAAAAAAAGAAATAAAAAAAGATTGGTATATTATCGATGCTAAAGACGCAGCTGTTGGAAGGCTCGCTTCATATATTTCAAAAGTTTTAAGAGGAAAAAATAAACCTACATTTAATCCACATATAGATAATGGCGACTTTGTAATTGTAAAGAACATAGAAAAAATAAAGTTTTCAGGTAAAAAATTTACTAATAAAAAATATTTTAAGCATACTGGTCATCCAGGAGGAATTAAAGAAATTTCACCTTCTATTTTTAAAGAGAAAAATAAATCAGAAGAAATATTAAAATTAGCCGTCAGGAGAATGTTGCCTGGAGGTCCTTTAGCTAAAAAACAATTAACAAAACTTAAAATTTATAAAGGTGATAGTCATCCTCATGAAAAACAAAATCCTAAAGAAATTCAATTTACAAACTTAAATAGAAAAAACTTAATAAAAGAATAATGGAAAATTTAGATACAAAAACAGATAGTGTTAAAAAAATTAAATTAGATTTTAAAAACAGCAAATATGCAACTGGAAGAAGAAAAAAATCAATTGCCAAAGTTTGGGTTAAAAAGGGAACTGGTAATATTTTTGTGAATGGAATCAATATGAATGAATATTTTAAAAGACCAGTTCATCAAATCATTGTAACTAGACCACTTGAGATTTCTGAGGTAAGAACTAGCTATGATGTAAAATGTTCTGTAAAAGGTGGAGGTTTATCTGGACAGGCCGGCGCAATAATTCTTGGAATTTCAAAAGCTTTAATTTCTCACGACGAAAACTTAAAGAAAAATCTTAAGAAAGATAAATTAACCACCCGAGACTCTAGAGTGGTTGAGAGAAAGAAATACGGGCATAGAAAAGCCAGACGAAGTTTTCAATTCTCTAAAAGATAATCATTTAATTTTAACAATTAACTGGACAATGTTATAAGATAAAATGTCTTTAAAAAAGATTAATACAGCCGTTTTAGGCGCTACAGGATATACAGGTTTAGATTTAGTTTTATTATTATCTAAACATCCAAAAGTAAATATAAACTATTTATGCGCAACAAAAAATTTAGGTAAAAAGATTTCTTTTTTTGATAAAAGAATAAAAAAAAAATTACCTAAAATATCCTCTGTTAATAAAATTAGTTGGAAAAAAATTGATTTAGTTTTTTTATCTTTGCCTACAGGAAAAGCTCAAAAAATAATTCAAAGTATTTATATAAAAAATCCAAATTTAAAATTTATCGATCTTTCAGCTGATTTTAGAATTGAAAATGAGATGTTATACAAAAAAAATTATGGTCAAAAACATAAAGCAAAAAAGTTAATAAAAAAATCACTTTACTCAATATCGGAGTTTGTACAAAATAAAATTCAAAATTATAGAATTATTTCTAATCCAGGGTGTTATCCTACCTCAATTCAATTACCATTAGTTCCATTGCTAAAAAAAAAACTAATTAAATTCAACAATATCAGAATAGACTCAAAATCTGGTTATTCTGGAGCTGGGAAAGGATATGAAAAAAAATTTCAACATAAGAATTTTTATAATTCAACATTTGCATATGCAGTAAATTATCACAGACATATAGCAGAGATTAGTCAGGAACTAAAAAAACACACTAAAAGATCGATTAATTTTACTTTTAATCCACATTTATTACCAACGTTTAGAGGTATCCTGACTTCAATTTATGTAGACTTAAAGGATAATAGTTCAGCAAATAAATTAAGAAATGAATTAATTAAATTTTATAAAAAAAATAAATTTATTAAAATCTTAAGATTAAATTCTCAAATAGGATCAGGAAATATCTTAAATACAAATAATTGTGAAATTTCAGTATGTGAGTCTCACATTAAAAATAAGATCGTTATTTTTTGTGCGATTGATAATTTAATAAAAGGCGCATCTGGTCAAGCAATACAAAATATGAATTTAATATATAATTTTAAAGAGGATTTAGGATTAAAATGAATAAATTAATCTTAGTTTTATCTTTTTTTATTTTATTTGGTTGTAGTAAACATGAAACTGTATTGATATGTGGAGATCATATATGTGTTAATAAAACTGAGGCTAAACAGTATTTTGAGAAAAATCTGTCTTTAGAAGTGCAAATCATTAATAAAAGTGAACCCAAATCAATTGATTTAGTTGAACTTAACTTAAAATCAAATAGTGAAGGAAATAAACAAATTAATATATTTAGTAAAAATAAAACAACTAACACAATCAAGTCCTTAACAAAAAAAGAAATTAAAGAAAAAAAAGCTAAAATTAGGAAAATAGACAAATTAAAAAAAAGACAAAATCAAATGATTGTTAAAAAACAATCAAAAAAAAGACCTACAAAAAACAAAAAAAATGTTAATAAATCAAACATTAAAGTTGTGGACGTTTGTACAATATTGAGTAATTGTAGTATTGAAGAAATATCTGAGTATCTAATAAAATTAGGTAAAAATAAAAAATTTCCTGATATTACAACAAGGGAATAGTTAAATGAATAATAAAAAAAAATTAAATATAGCAATTGTTGGTTTAGGAAATATTGGTTCTTATTTGTACAAATACTTAAATTCAAATAAAAATATTCTATCTAAAAAGAATAATTGTACCCCTTATATAAAATTTGTTTCTGCTAGAAACCGAAATAAAAAAAGAAAAATTAAAATAAACTCTGCTAAATGGTTAAATAATTATTTAGACGCTACCAAAAATAAAGATGTAGATATTATTGTTGAACTCATTGGAGGAGCAGAGGGACCCGCTAAAAAATTAGTTTTTGCGGCATTAAAAAATAAAAAACATGTAGTCACAGCAAATAAGGCGCTAATAGCAAAGTATGGTGATAAATTATCTAAAATTGCTGAAAGCAACAATGTGAATTTAGAATTTGAAGCTGCTGTTTGCGGAGGCGTTCCTATTATAAGATCTTTAAAAGAGGGATTAATTGCTAATAAAATCGGTAAAGTTTACGGTATTTTCAACGGAACATCCAATTATATTTTATCCTCAATGGATAATAAGGATAAAGAATTTTCTGATGTTTTAAAAGATGCTAAAAAACTTGGCTATGCTGAGTCTAATCCTACTTCTGATTTAAATGGTGACGATGTATCAGCAAAACTAAAGATTCTATCATCATTATGCTTTAATTCGTTTTTAAACAATAACATACATGTTGAAGGTATTAAACAAATTGATAAAGAAGACATAGTTAACGCAAAAAAGTTAGGTTACAAGATAAAATTACTAGGTTTTGCAGAACATTTAGGAAAAAGTATTTATCAGCGTGTTCATCCAACTTTAGTAAAAACAAATTCTTATGTAGCCTCAATTGACGGCGTATTAAATGCAGTAATTATTGACGGTAAGCCAGTTGGTCAAAGCATAATTCAAGGTGAAGGGGCAGGGGCAGCAGCAACTACATCTGCATTGATTTCTGATATTAGTTCTATTTTAAGAGGTAATATAAAATTCCCATTTTCTATATCTAATAAAGAAAGAAAAAATTTAAAATTTAAATCTATTCAAGAAAGGTATTTTTCTGCATACTTAAGGTTTGATGTAATTGACAAACCAGGTGTGTTATCTAATATCACTAATATTATTTCAAAAAATAATGTTTCTATTAAAAGATTAATTCAAAATCCAAATAGAAAAAAAGGTGCTTCATCTATTGTGATTATAACTCATAGTTCAAAAGATAATTCATTAAATAAAGTTATTAAAGAAGCAAATAAAAAATCATATGTTTTAAGAAAATCAAAATTAATAAGAATAGACGATAACTAATGTCAATTGACACTAAATTTTTAAACTTATTTATTAAAGCAACTGAAAATGCGGCCATAGGAGCGTCAAAATTTATTGGTAAAAAAAATAAAATTGCGGCTGATAAGAGTGCTGTCGACCCTATGAGAAGAGAATTGAACAAGATTAATATGGAAGGAACAATTGTAATCGGAGAAGGAGAAATGGATGAAGCTCCGATGCTCTATATTGGAGAAAAACTAGGAACTTTAAATGGCCCTAAATTTGACATTGCAGTTGATCCTTTAGAGGGTACAAAATTTACTGCTAATAACCAACCTAATGCTTTTTCTGTTTTAGCAGTCGCAAACAAAGGCGAACTTTTATCAGCGCCAGATACTTATATGGAAAAAATTGCAATCGGTACAAATTTACCAAAAGATTTATTAGATATAGATTTTGGTGTAGAAAAAAATATTAAACTTTTAGCAGATGCAAAGAGTAAAAAAGTTTCTGAACTAAATGCTTGCGTTTTAAATAGACCAAGGCATGAGGAAATTATCAAAACCTTAAATGAACTAAATGTAAAAATTAATTACATTACTGACGGTGATATAGCAGGGGTTTTGAGTGTAATTGGTGAGAATCCTAAAAATGATATTTATTATAGTACAGGAGGAGGACCAGAGGGGGTTTTAGCAGCGGCTGCGTTGTCCTGTTACGGCGGACAAATACAGGGACGTCTAGTGTTAAATGATGAAGAGAAAATTAGAGCGAAAAAACTTGGTATAAAAGATTTTAAAAAAAAATATAATATTGATGATATGGTTAAAGGTGATGTTATTTTTTGCGCTACAGGTGTTACAAATGGAGACCTAGCAAAAGGTGTGAAAGATTTAGGAAATGAGTTTGAAGTAAGTACATTTGCATTACATAAAAGTAAGAAAATAAACAAAATAGTAACCAATATATATAATAAATGAGTTCAGTTTCTGTTAGTAATAAAAACTGGATTTTAAAAAAATATAGTGACGAAGATGTTATTTTTATTAAAGAAAATTTTTCATTAGATGAAATAACTTGTAAACTTTTATCAATAAGAAATATAAAAAAAGATGAAATTGAAAGTTTTCTAAATCCTTCCATAAAAAATTTTCTCCCAAATCCAAATGTTTTAAATGACATGAAAAAATCATCAAATAGAACTATCGAAGCAATCAAAAAAAGAGAGAAAATAGGAATATTTGGAGATTACGACGTGGACGGAGCTTCTTCAACAGCCTTACTTGGTAATTTTTTTTCCTCGCTCAAAATAAACTTTGAAATTTATATTCCAGACAGAAGGAAGGAAGGGTATGGACCATCTATTAGTGCTTTTAAAAAGTTCATTGATAGTGGGACCAAACTAATTTTTACCGTTGATTGTGGCACGTTATCTTTTAAAGAAATTGAATATGCCAAACAAAATAATGTTGATGTGATTATTATTGATCACCATCAGTCGGAAATAAATCTGCCAAAAGCATTTTCTGTTATAAACCCAAATAGATTTGATGATAATTCAAACCTAAATTATCTTTGTGCTGCAGGTGTAACTTTTATGTTTTTAGTGTCACTTAACAAAGAGCTTAGAATAGATAATTGGTTTAAAAATAAAAATATTGAAGAACCAAATTTAATTAATTTTCTTGATTTGGTGGCTTTAGGAACAATTTGTGATGTTGTCCCGTTAATAGGACTCAATAGGGCAATTGTAAGACAAGGATTGAAAATTTTAAAATCACGAAAAAATTTAGGTTTAAAAACTTTATTAGATATTTCCGGTATAGAGACACATCCAAATGTTTATCATATAGGTTATACGTTAGGACCGAGAATAAATGCTGGTGGCAGAGTAGGAAAATCCTCTCATGGAGCAAATTTATTATTAAGCAATGATGCAAAAAATGTATTTAAAATAGCTTCAGAACTTAATGAATTTAATAAAGAACGGCAATTTCTAGAAAAAGAAGTTTTAAACAAAATTCTAAATGAAATTGAAATAAAAAAATCAGAACCAGCGATCATTGTATGTAAGAAAAACTTGCACGAGGGAGTCATTGGTATTGTTGCATCACGAATTAAAGATAAATTTAATAAACCAACTATTATTATTTCTATAGAGAAAGATATAGGTAAAGCTTCAGCAAGATCAATAGTAGGCTTTGATATTGGCTCAACAATTATTGCTGCTACACAAAAAAAAATTTTAATAAAAGGTGGTGGACATAAAATGGCAGGTGGTTTTTCTATAAAGGTAGAAAATATTGAAAAATTTAAAGATTTTATTTTTAAAAAGTTAAATAATATTAATGTAAATGTATTTAAAGAAAAATCCTTATATTTTGATAGTGTAATTGCTCCAACAGCAATAAACTTTGATTTTTATAGTAAAATCAATTTACTAGCACCCTTTGGATCAGGAAACCCAGAGCCAAAATTTATAATAGAGAATATGAGATCTGTTAATAGTAAGATTATTAAAGAAAAACATATTAAGTCTATACTTGTTGGTCAAGAAGGATCAGTAATAAAAACAATGGCTTTTAATTCTGTGGAAAATGAAATTGGTGCATATTTACTTAAAAAAGATAGTAAACTATTTAATATTGCTGGAAAATTATCCTTAAATGAGTGGAAAGGGCAATCAAATGTAGAGTTTATTATCGATGATATTTCTGTTAATAAGACAGTCAAAAATACGGTCCCATCGTCTATCGGTTAGGACAGTTGGTTTTCATCCAACAAAGAGGGGTTCGATTCCCCTTGGGACCGCCAAAAATTTATGTACAAAATTGCGATAATCGAAGAGATTCATCAAGATGGGATTAATCTGTTAGAGCAAAATTCTAATTATGAATATGAAATCATCAAAGATGTTTCTGAAAAGAATTTAATAGAAAAATTACCTGCTTTTGATGGATGTACTTTAAGAGTATCTAAACTTGATGAACAAATTTTAAAACATTGTCCGAAGTTAAAAGTTATATCTAGGCACGGCGTTGGTTATGACAATGTTGATCTTAAATATTTAAAAAAAAATAACATATCTTTATTAATAACAGCAACAGCTAATGCTGTTGCTGTAGCAGAGCATGTCATGACTATGTTTTTATCACTTTCAAAATCAGTACAAAAGTATGACCAAGAAGTTAGAGATGGTAACTTTAAAAATAATGCAAAAAAAATAAAAACTATAGAACTATTTAATAAAAATGTATTAATTTTAGGGTTTGGAAGAATAGGAAAAAAATTAATCGAACGATGTTTATCATTTAACACAAAAGTTTATGTATACGATCCGTATGTAGAAAAAAAAATTATTGAACAACATGGAGGCATAAAAGTTGATTCTATAAATGAAGCACTTAAAATATCAGACTATGTTTCTTTGCACATGCCTTTAACTGAAGAGACAAAAAATTTAATTAATTACAAAATTTTTAAAGATATGAAAAAAACGGCAATAATTGTTAATACAGCTAGGGGTGGAATAATTAATGAGGTTGATCTTGATAGGGCTTTAAATGAAAATTTAATTTTTGGTGCTGCATTGGATGTTTTTTTAAACGAGCCAATTGAAATCAATAATCCTCTTTTGACAAATAAAAAAGTAATACTTAGTCCACATTCGGCTACATTTACTGATGAATGCACCTCAAGAATGGGTATTGAAACAATTAAAAATATTATTGATTTTTTTCAAAAAAAAATTGATAAGTCGATGTTAGTTAAATTATGATTGACTTTAAAAGAAGACTTAAAAATTTTGGACCTCTAGAAATATTAGTTATTAGTTCAATAATTTATGTAGTTTGTATGCTTACTTGGACTGCATCTACAAGATCTACGGTGGTACAAAATGCGAATGACATAAAATCTAATCACAAACTAGTTGTTGATTTTTTAAACAATGAGATAAATACTTGTAGCACAAATGATCAAGGCTCAACTGCTTGGGGTGAGAATTGTAAAGATGTGTGGACGTCAACGAAAATCGTTAAATATGTTCTATCAAATATTGATTTAAAAAATCCGTATTCTATTGAAAAACCTTTAATACAAATTTCACAAGATCCTAGGATACAAGCTGAAGGAAAAGCCGGTCAGTCAACTGATAAAGGGATTATTTTCGTCTCTTCAGCTAACTTTGAGTCTGAAGCAGGTTCAGAATGGATTGTAGGTACTTGTGTTAAATCTCCATGTGTGGCTGCAGGAAATAATGAATTAGTTTCTGTTTATCGTTAATTAATAATTTTAAACCCGCTCTCTAAAACTTTTTTACTTAAATAATTATAACCTATTTTAGCATATTCAAATGGGTTTGCTTTTTTCGGATCTTGTTCAGCTTCTACTACTAACCATCCTGAGTAATTTTTTTTCTTCAAAATTTTTAAAAAAGGTAAGTAGTCTATACATCCATCTCCAGGAACTGTAAAAGCTCCATCTAGAAAAGCTTGTCTAAAAGTTGAATCATTTTTTAAAGATTTTTCTAGGACATTTTTTCTTATGTCTTTACAATGAACATGAATAAGTCTTTGATGAAAATCTCTAACCAAATTAATTGAATTACCTTGTGCAAATAACATGTGACCAGTATCAATTAATAATTTTACAGTATCTTTTGTATTTTCAATAAGTCTGCGTGTATCTTCTTCAGTTTCAATAACAGTTCCCATATGATGGTGATATGCAAGTGGCATGTTTTCATCTATCATCATTTTACTAATTTCATTAATTGAATAAATAAATTTTTTCCAATCATCATTAGTAAGTTTAGGTCTTTTTGACAGAGGTGTTATTGGGTCTCCTTGGACAGAGTTAGTTATTTCAGCGAATATCATACACGGTGCTCCACAGTCCTTGAAAAGTTTTAATTGGTTTTTCATCAGGTTAAATTCTTCTTTCGGTGATCGTTTAAGAAGTTGAGCTCCATACCATCCAGAACACAATTTTAAATTCACTTTATCAAGTTTTGGAATCAATTCATTTGAATCCATAGGAAATTTTCCACCAGACTCAATTCCTGTAAATCCAGCTAAACTAGCCTCTTTTAGACATTGCTCTAATGGAGTATCTCCTCCTAATTCAGGCATGTCATCGTTACTCCATGCTATCGGCGCTATACCTAATCTTATCGACATAATTTTAAGAAAGTAATATTATTTTATAATAAATATAAATAAGTTACAAAAGAATTTATGATAAACGTAGCGCTTTTGGGTTTTGGAAGAATAGGTCAAATGCATGCCCTTAATATTTACAAAAATAAAAGACTTAACCTTTTATATGTTTATGAAAAAATAGATAAATTAAACAAAAAAGCAAAAAAACTTTATAATTGCAAAATTGAAAAAAATTATAAGAAAATATTTTTAGATAAAAAGGTTGATATAATTTTTATTTCAAGTCCAACAAACACACACATAAAATTTATAGAGGAAGGAATAAAGTGTAAAAAAACTATTTTTTGTGAAAAACCATTAGACTTAAATATCAAAAAAATTATTAAAACTTTTAAAAAAGTTAAAAATAAACATTCAAAAATTCAATTGGGCTTTAATAGAAGGTATGATCCTAGCCACGATTCTATCAAAAAAAGTCTAGATAATAATAAAATTGGAAAGTTGGAGAAAATAATAATAACAAGTAGAGATCCAAAGCCACCATCAAAATCTTATTTAAAGTCATCTGGGGGAATATTTAGAGATATGATGATACATGATTTTGATTTATGCAGATATTATTTAGGAAAGGATGAAATTTCGGAAATCTGTGCATTTACTAGTTCATTTGAAAATTTTTATAAAAAGATTAAAGATCACGAATTAGCCACAGTCATTATGAAATCAAAAAAAGGAGTAATTTGTGTAATTACAAACTCTAGACATTGTTCATTTGGTTATGATCAAAGAGTTGAGTTATTTGGAAAGAAAGGAATGCTTTTATCAGGGAATCAGAAAGCTAATTCTACTGAGCTCTTTAATTCAAAGCATTCTCATTCACAAAGAACTTTTTTAAATTTTTTTATAGAGAGATATAAAGAAGCTTATAGTCTTCAATTAAATGAATTAATTTCTCTCCATAAAAAAAGTATTAAGCCAAGATCTACTTTTGAAGACGGGTATATGGCATTAAAAATTGCTAATGCGGCATATAAATCTTTAGCACAAAAAAAAGTAGTAAAAATTAAGTAATTTAAACTACCAGAAGTTGTATATTTTTTTTTTCTTTTTGAAATTTTATTAATTTTTTGTTTTAATTTGTCAAAATTAATAAACAACATGGGGAATAAATCATGAAAAAAATATACTTAACAATCGTTGCGTTAATGAGTTGGGCGATGATGTCAGTAGCTTCTTTAGCAGTTGATATTATTGTTGTATCTCATGGACAAGCAAATGACCCTTTTTGGTCAGTTGCAAAAAATGGAGTTGATAAAGCTTGTAAAGATATGAAAGTATCTTGTAAATATACTGCTCCAGCAACATTCGACATGGTAGAAATGGCAAAGCTTATAGATAACGCTGTTTCTCAAAAACCAAAAGGTATTGTAATAACTTTACCTGATGCAGCCGCTTTAGGAAAATCTGTTAAAGCTGCAATATCTGCAGGTATTCCAGTAATTTCTATGAACTCTGGTTCAGATGACTACATGAAACTAGGAATTAGTGCTCACGTTGGTCAAACTGAATTTGAAGCAGGAGTAGGTGGCGGTCAAAAAATGAAAGCTTCTGGTGGTAAGAAAGCACTTTGTGTTAACCACGAAGTAGGAAACGTTGCCTTAGATAGAAGATGTGCTGGTTTCAAAAAAGGTTTTGGTGGATCTGTAGACATTCTAGGAACATCAAATGACCCAACAGAAATTCAAAAAGCTGTTGCTGCTAAATTAGGTGGTGGATATGACACTATTCTAACTTTAGGAGCTGGATTAGCAGGAGAGGCTGCTCTTAAAGCTTTAGAGTCAGCTGGTAAAGTTGGAAGTGTTAAACTTGGTACATTTGATATGTCGCCAGGAATGCTTAAGGCTGCTGCTGCTGGAAAAGTTGAGTTTTTAATTGATCAACAACAGTACTTACAAGGTTATTTACCTATAGCTATCTTTGCTCAATATATGAGATATGGAACTATGCCAGCTGGTGTAGTAATGACAGGACCTGGTTTTGTTACACCTCAAAACGCTAAAAGTGTAATTAAATGGGCTGCTCAAGGTTATAGATAAAAAATATATAAAAAAGGCCTAGTGATATTTCACTAGGCCTTTTTTTTAGTTTTAAAAATATGTCAACAAAGTCGAAAAGTATTGAGAAAAAAACTGATTTTAATCAGGACGAAAGACTTAAAAAAGTTTCAAAATTAAGATTATTATTAAATAGACCTGAACTTGGAGCTTTAGGAGGAGCAATACTAGTTTTTATTTTTTTCGGTATTGTTGCTGGCGATACAGGAATGTTTAGTGCTTATGGAGTTTTAAATTTTTTAGATGTATCTGCAAATTTAGGAATTATAGCGATAGCTGCTGCAATGTTAATGATTGGCGGGGAATTTGATTTATCAATAGGATCGATGATAGGTTTTGCTGGGATTTGTATAGCTATTCCAGCAATTTATTGGGGGTGGCCTTTATGGATGAGCATTATATTTGCTTTTTCCATGGCAGTTTTAGTTGGATATTTTAATGGAATTTTAGTTGTTAGAACTGGTTTACCATCTTTTATTGTAACTTTGGCGATGCTTTTTATTTTAAGAGGGGCTACGCTAGCTTTAACAAGATTAATAACTGGACGTACCCAAGTACCTGGACTAAGAGTTTTAATTGAAGATGACCCTCTAGCATGGATTTTCGCTACTGACACTTTCAAATGGGTTTTTACTTGGTTAGGATCAATGAATTTAATAGCGTTAAGAACTGATGGCACGCCTTTAGCAACAGGTATTCCACCGTCTGTAATATGGTTTATAGCGCTAGCAATAATTACAACTTGGATATTGATGAAAACTAGATATGGAAATTGGATTTTTGCATCTGGGGGAGATAAAAATGGTGCAAATAATGTAGGTGTTCCTGTAGGTAGAGTTAAAATAAGTTTATTTATAGGTACCGCAGTTGCGGCAACGATTTTTGCAACTATTCAAGTTTTAGATGCTGGATCCGCAGATACTATGAGGGGCACTTTAAAAGAACTTGAAGCAATAGCTGCAGCAGTTGTAGGGGGATGTTTATTAACAGGTGGATATGGTTCAGCTATTGGTGCAGCGTTTGGAGCTTTAATATTCGGAACAGTTTCGATGGGAATTTTTTATACAGACGTTGATACTGATTGGTTTAAAGTTTTTCTAGGTGCTATGATGTTGATAGCTGTTATATTTAATAATTATATCAGAAGAAAAGTAACAGAAAGTAAATAATGTCAGAATATTTAGTTCAGTTTAACAATATTAGTAAATTTTTTGGAAAAGTTATCGCTTTAAAAGACGTTACCATGAAATTAAAAAAAGGTGAGATTATGTGCCTTTTAGGTGACAACGGTGCTGGAAAATCAACTTTAATAAAGACATTAGCAGGTGTTCATAAACCTGATGAAGGGGAAATAATAGTTGAAGGAAACAAAACAATATTTGATAGTCCTAAAGATGCATTAGATATGGGAATAGCAACTGTTTATCAAGATTTAGCTTTAGTATCCTTAATGAGTGTAACAAGAAATTTTTTTATGGGCAGAGAGCCTATGAAAGGACCTCCTTTTTTTAAGACATTTGATATCGAGAAAGCAAATAAGATAGCAGCAGAAAGAATGGGTCAGATAGGAATCGATGTTAGAGATCCATCGCAAGCAGTTGGAACTATGTCAGGTGGAGAAAGACAATGTTTAGCCATTAGCAGAGCTATATATTTCGGAGCTAAAGTTCTTGTTTTAGATGAGCCAACGTCTGCACTTGGGGTGCACCAAGCGTCAGTTGTTTTGAAATATATAGTCAAGGCAGCTTCACAGGGTTTAGCAGTTATTTTAATTACACACAATGTTCATCATGCTTATCCTGTTGGAAATAGTTTTACTGTTTTAAACAGAGGAAAAAGTTTAGGAACTTATGCAAAAAAAGATATTACAAGAGAAAAACTTTTAAGTATGATGGCCGGCGGCGAAGAGCTTAATAAATTAGAAGTAGAGCTTCAAGAAATGAATAGGTCTTCAGCCAATTAATGCAAATAGGAATTGATATAGGTGCAACTAAAATTGAATATGTTGTTCTAGACAACAATAATAAAGAAATAAAAAGAGATAGAGTATTAACACCTAAAAACTACGAAAACACGGTTTTAACATTAACGCAAATTATAAAAAAACTTGACCAGGATGGTGGAAAATTTAATGTGGGAATATGTCATCCAGGAGCAGTAGACAAAACCTCAGGTTTAATAAAAAATGCTCATAATTCACAGTGGCTAAATAAAAAAAACTTAATCAAAGATTTAAAGAAAAAAATTAGTAACAATATTTTAACAGAAAATGATGCAAATTGTTTTTGTTTATCAGAAGCTTTTGATGGATCTGCAAGTCATTATGAAACCGTATTTGGTATAATATTAGGTTCAGGTTGTGGAGGAGGTTTAGTAATAAATAAAAGAATAATATCAGGTGCAAATGGTCTTGGTGGTGAATGGAGTTTAAATCAAATGCCAATTGAAAACGTGGAAAATTTGAAACCAAATAGTGTTTTAGATTTTTCAAACAGAATTGAAGGATATTTATCAGGAAAATCAATTGAAAAAGAGTTTTATAATAATCATAAGAATAAAATCTCTGCTAAAGAAATTTTTGCTCTATATAGGAAAAAGGAAAAAAACGCACAAATATTTATCAACAAATTTAAAGAGAATATTTCAAGAAGTTTAGTTTTAATTATTACAACAATTGATCCAGACGCAATAGTATTCGGCGGAGGTGTTTCAAATGAAATAGATTTTCTCGATGATATTAAAAATAAAACCTCAAAATATATTAATGAGCCAAACTTAAAAACTGTTTTTCTAAAACCTAAATATGGAGACGCAAGTGGCGTACGTGGAGCTGCAATATTAAGTAGACAAAATTCTATTTAATAATTGAATTAATTTCTTTATTTGTAAAAAATTTAGGTTTATCACATTTAGTTTTGATATTAAATTTTTTTCCATTTTTAGCTGATTTGTGAATCCCATCTATAATGTTAAGAACATGTAATGATAAATCACCATTACATCTGTGTTTTTTTTTGTTTTGAATTGAATAAATCATCTCTGCAAGTCCTACGCCTCTATAGTTAGCATTAGTAGGGGATTCATTTGCTCTTGAGCTTTGGGTTCGAATATTAATTTTTCCTAATACCATTTTATTGGTTTTAAAATTTTTCCATTTGCTACCTAATTTTGTACTTAATAAAACAGATCCACCAAACATATTTGGGTCAGGAACTATCATAGATCCTTTTTCTCCATATAATTCTATATGATTTCTTAGATGAGAAATTACATCAAATGATAAAGTTAATCTGATCGTTGTTCCATTTTGAAATTTTATAGTCGAAAAGTAAGTGGTAGGACATTCAACTTTAATTTTTTTTCCTTTTTTTGGTCCAATACCTATTATTCTTTTTTTTGTATTATAATTACAAATGCTTGTTACAGATTTAGCAGGACCTAATAAGTTTATTAGTGCAGTTAAATAGTAAGGACCCATATCGATCACTGGTCCTCCTCCTTTTTTTTTAAACCAAGGTTCTGGATTAGGGTGGTATGACTGAATTCCGGGGAAAGCAAATATTGCAGTCCCAAACTTTATTTTACCTATGATTTTTTTATCTAAAAGCTGCCTTGCTTTTTGGTTACCTCCTCCTAAAAATGTATCAGGAGCATTTCCAATAAAAAGTTTTTTTCTTCGTGCAATTTTAATAAGCTCCAATCCATCTTTAAAATCAACTGATAAAGGTTTCTCAGAGTATACATGCTTTCCATTCAACAATGACTTTTTTGCTACTGAGTAATGCGCTGTAGGAATTGTAAGATTTAAAATAATGTGAATTTTTTTATCTTTGAGGATTTCATTTACAGAGGCGGACTTAATTTTAAAAGTCCTGGCGCATTTTTCAGCATTTTTTTTATTTATATCTGCACATTTAATTATTTGAAAATTATTAAAGTATTTATGGGCTCTAAAATATGTTTCAGCTATATGGCCACATCCAATTAAACCAACTTTAAAAATTTTTTTCATCTTTAAAGCTTATACACCTTTTCTTTGCTTTTTCTTTCCCTCAAGATGTTCTTTTAGGGCTTTCTTATTTTCCTCAGTTTTAGGTAATGATAGAGTGGGACTCTCCCAATAAGCTGATCCTTCTAGCCACTGATATCCATCCGTCTGTATACTTATGACATAGGTTTTTTTTGATTTTTTTGCTCTTTTGAAGGCATTCTCGAGCTCAGATATTGATTTTACATGTTCTCCATCGGCTCCCATGCTCTTGGCATGATTTGCAAAATTAACAGTAACTAGATTTGTTATTTTTGAGTTTTTAAATAAACAATTAAACTCTTTTCCACCCTTATATAATTGTAAACGGTTTATTACTGCATGCCCTCCATTATCACATACGATAATGATAAGTTTATTGTTAGTTATAACTGAGCTATATATATCTGAATTATACAATAAGTATGAACCATCTCCAATAAAAGCTATGACTTCTTTATCTGGATTCGCCATTTTGACTCCAAGCGCTCCAGAAATTTCATAACTCATGCAACTAAAACCCCATTCAGTTTCATGAGTATTCAATTCTCTTGGTCTCCATACCTGAACCACTTCACCAACTAAACCACCAGCAGCTGTAACTGCTATATCAGAAGGGTCTGAATTTCTATAAAT
>CACMCJ010000007.1 GCA_902612235.1 uncultured Pelagibacteraceae bacterium
TAATATTTGTGAAACTTTAAAAATTGATATAAATGATGATTTAGTTCAAAATATTAATCAAATACTGAATACTTACAAAAAAAATAAAACTATAGACCTAATCAATATGATTTTATATTTAAATGATTACTATTTTCTTCGATTTAAACAAGGAAGTTTTGCAACGATTGAAAAAAATAATGAAAAGAGAATGTTTATTGCAAACAACATTAATAAATATTTGATGTATAATATAAATCAAAATTCACTTATTAACGTCATAAATAATAAGCTTACAGATGAATAAAAATTTTTACATCACAACGCCAATATATTATCCATCAGGAAAACCTCATATGGGGCATGCTTATTCAAGTATCATTGCGGATATTTTTGCCAGGTTTAAAAGATTAGAGGGTTTTGATGTTTTTTTTCTAACTGGCACAGATGAACATGGTTTAAAAATACAAAGAGAGGCTGAAAAAAATAAAAAAGACCCTAAAGTTTTTTGTGATGATTTATCCCTAAGTTTTAAAGATTTAACGAAAATTCTACATCTATCAAATAATGATTTTATTAGAACAACTGAAAAAAGACACTTTAAGTCTGTTCAAGAAATTTGGCAAAGATTAGAAAACTCAGGTGATATTTATTTAGATAAATATCGTGGTTGGTACTCTGTTTCTGATGAAGCATATTATGATGAAGATGAAATTACCGAGGAAAATGGTAAAAAAATTTCAATTTCATCTGGTTCAACAGTTGACTGGGTTGAGGAAGAGTCATATTTTTTTAAATTATCTGCTTGGTCAAATAAATTGTTAGAATTGTATAGGTCTAATGATGATTTTATATTACCCACTTCTCGTAAAAATGAGGTAATAAAATTTGTTGAAAGAGGGTTAAAAGATTTATCTGTAAGCAGAACCTCATTTTCTTGGGGTATACCTGTACCTAAAAATAAAAAACATGTAATTTATGTTTGGTTAGATGCGCTAACAAACTATATAAGTGCTCTTAATTTTCCTAATGAAAAAGATCAAAATTTTCAAAAGTTTTGGCCCGCAAGTGTTCATATTATTGGTAAAGATATTTTAAGATTTCATGCTATTTATTGGCCAGCTTTTTTGTTAGCAGCTAAATTACCCGTTCCTAAAAGAGTATTTGGGCATGGTTGGATACTCTCTGATGATAAAAAAATGTCAAAATCTTTAGGCAATATTTTAGATCCTATCGAAATAATAAAAGACTATGGTGTAGACCAATTAAGATATTACCTAGTTAAAGAAGTTTCTCTAGGCAATGATGGAAGTGTTTCTATGCAAAATTTAACAAATTGTATAAATAATGATTTAGCTAATAACTACGGAAATTTATGTCAAAGAGTATTTTCTTTTATCAAAAAAAATTGCTCAAACAAAATACCTAAACCAAATAAATTAGATGAAATAGATGAAAAATTTTTGAATAAACTTAAAAATAATACATCAAATTTGATTACATTAATGAACAAACAAAATTTAAATGAATTTATAAAAATTGTTGTTAGTTATTCTTTTGATGCTAATAAATATTTTAACGATGCTGAACCGTGGGCAAAAAAAAAAGATGATCCAGAGAGAATGGAAAGTATTTTATTTGTTATTTGTGAACAAATTAAAAACATAAGTATTTTACTTAGTCCTATTATTCCAGTAGCAACTGAAAAAGTATTAAAAATAATGAATTTAAACATTAAAAAATTATCTTTAGATGACATTCAAAACATGAAAAACTTTAATCATGATAAAGAATTAAATAAACTTGATATATTATTTAGTAAAATCGAAAAATGATTATTGATTCACACTGTCATTTAACCTATGAGCCTATGTTCTCATCTTTAGATGAAACTATAAAAAGAGCTAATAATGATGGAGTTAAATATCTACTTACAATTTCAACCGAGGACCAAAGTTTTGATAAAATTTTAAAAATATTAGAAAAGTATAGTTGTGTATATGGATCTTATGGAATTCATCCTCATGAGGCTAAAAAGCACAAACAGATAAAATCAGATAATATCATCGAAAAAATAAAAAAAAATAAAAAAATTATAGGAATAGGAGAGACAGGTTTAGATTTTTTCTATAAACATTCAGATGAAAAAGATCAAATAGAATGTTTTTATGAACACATAGATGCCTCACAAAAATCAAATTTGCCGTTAATTGTACATACAAGATCCGCTGAAAAAGAAACTCTTAATATTTTAAAAAAAGCCTTTAAAGAACGAGAATTTAAATTTTTGATACATTGTTTTACAGGTACGAAAGAATTTGCTTTTAAATTATTAGATATTGGAGCATATATGTCTGCAAGTGGAATCGTAACCTTTAAAAAATCACATGAATTAGCAGAAACTTTTAGAAAAATACCTTCTAATAGAATTCTTGTAGAAACGGATTCTCCTTACTTATCACCAGTCCCTTTAAGAGGAAAATCAAATGAACCTAGTCATATAATACACACTGTAAGATTTTTATCTGAAATTAAAGGAATTCCTTTTGAGAAATTTTCTAAAACAACCTCAGAAAATTTTTTAAACTTATTTAAACTTGTTTAAACTTATTAATGAAAAATAAATTTACTATACTAGGATGTGGCAGTTCATTAGGCTCTCCGTGGATTACTAATTATAGCGGTAATCTTAAAAAACATTCAAAAAATATAAGAACAAGGTGTTGTGCGCATATTAAATATCAAAACCTTTCTATACTTATTGACACCTCACCAGATATTAAAAGTCAATTTCTAAAAAATAAAATTAATAATTTAGACGCAATTATCTATACTCATGAACATGCCGACCAAACTTCAGGAATTTTTGAAATGAGACCATTCTTTTGGAAAAATAAAAAAGTGATTCCTGTTTATGCAAGCAAAAGAACAATAAAGGCTTTAACGTCAACGCATAAGTTTTGTTTTTTTCCAAAACATGGATATAAGCCAATTATGAAGGCTCATGTTATTAATAATAAATTTAACATCAGAAAAGGTAAAAAAAAACTCTTAATAAATTCATTTGAAGTACAACACGGTCTTATAAAAGCAACAGGGTTTGTTTTTAAAAAAATTGCTTATATAAGTGATTGTAACAAGATTCCAAATAAATCTCTTAAAAAATTGTTTAATCTAGAATATCTTATAATTGATTGTCTTAAAATAAATAAACATCCTTCACACTTCAATTACGAAGAAGCTATAGATTTAGTAAAAAAAATAAAGCCAAAAAAAACTATACTTACTAATCTTCATACTGACCTCGATTATTTTGATTTAAAAAAAAAGCTGCCAAAAAATATTTTACCAGCTTTTGATGGATTAAGCTTTAATTTTTAATTTGATCTTCAATTACCTTTAAAAATTTTTTTGAGTTTGGTTTTGTAAAAGATGCAAATGTATCGGCAACTTTTCCATTTCTACCAATTATTATTTTATGAAAGTTCCACTTTGGTATAGCAGATACTCCATGATTATCTTTTGCCCATTTATAAAATGGATGAGCATTCTTTCCTAATACGTCAACTTTTTCAGTCATAGGAAAACTAATTCCAAAATTTGTTTCACAAAAATCTTTAATTTCTTGATTTGAACCAGGTTCTTGCCTAAAGTTGTTCGTCGGAACTCCAATAATTACCAAGCCTTGTTCTTTATACATCGACCAAAGACTTTGTAAATCTTCATACTGTGGAGTATAACCGCATCTACTTGCAACATTCACTATGACTACTACTTTATTTTTGTAATCACTTAATTTAATGATATCTCCAGCAATACTCGTAAACTCATAATCGTAAACTAAATTATTATAATTAGCTGATGCTTTATTAAAAAAACTAAACATTAAAAAAAAAAATATATATAAAATTTTCATTTTTTAAATTTAAATGCTTTTATTATAGCGTCAAATGGCAATATAACACAGTTTGCCCTTTTTAAAGTGTTTTGATTCAAGATTTGCTTAAATTCTTTGTACCTCGGGGGAAAATTAAATTTCTTATTTTTTTTAATTTCTTTTAAAAAAATAATATCTTTTTTTAAATCCTTTAAACTCAAATTCTTCACTTTTTTTGCAAGAAGGCTTGCAGAAGCTTCACATAAAACACATGACTCTGTTTCATATCTCATAGATTTAATTTTATTCTTGTATGCTACTAGTTCTACTTTAATAAAGTCACCACATAACGAATTTTTAATAGATGATTTATGAGTAAATATATTCAGAAGTCCTGAATGTTTCGTATTAGATGCAATCTTTATAATTTGATTGTTGATCATTTCTTAGAAGAAAATAATAGTAAGAAATATCCAAAGAGTGTAGAAAGAAGCGAGCCAGTTAACACTCCAATCTTAACTCCATCCATATATTCTAAATTATTTACAAAAGCTAAATTTCCAACAAATAAACTCATTGTAAATCCAATACCCGTTAATATTGAAACTCCATAAAGAGCTGACCAAGTAGAACCGGATGGTTTATCGGCAAATTTAAGTTTAACAGATATATAAGAGAGGGCAAAAACGCCAATTTGTTTTCCAAAAAATAGACCTAAAACAATTCCAAGAGGCACAGGATTTAACAAAGTAGCAAAAGTAAGTCCTTCAAGTGAAACTCCTGCATTTGCAAAAGCAAAAAGCGGCATTATTCCAAAAGCTACATAAGGTGACAATCCATGTTCCAACTTAAGTAACATTGACTCTTTATTTTTATTTTTGTTATGTGGAATTGTTAGGGCTAATAGAACGCCTGCAATTGTAGCATGTATTCCTGATTGATGAGTAAAATCCCACAGAAAAATTCCTACAATTAAGAAAGGTATAAAACTTTTTATTTTATATTTATTAAGAGCTATTAAAATAATAAAAGATAATAACATCAGAACTAAATATTTTCCTTCAATATTTCCAGAATAAAAAAAGGCAATAATAACGATTGCCCCTAAATCATCTATAATTGCTAGAGCTGTCAAAAAAACTTTAAGCGATATTGGAACCCTTTTGCCTAATAACGATAAAACTCCTAAAGAAAAAGCAATATCTGTAGCTGAAGGTATAGCCCAACCATTTAATGTTGTGCTGTCAGAATAATTTACAACGATATAGAATAACGCTGGCACCGCCATCCCTCCGACTGCACCAATGATAGGTAGCATAGCTTGTTTTGGATTAGATAATTCTCCCTGAATAAATTCTCTTTTTATCTCTAATGAAACAAAAAAGAAAAATATAGCCATCAGAACATCATTTATCCAATGAAGAACACTTAGTTTTAGACCAAACTCTTTAGTACCAAGTGTGATATATTTTTCTAGGGTAGAAAAATAAATTTCACTTAAACCACCATTGCTAATTATAAGTGCTAGTATTGCAGCAAATAACAAAACTAACCCAGAAGCAGCTTCAAGTTTAAAAAAATATTTAAATGGTTTTGTAATATGCTGTATCATTGGTATTATTTACTTCTATAGAGACTATCTTTCAATTGCCAAAATCGCTTAATTAACCTATAAAACAGACGTTCGGGGCGTAGCGCAGCCTGGTAGCGCATCTGGTTTGGGACCAGAGGGTCGCAGGTTCAAATCCTGCCGCCCCGACCATTCATTATGAATATTGGTAAAGTTGTAGTAATTGGTTCAGGAACGATGGGGAGCGGGATAGCCGCACACTTATGTAATGCTGATATTCCAGTTGTATTATTAGATTTAAAAACCGAAATAGCAGATAAAGCAAAAGAGAAAATCTTAAAATCCCGACCTCCGCTTTTATTTCATAAGAACAAAATCGATAATTTAAAAACGGGTAATATAAATGATAATTTTGATAACGTTAAAGATGCAGATTGGATAATCGAAGCAGTTGTTGAAAGAATTGATATAAAACATCAAATTTATGATAAAATTTTTAAGGAGAGAAAAAAAAACTCTATCGTATCATCTAATACATCTACAATACCACTTAAAATTCTTTCTGAAAAATTAGAGCAAAAAGATAAAAAAGATTTTTGTATAACTCATTTTTTTAATCCCGTTAGATATATGGGTTTACTTGAAATTGTCAGAGATCATTTAAGTGACAAAAATAAAATTAAGTTCCTCAAAGACTTTTGTGAAAAAAAATTGGGGAAAGGTGTGATTATATGTGGAGACACACCAGGTTTTCTAGGAAATCGAATAGGTGTATATGCTATGCAAGTAGCCATGACAGAAGCAATAAAAATTAATTTAAGTGTTGAAGAAGCCGACGCTGTTTTTGGTAGACCTATGGGAATTCCAAAAACAGGTGTTTTTGCTTTATACGATTTAATCGGAATAGATTTAATGTCAGATGTTTTAAAAAGTTTTCAAAAAGAATTACCAAAAGAAGATGTGTTTCATAAGGTTGTTGAGGGTTTACCTGTTGTAAAAAAATTAATTGAAACAGGATATACAGGTAGAAAAGGTAAAGGTGGATTTTATAGAATGAATAAATCAAATATTAATTCAAGTAGTAAAAAAATTTTAGAGGCACTCGATCTAAAAACTAATAAGTACTCTCCAGTAAAAAAAATTGATCTTAAAATTGATAAAGTAAATCTATTAAAATTAATAAATCGAGATGATAAGTATGGTAAATATGCATGGTCAGTTATTTCTAAAATTATTTTGTATTCATCGTCTTTAGTACCTACGATCACAGATGAATATAATGATATTGATGAAGCTCTTAGACTAGGTTTTAATTGGTCTATGGGTCCGTTTGAAATGCTTGAGTCAATAGGATTAAAAAATTTTTTTTCAAAAATTGAAAATGAAAATATTGAAAACAATAATTTTTTAAAAGAACTTAAAAATAAAAAATTAGAAAGTTTTTATGGTGAACGGCAAAAATATACAGATTTGCAAACGCTAGGAAAGGTTAAGAAAACAGTTATTAAATTGGACAAAAATGACTCTGCTGAAATATTTAGATTTAAAGATTTTAATATTGTTGAATTTAATACAAAAGCAAACGCCTTGGACTATAATTCAATGGATGCTTTAAAAAGAGCTACTGATAAACCTTTAATAATTATAAATGAAAGCATGCAGTTTTCTGCAGGTGTAAATTTAAATTATGTGATGGAATTTATCAAAAACAAAGATTCTAAATCTGTGGAAAAATTTATTAAATACTTTCAAGAAACCTGTAAGCATCTAAAGTATTGTGAAAAACCAGTTATATCTGCTCCATCCGGTCTAGCATTAGGAGGAGGTGAAGAAGTTTTGTTGCAAAGCAATTATGTTGTTGCTCATACAAATATAGTGATGGGTTTAGTTGAAACTATAGTAGGCTTAGTTCCTGCAGGTGGAGGGTGCAAAGAACTTTTGTGGAGATGGACACAAACAGATATGGGAAAAAAAGATCCTGATTATGCTCCAATACAGGTATTTAATATTATTGGTTATGCAAAAACGGCCTCATCACCATTAGAGGCAAAACCTTTGTTATTTTTAGATAAAAATCACAATGTTATAATAAATAGAAATAAGCTATTGCCGACAGCCCGATCTTTAATAGAAAAAAATGTTAATATGTCTCCCTCTAATAAATGTAAATTTAGACTATCTGGTGACAATGTCAGAAAAAAAATGCACAAAATATTAGAAGAATTATATAATGAAAAGAAGATTCTTGATCACGGTATGGAAGTAGGTAAAGAATTAGCTTATGTTTTAAGTGGTGGAGATACGAATTTAGATAAAGAAATAAGTGAAGATCAAATGTATAAATTAGAACTAAATAGCTTTATGAAATTAGTAGAAAATAAAAAAACCCAAGAAAGAATTGTTCATACATTAAAAACAGGAAAACCATTAATTAACTAAATGACAATATATAATGCTCCAGTTGAAGATATGATGTTTCTTTTTGATAATCTTAAAGATAATAAGAATTATAAAGAAATTGATAAGTTTAAAGAAATAAGCTCTGACTTAGTAAAAGATGTTTTAGATCAAGCAGCAAAAATAAATCAGGAAATTGTACATCCTTTAGCTAAAATAGGCGATGACAGTCCTTGTGTGTATGAAAATGGAATAGTAAGATCACCACCAGGTTATAAAGAAGCTTATAAAAAATTCATTACTGATGGATGGACATCCTTGTCTTGTGATCCAAAATATGGTGGCCAAGGAATGCCAAAGACTGTGAGTACTTTTTTTGAAGAAATGTTATCTTCAGCAAGTTTGTCATTTAAATTATATAGTGAATTAAGTATTGGGGCTTATAATTGTATTCTTCATCACGCAGATGATAAAATTAAAGACAAGTTTCTTCCCAAAATAGTAGAGGGAAAATGGAGTGGAACTATGTGTTTAACTGAGTCTCAATGTGGAACTGATTTAGGTTTAATAAAAACAAAAGCTATTAAAAATTCAGATGGATCATTCTCTTTAACTGGACAGAAAATATTTATAACGTCTGGTGATCACGATTTAACAGAAAATATTATACATTTAGTCTTAGCGAAAATTCCGGGTGCACCTGCTGGCACTAAAGGAATAAGTTTATTTTTAGTTCCAAAGTTTAATGTGGATGAAAGTGGAGCAGTAGGATCTAGAAATGGTGTTAGCACATTATCTATTGAATCTAAAATGGGAATAAAAGGTTCACCAACTTGTGTTTTAAACTTTGATAACGCAAAAGGATTTTTAATTGGAAAAGAAAACAAAGGATTAAGTTCAATGTTTACAATGATGAATTTAGAAAGAATTATAGTTGGTATTCAAGGCCTAGGTATTGCAGAAACGGCCTATCAAAATTCGCTTGCTTATACTAGAGAGAGAAAACAAGGTAAATCTAATGATAACAAAAATGGTGAAACAGATCTAATAATCAAACACGCAGATATAAGAAGAAGTTTAATGAACATGAAGTCAATAATTGAAGGTCAAAGATCTCTGGCTTTTTGGTTGTCTCAACAAGTTGATGTAAGCCTAAATCATTCAAATGAAAATGTTAGAAAAGAAGCAGACGAAATGGTCTCCCTAATGACTCCTGTAGTAAAATCTTTTTTTTCAGACATGGGTATGGAGATAACAAATGAAGCAATACAAATATTTGGTGGTTACGGTTACACAAGAGATCAAGGTATCGAGCAACTATACAGAGATAATAGAATTACACCAATTTATGAGGGAACAAATTCTGTACAAGCAATTGATTTAGTATTTAGAAAAGTGTTAACTAATCGAACATTGGAAAAATTTGTATCTTTGCTTCAAAATGAAATAAAAAATTATAATGATAAAGTTGAATTAAAAAGACTATCAAATATTCTTAAAGAAAAGATAAAACTTTTATTAGATTTTTCAAGATGGTTAGACGATAAATTAAAAAATCAAAAAGATGATATCAGCGCGGCATGCAATGACTTTTTAAAAGTTCTTGGTTATGTTGCTTTAGGTTATTCTTGGCTTAAAATGACTAAAGTAAGTTTTGACAATTCAAGTAAAAATAAAAATTTTTATGAAGAAAAAATTAACACAGCAAAATACTTTTTTGATAAAATTCTACCTAGAATAGACAGTCATTATCATTCAGCAATAGCTGGTAGTGAAAGCTTGATGAAAGCTAAATTTAACTGAAAATGAGTGTATACGAAAAAAATTTAGAGAAAAATAAAGCTAATTTCGTTCCCTTAACACCACTTACTTTTTTAGTTAGAGCAAAGGATATTTACCCAAATTATGAAGCAGTAATATATGAGGATAGAAATTACACATGGTCAGAGGTTTATAAAAGATGTGTAAAATTTGCCAGCGCGCTCTCAAAGATTGGTATTAAAAAAGGGGACACTGTCTCTTTTTTGGCCTTTAATACCCCTGAAATATTTGAAGCACATTATTCTGTACCGATGACAGGGGCAGTGCTAAATACAATTAATATTCGTTTAGACGCAAAAACGATTTCATATATTTTGGAACATGGAGAAGCAAAAGTATTAGTTGTAGATCGCCAGCTTCATGTAGAAGTAAAAAAAGCTTTAAGCATTATAAAAAGAAAGATTACCATTATTGATATAAACGATAAGTATGCAGATCAGTCAAAGTGTGAAAAGATTGGTGATAGAGAGTATGAAGAATTTTTAAAAACTGGGGATGAGTATTTTCAATGGAAAATGCCCGAGGACGAATGGCAAGCTCTTTCATTAAGTTATACTTCAGGTACAACAGGAAATCCTAAAGGAGTGGTATATCATCATAGAGGCTCTTACTTAATGTCTACTGGTAGCGCTACCGCGTGGAACATGCCTAATAGATTAAATTTTTTAACAATTGTACCTATGTTTCATTGTAATGGATGGGGTTATCCATGGACTGTACCAATGTTAATAGGTCGAACTATTTGTTTAAGAAATATTGACGTAAAAAAAATTTTTGAGTTAATAGACAAATACAACGTTACACATTTTGGAGGCGCTCCTATAGTTTTAAATATGATAACGAGTGCTCCTGAAAAAGACAGAAAAAAATTAAAACAAAAAGTTTATGTTTTGACTGCCGGAGCGCCACCTCCAAGTATTATTTTTAAAAAAATGAAGAGTCTTGGTTTTGAAGTTATGCATGTATATGGATTAACAGAAACATACGGTCACGTAACACAATGTGCTTGGAATGAGTCTTGGGATGAACTTAATGAAGAAAAACAAAATGAAATTAAAGCAAGACAAGGTGTTCGATATCCAAATACTGAAGGTGTAGCTATAATGGATCCTGAAACTATGAAAGAAGCACCTAAAGACGGTAAAACTATTGGTGAGATAATGATCAAAGGTAATGTGGTAATGAAAGGATATTTTAAGGATAAAGATGCAACCGATAAAGCTATGAAGGGGGGTTGGTTTCACACTGGGGATTTAGCGGTAATGCATCCTGATGGATATGTAAAAATTCAAGATAGATCGAAAGATATAATTATTTCTGGTGGTGAAAATATTTCATCTATAGAAATTGAAAATACTTTAGCAAAACATCCATCCGTATCTATCGCAGCTGTTGTTGCAAAACCTGATGATAAGTGGGGTGAGGTACCATGTGCATTCATAGAAATGGTAAAAGATAAACCGGTCACAGAAAAAGAACTAATCTCTTTTTGCAAAGAAACTTTAGCGGGATTTAAAGTTCCAAAAAAAGTGGAATTTTGTGATCTACCAAAAACCTCTACAGGAAAGATACAAAAATTTGAGTTAAGAAAAAAAGCTAAAGAATTAAACTAATTTAATTATAATAATGGAAAAAATTTCAATTAATCTTAAGTGGAGTCTTGATGGTGGAAAATTATCACCTGGTAAATATTCAAATAAACATCAAATAAAATTTAATGATGAGATCGTTATTAACGGTGATGCGGCTCCAGACTGGAACGGAAATAAACAAAATAGTAATCCAGAACAAGCGCTTGCAGCAGCTTTAAGCAGTTGTCACATGATGACATTTTTAGCTCTTGCTGCCAAAATGAATTGGCCAGTATCGGGATATACAGATAACGCGATAGCTACTTTAGGAAAAAATTCCAAAGGCAAAATGTCAGTAACAAATATTGAATTAAATCCAAAGATAGCATTTTCAAAAGAATTTTCTATAGATGAAAACAAAATGAAAGAGGTGCAAGAGAGAGCTCATCGATATTGTTTTATAGCTAACTCTTTGTCAGATGAAGTAAAGGTAAAGATTAATTAACCCATGAATTATAGAAAAAATAGCAAGGTTTTAGAAACTTATTTAAACGAAAATGGGGTAATACGTTTTAACTTAAATAGCCCAGAGAATTTAAATGCTCTTTCTGAAAATATGATGAATTCATTACAAAATGCTTTAGACAAGGCAATTATTAATAAAAATGTAAGAGTAATAATAATTTCAGGAGAAGGGTCAACATTTTCATCTGGACATGACCTAAAAGATCTTAAAGCTGCAAGAAAAAGTGCAGATAAAGGAAAAAAATATTTTTTAAAGATAATGAAAAAATGCTCAAAAATGATGCAAACAATAATTAAGTGTCCAAAACCAATAATCGCAGAGGTCGCTGGAACAGCTACAGCCGCTGGGTGCCAATTAGTTGCAAGTTGTGATTTAGCATACGCAAGTAGTTCAGCTAAATTTGCAACGCCTGGAGTAAATATAGGTCTATTTTGTTCTACACCCATGGTTGCTATTTCAAGAAACTTAACAAACAAACATTCTATGGAAATGCTTTTAACAGGAGAATTAATTTCATCAGATAAAGCCGCTAAAATTGGTTTAATCAATGATGTTATTGAAATAAATGAACTTAAAGACTTTGTGTTAAATAAAGCTGAAAAAATTTCAAAAAAATCCTCAGTAACTTTAAAAATTGGTAAAGAAGCTTTTTATAAGCAATTAGATATGAAACTTTCCGATGCTTATGATTATGCCTCAAAAGTAATGGTTCAAAATATGCTTAAACTTGATGCAAAAGAGGGTATCGATGCTTTTATTGATAAACGAGAACCTAACTGGAAAGATAAATAATTTTTAATAAAGGTTTTGAATTGATTACAGAAATTAAAAAGAAAAAAATATTTTCAAATGATGTTGGACATCCTTTTGATATAAAAAAACCGACTATCATTCTATTACATGGCAGCGGCCAATCTCATGTTGTTTGGTCCTTAACTGATCAATTTTTAGCTGACAAAGGATTTAATGTATTTACCTTAGATCTTCCAGGACATGGTAATTCTGAAGGACCTTGTTTAAAATCAATAGAAGAAATATCAAATTGGATAAATGATTTTGTTGATCATGTTGGTATTGAAAAATCTATATTGATTGCTCATTCACAAGGATGCTTAGAGGCTCTCGAATTTGCGAAAAGCTTCCCAAAAAAAGTTGAAAAAATTGTTTTTATTGCTGGGTCCTATTCTATACCTGTTAACAAAAGTTTAATTGATTTAGCTTTATCTGGTGATATGGAAGCTATAAATTTAATGATGAAATGGGGATATGGATCCTCAAAACAATTTATTGGAGGCAATCCATTACAAAAAATACTTAATTCTTCTAGAGAGATTAGAGAAGTTTTGGCAGTAGATCTTATTGCTTGTAATAATTATAAAAATGGTGTTGATGCAGTGAAAAGCATAACTTGTCCAACATTTTTTATTTTTGGTGAAATTGATAAAATGATAAAACTAGAATTAGGAAAAAAATTTGCAAGCATGATTAAAAATTCTGAAATTCATATAATAAAAGATTGTGGGCATATGATTATATTTGAAAATGCATTCGAAATGAGGGAGAAAATTTTAGAATTTGTAAATAAATGAAAAATTTTTTAATAAGTAAGTCCAGAAGAGTTAGATCAACGCCTTTTACTTCGAGAATCGAAAAACAAGGAGTAAAAAGCTATACAGTTTATAATCACATGCTTTTGCCAACTACTTTTTCTTCAGTTGAAGAAGAGTATTTACATTTAAAAAAAGATGTTCAGATCTGGGATGTCTCAGTACAGAGAGAAATTGAAATAACAGGAGTAGATTCTTACAATCTTGTCCAACTCATGACTTGTAGAGATTTATCAAAATCAAAAATTGGTAGCTGTTACTACTGTCCATTAGTGGATGTTAGCGGAGGTTTGATTAATGATCCTTTACAAATTTTTACACCAATAATTTTATCATCTTGGTCTAATTTCATCGCAATTTTCCCACTATTATTAATATTTACAAAATCTTCCAGAGTATTTTTTCTTATATTCCCTTTTGCTGTAGCAAAAACAATCATCATGTTTTTCCATTCTGACTCATCCTCTGGTAAAGGCATTATTGAACTAATAGAGTGGTGATTTTTTAAAGGCAAGATATTAAATATTGACTTTCCTTTAGACGCGGCTGTGCCTTCTGGAATTTTGTGAGCTTTTATCTTGTAAACTAATCCTTGTGTAGAAAAAAACAATACAGGTGTATGAGTATTAGCAGTAAAAATTTGAACTACAAAATCCTCTGCTCTTGTTGAAATTCCAGTCTTTCCTTTGCCACCTCTTCTTTGTGCTTTTAGGGAACTCAACGGACTCCTTTTTATATACCCTTGATTTGTAATACTTATTACAACTGACTCTTTCTGAATAGTTTCCTCAATGTTGTAATTTAATACAGCATCAATAATTTTTGTTTTTCTTGGTTTACCAAATTTATCTTTAATATTTTCAAGTTCTCTAGTGATAAGTTTATAGAGTTCTTTTTTTGAATTGATGATTTTATTAAATTCCAAAATTAACTCTGCCAGGTTATTTACTTCTCCTTCAATTTCTCCAATTCCAAAAGCTGTCAATTTTTGTAATCTTAATTCTAAAATAGCACTAACTTGTTTTATTGTTAATTGATAACTTGAAATATTTTTCTTTTTTTCAATCAAATTAATTAATTTAGTACTTTTTTTAATCTTCCACTTTTTATTTAAAAGATTTTTTTTTGCAATATTTGTATCTTTTGAATTTTTAATTATTTTGATTACTTCATCGATATTTTCAACTGCTGAAGCAAGACCAATTAATATGTGCGCTCTTTCCTCGGCTCTTTTTAAATCAAATTTTACTCTTTTTGTTACAGTGTCTTCTCTAAATTTAAGAAATTCAGAGATGAAATCTTTTAGATTTAATATTTTTGGCTTACTATTAACAATTGCAAGAGTATTGAATCCAAATGAACTTTCTATATTTGTTAGTTTGTAAAGCTGTCTTCTTATAGTTTCAGGTTCAACTGCCTTTCTTAATTCAATTACTACCCTTATTCCCTCTCTATTTGACTCATCTCTAATATCTCTTATTCCCTCGATTTTTTTATCTCTTACTAATTGTGCAATTTTTTCTATTAGTAATGATTTATTCACTTGATATGGTATTGATTTTATAATTAAACTTTCTCTTCCACTTTTTTTTTCTTCGAGATCTATCTCACCTCTAATTTTAAATGACCCTCTTCCTTGATTATAACCTTGTTTTAAAATATCTTTACCAATAATAATTCCCCCTGTAGGAAAATCTGGTCCAGGAACAAATTTCATTAACTGACCAATCGTTATGTCTTTGTTACCGATGTACGCAATAGTGGCATTTATAATTTCAGAGAGATTATGTGGAGGAATACTAGTTGCCATACCAACAGCGATACCTCCTGCACCATTTACAAGTATATTAGGAAATTGTGAAGGGAGAACCTCAGGTTCTTTTTCTGTCTCATCATAATTTGATCTATAAGTAACAGTATTTTTTTCTAAATCTTCAGTTAAGTATTGGGCTATTTTTCCAAGCTTTGTTTCTGTATACCTCATTGCAGCTGGAGGATCGCCGTCTATCGATCCAAAATTTCCTTGTCCAGATATTAAAGGAAGACTCATTGAAAAATCCTGCACTAACCTAACTAGAGCATCATAAACAGACTGGTCTCCATGAGGATGATATTTACCTATTACATCACCAACTATTCTTGCAGATTTTCTGTAAGATTTAGACCAATCATATCCACCTTTGTACATAGCATATATTATTCTTCTATGGACTGGTTTAAGTCCGTCTCTAACATCAGGTAATGCTCTACTAACAATAACACTCATTGCATAAGACAAATAAGATGAACTCATTTCGTCTTGTACAAATATTGGTTTAAAAGACTTATTCTCTATTATTGTTTTTTCCATAAAGTTTAAAATGGAATTTCATCATCTAAATCTTTTGTATCTTGATTTAGATTGTCGTTTGGTAACGAGCTTTTATTTTCTTGTATTAAGTTAGAATTTTCATTTTTACTATTTCTACTATCTAACATTGTTAAACTAGAATTATAGCCCTGAAGAACTATTTCTGTAGAATATTTATCTTGACCAGAAGTCTCATCCTTCCATTTTCTGGTGCTTAATTGACCTTCAATATAAACATTCGCTCCTTTTTTTAAATATTGTTGAACAACATTAACTAACCCCTCATTAAAAATAACAACTCTATGCCACTCCGTTTTTTCTTTTCGCTCTCCACTAGATTTATCTTTCCAAGATTGGCTTGTAGCAATACTCAATCTAGCAACGTTTTTTCCATTAACCATCTGCTTAATATCTGGATCTGCGCCTAAACGACCTATTAATTGTACTTTATTTAAACTTCCTGACATAATATTTTGACAAAATTTGTGAATTTATTTATTAAATTTTTTTAATTCTTATATCACAATTGATTAATAAATATAAGATCATTATTATTTTATAAAAAAATATGTTGAAAAAAATCGTTGTAAAAGGGGCTAAAGAACACAACTTAAAAAATGTTTCTCTAGATATCCCAAAAGAGAAGCTAGTTGTCATTACTGGTCTGTCTGGATCAGGAAAATCATCTTTGGCGTTTGATACCATCTACGCAGAAGGTCAAAGAAGATATGTTGAAAGCTTATCCTCTTATGCAAGACAATTCTTAGATAAGATGAAAAAACCAAAAGTAGATTTAATTGAGGGTCTTAGTCCTGCAATCTCAATCGAGCAAAAAAATACGTCAAAAAATCCTAGATCAACTGTTGCCACTGTTACTGAAATTTATGATTACATGCGTGTCTTGTTTGCAAGAGTTGGAATTCCTTATTCGCCATTTACTGGAAAACCAATCGTATCCCAACCAATAAGTGAAATGGTAGATAAAATAAAAAAACTACCTCAAAATAGCACAATTTATTTGTTATCACCTGTAGTAAGAGGCAGAAAAGGAGAATATAAAAAAGAGATCCAAAATTACAAAAAAAGAGGCTTTTCAAAAATTAAAGTAGACGGAAAATATCTAAATATTGACGAATTTCCAAATTTAAATAAAAAGGTGAAACATGATATTTCAATCGTTGTAGATAGAATAATTTTAAATTCAAAAATTGGTAATAGATTAGCTGATAGTGTGGAGACTGCTGTAAATTTATCTAATGGTTTGCTGATAGTAGAGTATGAAAATGAGACAATACCAAAGAAATTTAGAAAACTTGAGAGTGTTTTATTTTCATCAAAATTTTCTTGTCCAGAGAGTGGTTTTACTATTGAAGAAATTGAACCCAGATTATTCTCATTTAATTCTCCTTTTGGTGCATGCGAAGAGTGCGAAGGTATAGGGCATAATCTTAATGTAGATCCTAATTTAGTTATTCCAGATACAAAAAAAAGCTTACAAGATGGAGCTATTGAGCCTTGGGCAAAATCTACAAGTTTATATTACGCACAAACTTTAGCTTCGTTAGCTAAACACTTTAAATTTTCATTGACAGAACAATGGAAAAAAATCCCAAAAAAATTTCAAGAAATTATTTTATATGGTTCAGATGATGAAGAAATAAAATTTTCTTACGATGATGGATATGAGACTTATAATACAAAAAAAACTTTTGAGGGTGTAATAAATAATCTTGAGAGACGATATTTAGAGACTGATAGTGAGTGGAAAAGAGAAGAAATATCACAATACCAAAGTGAGTCTGACTGTGAGAAATGTAAAGGGATGAGACTGAAAGATGAAGCCTTATGTATAAAAATTAACTCATTAAACATAAGTGAGATTACTGAAAAATCTATCGATGAAGCTCAGAAATGGTTTGCTAATTTAATCAATGTTTTGTCTGATAGAGAAAATAAAATTGCCCAACACATCTTAAAAGAAATAAATGAGAGACTCAGCTTTCTTCTTAATGTTGGTCTTAACTACTTAACACTATCGAGAGAGTCAGGAACACTTTCTGGAGGTGAGGCGCAAAGAATTAGATTAGCATCTCAAATTGGATCAGGATTGACTGGAGTACTATACGTTTTAGATGAACCATCAATTGGCTTACATCAAAGAGATAATAAAAAATTAATTGCTGCTTTAAAAAAATTAAGGGACTTAGGTAATACGGTAATAGTTGTAGAACATGATATCGAAACTATGGAAAATTCAGATCATATTATTGATATTGGTCCAGAAGCTGGGCTTAATGGTGGTGAGATAGTAGCTGAAGGTAATGTTAAAGAAATAATTAAAAATGAGAAAAGTATAACTGGAAGTTATCTTTCTGGCAGTAAATACATTCCTATTCCAAGAAAAAGAAGAACTGCAAAAAATGGAAGATTTATTGAGATCAGTGGTGCAAGCGGAAACAACTTAAAAAAAGTTCATCTAAAAATTCCAGTTGGAACTTTTACTTGTGTAACCGGTGTTTCAGGAAGCGGGAAATCAACATTAATTTTACATACTTTGTATAACGCATTTAATCTTATGCTAAATAAAAATAAAAGTAGAAAAGTACCAAAGGCTTTTACCGGTTTCAAAGGTACTGAATTAATTGATAAAATTATTGACATTGACCAGTCACCAATTGGGAGAACTCCTAGATCAAACCCTGCAACATACACTGGTGCTTTTGGCCCCATAAGAGAATGGTTTGCAAGTTTACCAGAATCTAAAGCAAGAGGTTACAAGGTTGGAAGGTATTCTTTTAATGTAAAAGGAGGAAGATGTGAAACTTGTGAGGGAGATGGAGTTATAACATATGAAATGCACTTTCTCCCTGATGTTTTTATACCTTGCGATACTTGTAAAGGAGCAAGATACAACAGAGAAACTTTAGAGATTAGATTTAAAAACAAAAATATAGCAGATGTTTTAGATATGACAGTAGATGAAGGTTGTGAATTTTTCGAAAATATACAAAATATTAAATCTAAATTGATTACCCTAAAACACGTAGGCTTGGGTTATATGAAAATTGGGCAGCAAGCTACTACTTTATCAGGTGGAGAAGCTCAAAGAATAAAATTAGCTAAGGAACTATCAAAAAGGCCAACTGGTAGAACGCTTTATATTTTAGATGAACCTACTACTGGTCTTCATTCTCATGATATAAAAAAACTACTCGAAATATTACAGGCATTTGCAAATACTGGAAATACAGTTGTGGTTATAGAGCATAATTTAGACGTAATCAAAACCGCAGATCATATTATCGATATGGGTCCTGAAGGTGGAATAAATGGTGGTAAAATCATAGCTGAAGGTACCCCAGAAAAAGTATCGTTAGTTGAAGGCAGTTATACTGGTAAATTTATAAGAGAATTAATTGAAAATTCGAGTATGAAAAAAACTGCCTAAAAAAAATAATTATGTTATAATGAATTATGGTTTCAATACTGCAATCACTATCTAAAACAGTTCATATATCTTTAGCTATAGCTGTCTTGCTTCTTGTGGGTTTACATTTTGGTGGAGATGGTTTTGCTTTTGATAGATATTTTTTTAGTTGGCTATTTAGATATCTACATGTCTTAACTGGAATAATGTGGATTGGCCTATTATGGTATTTTAATTTTGTTCAAATTCCATCAATGCCTAATATTCCTGATGAACAAAAACCAGCTATAGGAAAAGTTATAGCTCCTAAAGCATTGTTTTGGTTTAGATGGGCTGCGCTTGGAACGATAATTACAGGTCTTATAGTTTCATATTTGAACGGATATGCACATGAAGCAATGACATTAGGTATCGGAAGTGGTTATGGTAAAAGCACAGCTATAGGTATTGGTATGTGGTTAGGAATTATAATGGCATATAATGTGTGGTTTATAATTTGGCCAAATCAAAAAAAAGCACTTGGAATGGTTGAATGTGAACCTGATGAAAAGGCGAAATCTGCAAAAATTGCAATGATAACATCCAGAGTTAATACCTTGCTCTCTTTCCCAATGCTATTGTCAATGGTAGCTGCTCAAAATTTATATTAATTTTAAGGGACTATTTTCTCCTCTTTTTTCTCCAAGGTTTTATAGGTTACTTTAAAAAATTTCAAAACCGGTGATGCAACAAATATAGAAGAATAAGTTCCAATTAAAACACCAAGTATCATAGCGAAAGAAAATCCTTTTAATATTTCTCCTCCTAATACAAAAATTGATGTTAATGCTAAAAGAGTTGTAACTGATGTTATTATAGTTCTTGAAAGTGTTTCATTTATCGAAAGATCAGCTATCTCGCTAATATTTAGTCTGTTGTATTTATTTAAATTTTCTCTAATTCTATCATAAATAACCACTGTATCATTCATTGAATAACCTACTATAGTTAAAACTGCTGCTATTATAGAAAGATTTATCTCGAGTGATAAAATTGAAAAAATACCTATTGTAATTATCACATCATGAAACAAAGCTATTATTGATCCAATGCTGAACTGCCATTCAAATCTTATCCAAATATAAAAAAGCATAGCCGCTAGAGAGAGAGAAATAGCAATAATTCCAGATTGTAAAAGCTCTGAACTAACTTTGGGCCCAACATTTTCTACACGTCTAAAATTTATTTCGGAATTAAGATTATTTATTAATTCTTTTTTTATTTTAGGAATAATTTCACTATCATTGTCAGTTTTTTGTTCTACCTTAATTAAAAAATCGCCTTTATTACCAAATTCTTTAACGTTTACATCTCCTAAATCCATTGAATTTAAACTAGTTCTTATTTCAGAGATATTTACATTTATACTATCTGCTCTTAGCTCTATTAAAGTACCTCCTTTAAAATCAATACCGTAATTGAGACCTTTAAAGAAAATAAAAATTACACTTATTAAAAATACTGCAAAAGAAAGAATATTGGCTAATTTAAACTTAGAAGAAAAATTTATATTTTTACTCATTAAATTTTAACATCTCCCTCTTTTTTATTTAGAACAACTAAAGATGTTAAATGTCTAGCTAAAAAGTAAGCTGTGAATAGAGTTGTGATAATTCCTATCCCAAGAGTTATAGCAAACCCTTTTACTGGGCCTGAACCAAAAATAAAGAGAATAACTGCTGCAATTAAAGTCGTAATATTTGCATCAAGAACTGTTATTTTTGCTTTTGTATAACCAATATCAAAAGCATGAATAGCTGATTTTTCTGTTTTTAATTCTTCTTTAATACGCTCAAATATCAAAACATTTGCATCCACTGCCATACCTACTGTTAATATTATACCAGCTATTCCTGGTAACGTAAGAGTAGCCTCCAATATAGTTAACACTCCAACTAACATAACTAAATTAGAAATCAGCGCGAAGTTTGCGATTAGTCCGAAAATTTTATATTTATAAATCATAAATAATATTACTAGTATAAATCCTACTATTAATGATTTTATGCCTGAGTTTATAGAATCTGCGCCTAAATCAGGACCAACTGTTCTTTCTTCCACAATTAATAAAGGTGTTGGCAATGCGCCTGAGCGTAAAAGTAATGCTAAATCAGTAGCTTCTTGAAAGGTAAAATTACCAGAAATCATTCCATTACCTGTGGTAATAGGCTCATTAATAGATGGAGCACTTACAATTTTTCCATCTAAAATGATAGCTAGTCTTTTTCCAACATTATCTGAAGTTGCTCGACCAAATTTTTGAGCTCCTAATCTATCTAATGAAAAAGATACTGTCGGTTGATTTGATTGAGAGTTAAAATTCGGTTGAGCATCTATTAAATTTTCACCACTCATTACAACTCTCTTGCTTACATTAAGTGACTCACCGTTTTCTGTAATCAATTTTTCCACACCAAATTCCTCATTTTGTGCGACTAGTCTAAAATTTAATTGAGCAGTCTTGCCAAGTAAATTTTTTATTCGTTCAGGGTCCTTAAGTCCTGGTAATTCAACAAGAATTCTTTTTTCACCTCTTTGAAGTATAGTTGGTTCTTTTGTTCCAACATCGTCTATTCTACGTCTTACTATTTCTATCGATTGTTTAAGAGCAGCATTATTTATAGTTAGTAAACCATATTTTGAAAATGATATTTCTAATTTGTTTTTTTCTAAATTTTTTAAATCTAACTCAAAAGAGTTATATTGACCAATATAAGGGTTAACTAAATTTTCCTCTTTTGAAAAAAAAATTAATTCAAATTTTTCAGGATTATCAATATTAAAAATTAAGCTTTTATCGTTTACTACAAAATTTGAATAATCTAATTTATTTTTTTTTAGAAATTTTTTGATTGGAATTACTTTTGCTTGAATTCTCTCTTTAACTAAAGGATCAGAATTTATTTCCAGCAAAAGATATGATCCACCCTGAAGATCTAATCCTAAATTTACTTTTTTATTAATAAATGTTTTATTTTCAGTTTGTAAATTTAAAAGTGAAAAAAAAGATATTATTATTAATATAAGATATATTAAAAAAATATTTATTTTTGAAAAATTTAACACGAAAAAGAATTATTTTTTTATTTCTTCTTTTTTTAGCAAACTAGTAATCGTTGTCTTTATAACTTGTACTTTTACGTTATCGCCAATATTTACTTCAATTCTATCATCTTCCATAACTCTTTCAATGGTGCCTATTATTCCTCCTGATGTTATAATCTCGTCTCCCCTTTTTAGAGACTCTACCATAGCTTTGTGATCTTTAACTCTTTTCTGTTGAGGTCTAATTAAAAAAAAGTAAAAAATTACAAATATTAAAATCAGAGGTATGAATTGTGCTATTCCTTGGCCGCTCATAAGTGGATAATTATAATAAAAGAGTTAGTTAAACAAGGGAATAATAATCAAATTTTATCTAAATTATTCATATATTTTTTTAAAATATTCGGAATGGTAATAGATCCGTCTTGATTTTGATAGTGCTCTAAAAATGAGATCATTAACCTTCCGACTGCTACCCCAGATCCATTTAAAGTGCCAAGAAATTCGTTACCTTTTGATGACTTATATTTTGCACCCATCCTTCTCGCTTGAAAAGTCCCACATGATGAGCAGCTTGATATCTCTCTATATTTTTTTTCAGTTGGTATCCATGCCTCAATATCATATGTTTTTTCTGCACTAAATCCCATATCGCCAGTAGACAAAAGGACTACTTGGTAAGGGATCTCTAATTTTTTTAAAATTTCCTCGGCCGAATTTAACATTCTATCTAATTCATTGAGACAATTATTAGGCTCTACAATACTTACCAATTCAACTTTGTAAAACTGATGTTGTCTCATCATGCCTTTTGTATCTCTGCCATAACTTCCAGCTTCTTTTCTGAAACAAGGGGTCGCTGCAACATATCTTTGAGGAAGTTGACTTGCATCTAATACAGTGTCTTTCACCAAATTAGTTAAAACAACTTCTGCCGTGGGTATTAAAAATTTTTTTTGGTCCGCCTTAAGATACTTAATTTCAAACTGATCATCTTCAAATTTAGGTAGTTGGCCTGTACCAAACATTATATCTTCATTTACAATTAATGGTGGTGAAATCTCTGTGTATTTAAATTGATTAACATGTATATCTAACATAAAATTTATTAGAGCTCTTTCTAATAAAGCATAATTTTCTTTTAGCACCACAAACCTCGAACCAGATAGTTTTATTGAGGTGTCAAAATCAATTCTGTTATTTTTTGCTCCAAGCTCATAGTGGGATTTTATTTTAAATTTATGTTCTATAATATTTCCAACTTTTTTTATGAATTTATTTGATTTTTCATCTTTTCCAACTGGAACATCATTTAAAGCAATGTTAGGAAGATTATAAAGAATATCATTAAGTTTTTGTTTTATTTTTTTTTGTTTTTCGGAGATTTTTTCTATTTCTATTGATATTTTTTTTGATTTCTCGAAATTTGACTTGTCTTTAGTTTTCGATAAAGTTTTTTTTTCTTGTTCTAACTGTTCTTTTTTTTGAATAAACTTTCTATTTTCACTGTCAACCTTTAAAAATAAATCCAAGTCAAAATCTAAATTTCTATCAATTAATTTTTTTTTATAAGTATTTAAGTTTTTTCTTAAATCTTTAAGATCATGCATCTTCTAATTTTTCTTTTTCCACCTTTTTATTTTCAGTAAATTTAACAGTTATAATAGACAATTCATAAAGTAATAATAAAGGTATAGCTAGACCTATTTGTGTTATGGGGTCCGGCGGTGTTAATATTGCTGCAACAGTAAAAATTATAACAATAACGTATCTCCTTGTTCTTTTTAAATAGTCAGAGTTTACAACTCCTATTCTAGCTAATAAATTTAATAAAATAGGAAGCTGGAAGCTTATACCAAAAGCAAAAATCAATCTCATAATTAATGATAAATATTCATTTACCTTCGCCTCTAATTCAATAGGTAAAGTTGTGTTTGATCCTAAAGTCTCAAATGATAAAAAAAACTTAATCGCTAAAGGCATTACTAAGTAATAAACTAATAAACCTCCTATAAAAAAAAGTATTGGAGTTGATATTAAATACGGCAAAAGAGCTTTTTTTTCATTTTTATATAAACCAGGAGCAATAAATTTATAAATTTGAATTAATATAACTGGGCTACCCAAAAAAATTGCTGCAAAAAAAGCAACTTTCAAATATGTAATAAACGTTTCATGTAAAGCTGTAAAAATTAACCTTCGTGATTTTTCATCATCTTTAACAGCATTGGCATAAGGCTCTACTAAAAAATTATATATTTGTTCTGCAAAAGTATAAGAGATAATAAATATTGCTAAAATGAATAATATTGATTTAATTAACCTTGATCGAAGTTCAACAAAATGACTAGTAAAAGAATTATTATTTGTCATTTCCTTTTTCTTTATTGTTAATCTTTTCTTCTTTGGAAATTTGTTTTTCTACGTCAATTTCTTCGGTAACAGATGTGACTTCCCGTTGAAAGTTGCTAAACAGAGTTTTTAATTTTCCAATATAAGACCCAATTTTTTTTAAAGCTATAGGAAATTCTTTTGGTCCTAATACTAAAATAGCAATTACAACTACCGCTAATATCTCTAACCAACCAATTTGAGGCATCTTAGATTACTTGTTTTCGGAATTTGTATTATCTGAATTGCTATTATTGTCTTCGTTTTTTGAAGGAGTATCATCAGACATACCTTTCTTAAAACTTTTAATTCCCTTTGCTAGATCACCCATAATGCTTGAAATCTTTCCTTTTCCAAAAAGAATAACTACCAAAATTGCAATTATTATTATACCTGTCCAACCAATATTTCCCATATATTATTTATACACAATAATTTCCAGTAAATAAATATCTTTATTCATCTCTTTCAGGAGTTTTATCTATTGCGGCTTCAATATCTTCATAAATATTCTGTTTATCGTTTAAAGTCTGTTCTTTAAAAAATTTTCCTGTCCCGAAAATTGATTTATCTATTTCAGAGGTATCTATAAGTCCAGCAGTACCAAGCTCATCAACAGTAGGCAAATCAGATAATTTTTGAATATTAAAATGATTTAAGAAATTTTCCGTAGTCATATATTGGATGGGCTTACCAGGGACATCTTTCCTGCCAGCTGGCCTTACCCAATCAAGCTCTAACAATATTTCTAAAGTATTAGTTGCAAATGCAACACCCCTAATCTCCTCAATCTCAGAACGAGTTACAGGCTGATGATAAACTATAATAGCTAATGTTTCTATTGTTGCTTTTGAAAGTTTTCTCTGAGTAGATTTTTGTAAAGACATTAATTTAGAAAGATCATCAGATGTTCTGAAAGACCACTTTCCTCTTATGCAAACTAAATTAAAACCTCTATTTTTATAATTTTCTTGTAACTTTTCTAAAATCTTTTTCAAATTAACTGTTGTTTTTATTCTTTCTTCAATTGTCTCTAAATCTAATGGTTCTGCGGCAGAAAATAAAATTGCCTCAACTTGTCTTTCAATTTTTGAAACATTCGAGGGAAATGAAATTACATTATTTTTATTTTTATTTTTCTTCATTAAGAGATATTCTTTTTTATCATAATTTTTTCAAATATTTTTTCTTGTGATATTTTTGTTAAGCCTTCTTTTGTTAATTCAAGACTAGCAGCGAAAATACCTGCTACTCCTGTTCTTTGCATATTTTTATGTAAATAAAATTTGGGAATTAAATCATTAATATTTTTCCATTCTTTTATAAAATCAAAATTTTTTTTAATCTGCTTTATTCCTTCTTCAGCAGTGAAAACTGCTAATTTTGGAATATTAATTGTTTGAAATGTTTTTTGCATTTGTAAGTTCGCATAGGTTTTTAATAAATCATATAAAGAAACATCATATTCTGGTGTATAAATTGATCGTATCCCACCTTTCATTCCTCTTGTAAAAATATGAACACCTAATCTTTTTTTTTGTAATATTTGATCTGACAAAAGTCTTATCAGCTCTAGTTTTTTTAATTGTAATTTAAGCTTCTCAGCTACTTCTGAAGCTTTAAAATCATCATCTTCATCTTCAGGCAATAAAAGTTTTGACTTTAAATATGCCAACCAAGTTGCCATAAGTAAATACTCTGAAGCAATTTCTAAATTTAATTTTTCACTATTTTTTATGAACAGTAAAAATTGATCTGCTAATTGTGTAATTGATATTTCAGCAAGGTCAACTTTTTGAGTTTTGGCTAAATCAAGCAAAGTTTCAAGTGGACCTGTGTAATTTGGAATATTTATTGAAATTTGCTCAAAATTTTTTGATTCCATAGACTTACTTTATCTTAAAAATTTATAAAATTCTGATGTTTTTTTAATAGTAAATTGATCAATATATGGAACCTCATCGATTAATTTGATCGATTCACTGTAATTTCCAGCACAATATAAAACCAAATTACAACCTGCAGATAATGTTTTTTTTGCATTGGTCACTAAATCGTATTTCAGTGCTTTCATTGAAATATCATCAGATATTAAGATTCCTCTAAATTTCATTTTTTTTCTTATAATCTTTGAAATTATCTTTTTAGAAAAACTTGCTACATTTTTTTTGTCAATTTTTTGGTATAAAATATGCGCAGACATTGCAAATTGAGATGTTGAAGACATAAATGGAATAAAATCAATTTTACTTAATTCTTTTAAACTAAGTTTTACTTTCGGAAGTTTAAGATGACTATCTTCAGTTGAACAACCATGGCCTGGAATGTGTTTTATAACTGTGCCAATTTTATTTCTTTTATATTGTTTGACACAAAAAGTTCCCAATTTTTTAACAATATCTGGTTTTTTTGAAAAACTTCTACTCCCAATAACTTTGTTTGTATTGTTTCTTAATACATCTAACACAGGCACAGTATTTATATTTATACCCAGTTTTTTTAATATTTCACACAAACTATTGATATAATTTTTATAAACTTGATAAGTAATATTTGGGTTAAATTTAAAATTATCACCAAAAAATTTTTGTGAAACATCGTTTTTTATTATTTTTTTTAGTCTAGAAACAGTTCTCCCTTCTTCATCAATTAATATCGGAAAATTTTTATCTTTTGTTAATTTTTTAATTGATTTAATCAAGTTTTTTAACTGATTAAATGATTTTATATTTCTAGTAAAAAGTATTAATCCCCAAGGTTTTTTATTAGCAAAGAGTTTTCTTTCTTTGTCAGAAAGTTTATGAGAACGAATACTTAATATAATTGCTTTTTTTTTCATTCAACTTTAAGAAGTTGCCAGAAATTCCTTGGTTTATTTTGTTTAATCTCTTCCTGATAACCAGAATTAAATTCTATTACATTTTTGGTGTCATTTTTTAATTTTGGTAGATTAGAAATCTTACTTTTAACAATATTTTCAATATTTGACCTATTGATATTAATCTTTTTTATATTTTTATTAGATAAGTAATGTTTAAAGACGAATATAAGAAACAAAAAAGTTATTAAAATAAAAAATATATTAATCAATTTAATCATTACATTCTTTCTGGAAGAGAGACTCCTAAAATATTCATACCTCTTTGTACCACTATAGCCACTAAAGTTATTATTATATAAGTTTCAATATTTTTTATTTTTCCGTCTTTAATAAATTTGTATTTAGGATCTTGATTTCCTTTTGACCAGTATGAATGGAATAAAGTTGCCAATTCATATAGATAATATGGAATTCTGTGTGGTTCAAATTTTGATGATGAAATCTCAATTATTTTTGGCCATTCAAATATTTTTCTTAAAATTTTTATTTCAAAATCATTAAGTTTAAATTTATCTTTTTTCAAAACTACCTTATCATTTAAATCTAAATTTAGAGATCTAAACAAAGAACTTATTCTTGCAAAAGAATATTGAACGTAATAAACAGGATTATCTTTACTTTTTTCTAAAATTTTATCAAAGTCAAAATCTATTTCTACATCGTTACTTCTGTTTAGTAACATAAATCTAATTGAATCTTTGTCTACTTCGTTCAAAAGATCTTGTACTGAAATAAATTCCCCTGCTCTCTTTGACATCTTAAATGGTTTACCTTTTTTAAAAAGTTTCACTAATTGACAAACTTTACATTGCAATTCAACTTTATTTTCTGACAAGGCTTTTACGGCAGCAGAGATTCTTTTTATATAACCAGTATGATCAGCTCCTAAAATATTTATTAAACAATCATAATTTCTATTTATCTTATCAAGATGATAAGCAACATCGTTTGCAAAGTAAGTCCAGCTACCATCGTTTTTTTGCATTGCTCTATCAGTGTCATCTCCAAACTTTGTTGATTTGAATATTAATCTTTTTATTTTTTTCCAATTTTTATCTTTTTCACCTTTTGGTGGTTCGAGATATCCTTCTACTACATATTTTTTTTTTTTTAAGTGACTAATTGACTTCTCGACTAACTTATTTTCTACTATTTTTGTCTCTGAAAAAAACTTATCATGCTTTATTCCAAGATTATTCAAATCGGATTTAATTAAATCCATAGAAAAATTTAAAGACTCCTTTTTTAGGGCCTCAAAAGACTCCTCAAAATTTTCATACTTTACATTTTTATTTTTCTTTATAATATTTTTTGCAATATCTATAATATATGCGCCTGGATAGAGATCATCCTTTTGAATAAATTTTTCACCATATTTTAATTCTCTAATTCTTAAAAATACAGATTTAACAAAACCTTGAATTTGTTTTCCGTAATCATTAATGTAATATTCTTTCGTTACACTATTTCCGTTAAACTTAAGTAAATTAGATAATACATCTCCATAAATAGCTCCTCGACAATGACCAACATGCATCGGGCCTGTGGGATTTGCTGAAACGAACTCTATATTAAAAGATTTGTTTGTTTTTTTTGCACCAAAACTATTTCTGTTTTCAATAATGCTATTTATATTTGAGATTAAAGCCTCATTTGAAAATCTTATATTTAAAAAACCTGGACCTGCTATCTCTATTTCTTTAAAATCTTTTAGATTGCTTAATAGTAAATCCTTAATTTTTTTAGACAAAAGAGTTGGATTAATTTTGTTTAATTTCGCTAACACTAAAGCTGCATTACATGACAAATCGAAGTCAAAATCGGAGGGTGGTGTTTCAATCGTAATATTTTTATAATTATTAAAATCTTTTAAACCTAATTTCTCTTTATTTTTAGATAAAACTAAATTAATTTTTTTTAAATAAATTTCAAAGATATTCATTTTATTTTTTTGTATAAATTTATGGCATATCTATCTGTCATACCAGCTATAAAATCACAGATCGATCTAACAATATTGGAGTTATCGTACTTACTAACATTAATATACTTGGACGGGTTTTTCTTTATTGAATAAAAAAGTTTATTAATAATTTTCTTTCCTTGTTCAGTGTTTTTTTTAACATTTTTATGAAAATACATTCTTTTCCTTAAAAAACTTTTAACTTTTTTATCAAATTTTTTCATTTTTGATGAGAACCTAACAATTGGATATTTTGTTTTATATATATCATTTAAATTTTTTATTTTATTTAATTTTATATTTTTCTGTGTTGTTAGAATTATGTCTTTTACCATTTCATTTATAATTTCTCTAATAATTTGTCTTATGACTAGTTCTAAAGGAAATTTACTTAATTTTTTTTTATGTTTTAAAATAATATCTTTTAAAATAGGAATAGAAGATAAATCTTCAAGCTTAAATAAGTTTGATTTTAGTCCATCTTCAAGATCATGACTATTATAAGCGATATCATCTGAGATAGATGCAATTTGAGCCTCTAGCGATGGGCTTAATGAAAATTTAATTTTGTTTTTAAAATAATTTTTACCTAAAATTTTGTTGTATTTTTTAATATTATTTATGGGTCCATTGTGTTTTAATAACCCATCTAATGTCTCAAAAGTAAGATTTAAACCTTTGAAATTATAATATCTATTTTCTAAAAACAAAATTATTCTTATAGTTTGAATATTATGATCAAAACCTCCATAATTTTTCATACAATTATTTAATTCATCTTCACCAGCATGTCCGAATGGTGTATGGCCTAAATCATGCGCTAGGCTCAAAGTTTCACATAAATCCTCATTTAAACCAAAAAATTTTGACAAGGTCCTAGCAATTTGAGCAACCTCTAAGGAATGAGTAATCCTTGTTCTAAAATGATCGTCCGTAGTATTTACAAAAACTTGTGTTTTATGTTTGAGCCTTCTAAAAGCTGTTGAATGTATAATTCTATCTCTATCTCGTTGAAAATCGGTTCTAAGACCAGTTTTACTCTCTTTAAAAAACCTACCTTTAGAACTCAATGGAACTGCTAGTTTAGACAATGTATTTATTGAATTTTTTTGCATGGTTACTATATAGATTATATACTAGATAATTATGGAAAAAAAATTAGAATTTACTGATAGAGCTAAAATTCAAATAGAAAAAATCACAAAAAGTGAAGACGTAAAAAAATATTTTAGAATTACCGTGCAGGGAGGTGGCTGTTCAGGTTTTAAATATAATTTTAGTTTCGACAATAATGTAAATAAAAATGACATTTTATTTGATAAGACAATAATAGATATTGAGTCTCTAAATATTATCGAGGGCTCAACTGTAGATTTTAAGAAAGAAATGGTTGGTGAATCTTTTGTAATAGATAATCCAAAAGCTTCTTCTTCATGTGGTTGTGGTCTTTCTTTTTCAGTTTGATGAAAATAATTTCCTGGAATGTAAATTCTGTAAGGGCAAGAATTAAAAATATTATCAATTACATTAAAGATGAAAATCCTGATATTTTATTATTTCAGGAAATTAAAACACAGGATGAAAATTTTCCATATGACGACTTTAAAAAGTTTGGATATTTTTCCTATGTATTTGGACAAAAGAGTTACAATGGAGTTGCCATCGTATCAAAAGTTGCAATAAAAAATATTAATAAAAATTTTATTAAAGATCAGTCGAATCAATCAAGAATAATTACTGGAGAAATAGAATTTAAAAAAAAGAAAGTTGAATTAATTAATATATATGTTCCAAATGGTAATCCTGTAGAAACTGAAAAATATAATTACAAAAAGGATTGGTTAAAAAAATTTGTTTTAAAAATAAAAAAAAAATTGTCTGAAAACAGCAACTTATTGATTGCTGGAGATTTTAATATAATACCAGATGAAATTGACGTCTATGATTTTAAAAGATATGAAAATGATGCTTTAGGAAAATTAGAAATAAGAAAGAAATTTCGTGAATTATTAAATTTAGGTTTTAAAGATATTTATCGATTTAAAAATAAAGATAAAATTGAATATACTTTTTGGGATTATTTTGCTGGATCATGGCAAAAAAATTACGGGATGAGAATTGATCATTTTTTATTATCAAATAATTTAGTTGAAAATATTTTATCAATAAATATAAATAAAAAACCTAGGTCAAAAGAAAAGCCCTCTGATCACACGCCAATTGAACTAATAATCAATTAACTCGACCATAAATATCTTCATACCGAATAATATCTGTTTCTTTTAAAATTGTCCCCAGCTGCACTTCCATAATTTTTACATTATGTTTATTTGGATTTTGTATTCTATGTATTGATCCTTTTGGGATAAAAATTGTATCATTAGGTTTTATTGAAAAAAATTTTTTATTTAATGTAATTTTTGGTTTGCCATTAATTACAACCCAGTGTTCTGATCTATGAAAATGTTTTTGTAAACTTAAAACTCCTTTTGATTTGACATTAAGTTCTTTTATTAAAAAATTATTACCATTAAATAAATTTATATAATTGCCCCATGGTCTATAAAAAATATTTTTTTTTCTGAAGTATTTTTTTTTATTTTTATTAAACATCAGAAGAATTTCTTTCCAACTTCCTAGATCAGACCAAGGAATATTAAGTTTTATAGCATTAATATCGTTTGTTTTTTCAAGTATAGCGAAATCAAATGATTTTGATGGATTTTTAAGAAATTCTCTTTTATTTAAATAATACGTATTACGCTTAAATTTACTCTTTAAAACTGAACGCCATGTGTGTAAAAAAATTTTTTTTTGATATTTTTTAAAATTATTTATTAATGAATCTTTTCTTAAAAAAAATATTCCTGAATTCCAATATCCACCTTTTTTAATTATAAGTTTAGCTTTTTGTTTTTTTGGTTTTTCAATAAATTTATAAACAGAGTTAAGCTTTTTTCTTTTTTTAGTAACAAAATATCCAAATTGTTCAGAAGGAGTATTCGGTTTGATTCCAAAAATAAAAATATTCTTATTTGTTAAAAATTTTTTATTATTTTGAATTTTTTGATTAAATTTGTTTACTTTTTCAATAAGATGATCTGCTGATAAAATAATTAAGGCTTGCTCATCAGGTATATCTTTTATTAATGCTGAAGAGAGAATAGCTGGTCCTGTATTTTTTTTTGCAGGTTCTAAAACAATCTTATATTTTTTGATTTTATGCTTATTTAGGTAATTTTTTACATTTTTAATATATTTATGATTAGTGCTTATTATAGGTTCATCAAATAATGGGCTTTTAATTCTCTCAAGTGTTCTTCCAAACAATGTCCACCCCCCAAAATTAATGAATTGTTTGGCTTGATGTTTTTTTAAATTAGGCCACAATCTAGTTCCAGCGCCTCCACATAAAATAACTGGTCTAATTTTCATTAAATTTTTGAATAATCTTTTACTTCTTTTTTCTTACCCGGATGAGTTGGGGCTCCTAAATAAGCTGGACCAACTGTTTGCGCGTATTTCCACAATGTCCCAGACCCAAAAGCAGATTTCCTTGCTTTCCATTTTTTTCTTCGCGATATCAATTGCGATTTAGTTAATCTCACATTTATTGTTCCTTTTTTAGCATCTATGTCTATTGTGTCTCCATTTTTTAATAATGCTATTGGACCTCCAAGTGCTGCTTCTGGTCCAACATGCCCGACGCAAAAACCTCTAGTTGCTCCAGAAAATCTTCCGTCAGTTATCAAAGCAACTTTTTCACCTTTCCCTTGTCCGTAAATCGCTCCTGTCGTTGATAGCATTTCACGCATACCAGGACCACCTCTTGGGCCTTCATATCTTATTATAATTACATCTCCATCTTTATATTTTTTAGTTTGTACTGCTTTCATTGCGTCTTCCTCATTATCAAAACATCTGGCTTTACCTGTAAATTGTAATTTTTTAAGACCAGCTATTTTAACGATCGCTCCATCAGGTGCCAAATTACCTTTTAAACCTACAACGCCACCATCAGGAGATAGAGGATTGTTGTATTCTCTTAAAACTTTTTGGTTAGAATTAAACTTAATCTCGCTTAAATTCTCTTTCATAGTTTTACCAGTCACTGTCATACAGTCTCCATGAATAAACCCGCCATCATATAAAGTTTTTAATAACATCGGTACTCCACCAGCTTCCCACATATCTTTAGCAACATAATTTCCACCAGGTTTTAAATCTGCAAGATAAGGTGTTTTCTTAAATATTTTAGCAACATCCATTAAATCAAATTTTACTCCAATTTCATTAGCTAGAGCTGGTAAATGAAGTGCAGCATTAGTTGAACCTCCAGTTGCTGCCACAATAGTTGCGGCATTTTCTAAAGATTTTTTTGTAACAATATCTCTTGGTTTAATTCTTTTTTCTAATAAGTTCATTACTGTTTGACCGCTCTCAAAAGCGTATTTATCTCTTTCCTCATAAGGAGCAGGAGTACCTGCTGAATAAGGTAGTGCTAAACCTATTGCTTCAGAAACGCATGCCATGGTATTTGCTGTAAATTGACCTCCACAAGCTCCAGCGCTTGGACAAGCTACTAATTCTAATTCTCTTAGTTCTTCAGAGGACATTTTTCCTGAGGAGTGTTTACCTACTGCTTCAAACACATCTACCACTGTTACGTCTTTACCTTTAAATTTTCCTGGCAAAATTGATCCACCATAAATAAATACACTTGGCACATTTAATCTCAACATAGACATCATTAAACCTGGTAATGATTTATCACATCCAGCAATTCCAACCAGGGCATCATAACAATGTCCTCTAACTGTTAGCTCAGCTGAGTCAGCTATTACTTCTCTAGAAATCAAGGATGATTTCATCCCTTCGTGACCCATAGCAATACCGTCTGTTACAGTTATCGTACAAAATTCTCTTGGCGTTCCTCCAGATTGTTTTACACCTTTTTTAACTGATTGAGCTTGTCTCATTAAAGCTGTATTACACGGTGCAGCTTCATTCCAAGTAGATACTACTCCCACAAATGGTTTTGCAACATCCTGTTCGGTCTCTCCCATTGCGTAATAAAAAGATCTATGTGGAGCTCTATCTGGTCCTAATGAAGTATGACGACTGGGTAGTTTTTTTTTATCAATTTTAGACATTTAATTAATACTTGATACAATACTTCTTAATTTTCCATCTTCAATAGTTAATTCTTTAACTAAATTTTTATCATTTTGTACTATTTCTTTTGGTGCATTTGTCACATAAGCCTTATTTTTGAGCTTACTGTTTAAACCAGTAATTTGTTTGTTAATTAACTCTATTTTTTGCAAAATTCTCTCCCTTTGTGAGACTAAATTTATGTCCTCATTAAAATTTAATGAAATTTTTTCCTTAAGAACTAAGATATCTAATGAATTTTTATCTTTTATCTTTTTCTTAAGGATATTATTTACTCTACCTACATGTTTAATCAAACTGATATTTGCTTTTACCAATTTTTCTAACCTTCCTGATTTATCCTCAAAAAATATATCACAATATAGCTTTGGAGTAATTTTTAACTCTGCTTTAGTAGATCTAATATTGGAAATTATTTCAATTAAATTATTTATATTATTTTGATTTTTTCCAAATTTATTTATCTTTTTAAAATCGGGCCAACTGGAAGAGATTAAAAAATTATGAAATATTTTTTTATAAGCATTTAAACCCCACAAGTTTTCTGTAAAGAAAGGAATAAATGGGTGAAGAATTCTAAGAATATTTGCCATCATAAATGATGAGAAAGATTTGGCTTCTTTAATTTCACTTTTATTTTTTGAATTAAAAATAGGCTTTAAAAACTCTAAATACCAATCACAATAGGAGTGCCAAACAAATTGGTATGCATGTTTAGCAGCTTCATCAAACCTAAATATTTCAATATTTTTAGTAATTAAATTTTGTGTTTTTATAAATTCACAGTAAATCCAATGATTTATTGGAAGTTTTATTGAGCTCAAATTTATCTTTTTATTTAGCTTGCAATTATTAAGTTTTAAAAAATTATTTGCGCTCCAAATTTTTGTTATAAAGTTTCTATTTCCTATAACTCTATCTTTTGATAATTTTACATCTCTTCCTGGAGATGTCATTGATATTAGTGTAAATCTTAAACTATCCGCTCCATACTCATTTATTAAATCTAATGGATCAATAACATTACCTTTAGACTTTGACATTTTCTGCCCTTTTTCATCTCTAACTAGTGCGTGAACATATACTTTACGAAATGGAGTATTATTTTTAAAATAATTTCCCATCATTAGCATTCTTGCTACCCAGAAAAAAATTATATCAAAACCTGTTACAAGAACTGAAGTTGGATAAAATTTAGTGAGTTCTTTAGTTTTGTTTGGCCATCCAAGTGTTGCAAAAGGCCATAATGCGGATGAAAACCATGTATCTAAAACATCAGTTTCTTGTCTAAGTTTAAATTTTTTATTTTTATTTTTTTTCTTAGCTAATACTGATGCAGCTTTTTCATTTTTAGCTACAAAAATATTACCATAATCATCATACCAGGCAGGTATTCTATGGCCCCACCAAATTTGTCGTGATATACACCATGGCTCTATTTCATTCATCCATTGAAAAAATGTTTTTGACCAGTTGGTTGGAAAAAAAGAGGTTTTTCCCTCTCTTACTATCTTAATTGGTTTTTTTGATAATTTTTTGGCATCTACAAACCATTGTTCTGTAAGAAGTGGTTCTATTATAGTGTTTGATCTATCTCCATATGGAACTTTATTTTTAATATTATCAATTTTTACTAAGGAACCTATTTCCTTTAATTTTTTAATTAAAAGCTTTCTTGCTTCAAACCTATCTAGTCCATGAAATTCTTTAACCCCATTTTTATTTATTTTACCATTTTTTTCAAAAATATTTATTATTTCTAATTTATTTCTCTTTCCAACTTCGTAATCATTAAAATCATGTGCTGGTGTAATTTTTACAACTCCTGAGCCTTGTTCTGGATCAGCATAATGATCCGAAATAATTTTTACAGTTCTATTAACAACCGGAATTAGAACATTTTTTCCAACTAAATGAGCATATCTTTCGTCCTTTGGATTTACAGCTACCGCGGTGTCTCCCATCATAGTTTCTGGCCTAGTGGTTGCGATAGTAATTTTTTGATCAGAGTTTTCGATTGAATAATTAATATAATATAATTGAGATTGAACATCTTTTTGAATAACTTCTAAGTCAGAAATAGCAGTTTGCAACTGAGTATCCCAGTTAACTAATTTTTTATCCTTGTAAATTAATTTACTATTATAAAGGTCAACAAAAACTTTTATTACCGCCTCAGATAAATCTTTATCCATAGTGAATCTAGTTCTCGACCAATCACAAGAGCAGCCTAATTTTTTAAGTTGATCTAAAATTATGCCGCCAGATTGATCTTTCCAATCCCACACTTTTTTAATAAATTTTTCTCTTCCTAAGTCATCTTTTTTAATTCCTTCTTTTAATAGGTTATTCTCAACAACTGCTTGCGTTGCAATTCCTGCATGATCCGTTCCTGGTTGCCATAAAGTTTCAAGACCTTTCATTCTATTAAATCTGACAAGAACATCTTGAATGCTGTTATTCAAAGCATGTCCCATATGTAATCTTCCGGTTACATTTGGTGGAGGAATTACTATAGAAAATTTTTTGTTTGATTTGTTTTTTCTTGGTTTGAACAAACCTCTTTTTATCCAAAAATCTGAGATTTTTTTCTCTTCCCTATTGTGATTATATTTTTTAAATTCCATTTTTTCGATATTTAAAGATATATATCAGATTTCAAGATCTATTAAGTTTAAAATCTAGGTATAAAGCAGCAGTCCAAGAAAAATTTTTAGCACCCATTCCTAAACCTGACTTACAACTGTAATATTCACGAAATTTTTTTTTTTCGACTAAATTAATGGTCTTTTTTCTTATTATTTCTGCAAACTTTTTATCTTTATTTTTTAATCCTTGATAAATAATCCAATTACAATTAACCCATACCGGTCCCCTCCAGTACCTCTTTTCCTCAAAAGATTTATGTTTAGAACTTATTGACGGAAAAAAATATTTCTCGTTTTTAGAATATTTTTTTAGGCTTTTAATTAACTCTCTATTAATTAAATTATTGTTTAAATCAGCAAATAGCATAAAAAAATTAGTTATTGATGGTATTTCTACTGAAGTATTATTTTTAAGATCTTTATTTTTAAATTTCATTTTTTTTGAATTGTATAATTTTACAAGTTTGCTTTCATTTAAAAGAATATATTTTTTTAAAAAAGAGCTCTTTTTGCCTATAAATTTAAGTAAAAAATCTAAATCTTTTAAAGCTTTTAAAAAAAGTGAATTAAAACCTACATCAACAACATTAAATTTTGATTTGAAGTAAAGTTTTTTAGGATCATAATTCAATTGTCTTAAGTGATTTTTTATCGTTACATATCTATCATAATCTATTTTTAGTGGTCTTTGACTTTTTTTAACAATTTTATTATCCTTTCTTTTGTAGTTAAGTTTAGAGTCTATTTTGACTTTACTCATCGGTTTGTCCCATAAAGGAGAATTGTCATACCCACTTTCCCATGGATGAAGTATGGAAATTAAACCAGTTCTTTTTGGATCTCTGTATCTAATAAACCATTTTAAATATTTTTTAATTTTTAATATTAAAGTTTGATATTTTTTTACTTTTTTTTTTGAAAATTTTTGTCTCTCAATAATTATCCTTAAAATACTTGCTAATATTGGTGGTTGAGTTATTCCAGATGAGGAAATTTTTCCACCACAATTCCAAGCTTTATAGTTAGGAGTATAATTTAAATCTTTAATATGAAACAGAATATGTGGAATCATTCCATCATCCCACTGTCCCGAAATCAAAGTTTCAATTTCTTTAAATGAGTAATCTAAATTGAAATTAGAATATCCTAAAGCAATAAAAGCTGAGTCCCAATTCCACTGAGCTGGATAAAGTTTGGTATTAGTAGGTAAAGTATAATTTGATCTTCTATTATTTATTAAAGTTTTTTTTGCAAATTTTATTGTACTATTCATTATCCTTTTACACTTCCAGCTGTTAAACCACTTACTAAATATTTTTCAAAATATACAAAAATTAAAAGTATTGGCAAAGTGACTATCACTGATCCAGCCATTAAATATTGCCTTGGTGTTTCAGCGTCACCAGTTAAATGATTTATTGCTCTGGATAATGTGAATGTTTTTGGATTATCTAAAAACATTAGTGAAAACAAAAATTCATTCCAAGCTATCATAAATACGTATAATGATACTGAAGCAATAGCAGGTAAACTGAGAGGGATAATTATTTTAATAATTATTCCAAACCAGTCTTGCCCATCGATGAGTCCTGCCTCTTCAATTTCTTTGGGTATGCTTCTAAAATAACCTTGAAGCATATAAATCGCTACGGGCAAAGTAGTTGCTGTATAAACAATAAGTAATCCTCCAATTGAATTTCTCAAACCTAGTTGACTAAAAACAGTATATAATGGAATAACTAATACAATGGCTGGAAACATATAAATTATTAATATTGATGTTGAGAGAAAAGTTTTTCCAAAAAAATTTAATCTAGCAACAGCATAAGCTGCAGGTATAGCAAATAATAAAGTTATTAAAACTGTTCCAATAGATACATAAGAACTTGTAAGAATATATCTACCAAAATCATAAGTTTTGAAAATAACAAAGTATGATTTAAATATTTCAAAAATATTTTTTGAAATACCAATACTTAAATCTAGAGGATTTATCAGCAAAGCAGTCTGTGTTTTAAAGCTGGTAACAAACATAATGTAAAAAGGAAATAATATGACTAATGCAAAAAATACTATTGCAAATAAAGACAAAAACTCAAACACGATTTTTTCTGATGTAAAATCCTGTATTAAATATTTAAAATTATAATTCTTTAATTTATTTGTAAAAAATAAGGTTAATAAAAATATACCAAATGAAAACCAAAGAGGAGAGTTCTCAGTAAAAAAAGTATATAAAATTGTAAATAATAAAGATAATATTAAAATTTTTAAAAGATGATTGAATTTATTTCCAATAAATATACAAATTAAAGTAAGTCCAAGTGATAATAATAGATTTAGATTAAAGTTGAGACTAGTAAAATTTAAACCTTGTAAAGTTGCCATTATTTTCCATATACAAATTATTGTTGCTAAAAAAATTGATGATGCGAATAAAGTTATTATTAAAGATTTAAATTTCATTTGCCTTCTTCCCGATTAATTTAAAATAAATAATCATAAAAGTTATTAATAATAGTACGATTACTATTGAAACTGCTGAACCCATTCCAATATTTGATATCGCAAATCCTTGTTGATAGACACTGATTGGTAAAGTCAATGTGCCTGATGCACCGCCCGTTAATAAAAAAATATCTTCAAATTTATTAAAATTCCAAATAAATCTAATCATAAATAAAATAGACAAAATTGCTGTAATTTGTGGAAGAGTGATATAAAAAAATTTTCTAAATGGTCCAGCTCCATCGACATCTGCAGCTTCATAAAGATCCTTAGGGATACCTTGTAATCTTGCTAATATAAATAAAAAAGCTAATGGAAAATATCGCCAAATTTCAAAAAATATAACTGTGGTCAGTGCTAATCTTAGTTTAAATTCAATTCCTAACATATTTATAATTAAATACTTTTGTCCAAGTAAATTTATAGGTTTTTCAATAATTCCATAATTAATTAGAAGAGAATTAATAGTACCGCTATTTGGGTCCAAGAGTAAGGTCCAAGTATAAGCCAGGGCAACTACAGGACCTACATAAGGAAAAAGTAGTATACTTCGTATAAATGATCTACCATAAAATTTTTGGTTTACCAGTTGAGCAGCAAATATACCAAGTATAATAGCGCCTAGTGTTCCAAAAAAAGTAAAATAAAAAGTTGTCATTAAAAGCTCAGAAAAATTGTTATTTAAGAAAACATTTTTAAAATTTTTAAGAGTAAAATCTGTTGTCAATAAAATATTGTCAGATTTTCCATTTAAATCTGGTTTATTAGCTTTAATTTTTTGAATATTAATATCGTTATTATTTGTCTCTTTAATTATAATTTCAAAATTCTCACGATAACCTGCCTCCCAATTCCCAAAAATACATTTAATTTTTTGTGACTTGAATTCACATCTTTTATCCAAATTAATTGGTTTAATATTTTTTGGAAATTTGTCTGAAAATTTAACTTCCTTAATATCTTGAATTAATGAGCTATTTCTTAGTTTATAGATAATTTTTAATTCAGAATTGTTATCCTGTTTGTTTTTAACGATTTTTTTTGCCCTTGGCTCAGGAATTCTTATATCTTTAAGTTCAACTTCTTTGAAACTAATCCATACATTTGCAAAAATTGGAAATAAAATTATTGCAAAAACTAAGCATACAGCAGGTAAAAGAAGTATATATGCTGTCCTTTTTTCTATTTTTGATAGCGAGGTGCTCATTTAAAAGCGGATAATATCTTATTATCCGCTTTTAAGAAATATATTTGCTAGAATTTTGCTAATTCAGCGTTGATTTTTTTAACTGCTTCATCAACAGATATCTGATCATCAATGTATTCCCTTGTAATTCTATTTAAGAATTGTGCGTTGATGATTTTTGATGCTCTAGAAAGTTCGCCTTCTTTTACTCCCCATCTGTTTGCAGTATCTAATCCTGCTACAATGTTATTAATTACATCTGGCGAATAAAGTTCAGTTAATGGTTTTTTTCTATCTACACCAACTGGTAGCTTACTCCAAGCTTTAGTGAATGCAGCCGGATCTGAAGAATTTCCTCTTCTTACAGGAAATTTTCCTTCAGGTGCAATCGCCAAAGTGCTTGTGTATCCTTCATCCATAGAGTACTCAACAAACTTTTTTGCTTCGTCAGTATCTGCGTCAGCAGTAATACCAAAATATCTCACGTCTGCCCAAGCAGCACCCTTCTTATTGTTTGGTCCACTAAAATTAGTGATGAACCCAGTTTTGGATGCAAGTTCCGGTGATGTAGGATCACTATTGATTGTTGGAGGAGCTGAATCTCTTAGTCCAGCTAGTTCATCCATAATAAACGGTGACCAAATTATCATTGGTGTTTTTCCTGCGAAATAAAGTTCTCTAGATTGTTTCCAGAATAATTCTCCTGGAGGACTAGCCTTAGCTATAACTTTATAAAATTCTAAAGAGTTTTTTAGAGCTTTTCCTTGCTTTTTTGTTCCACCCTTTTTAATAAAATTTACTCCGTTAGCTAAAAGAACATGCTCAAGAACTTGGCTCATAAAGTTTTCATCAGTTTTGGTTGCAGCTACAAATCCAAACATGTCTCCGCCTGAAAGAACTTTCACAGCTTTTAAAATATTCTCGTAACTTGTTGGTGGCTCAAGACCTGCATTTTTAAATAAGTCCTTTCTATAAACTACCATTTGTGTCCATCCATCAACTGGTACAGCAGCAATTTTTCCACCTTTTTTTGCCATGTTCAATGCCCCTGGAGCAAAAGTTTTTTTTCCTAAACTTTTAACTACATCATTGTTTGCATTCACATCAAGTATGCCTGCTTCGGCCCAAGGTAAAACATATTGAAGAGTATGATATATTACATCTGGAAGATTTCCTGCAGCTGCAGCGGCAGTTGCTCTAGACCCTAAATCTTTTTCCTCAACTGGAATAACTTCAACTTTAATACCAGTTTTGGACTCGAATGATTTTGCCATTTCCATTTGTTTTTCCATTCTTGCCGGCTGAACTTCAGTAGTCCAAAAAGTAATATCTGCAAAACTATTAGACGTTAATAAAGTTAAAGCAAAAATGAATACTGTTATTTTTTTCATTTTTCCTCCTGTTAATTATTTAAATAATGTTTTAAGTTTAGCAATAAGATTTAAATTCTTCAATGGTTTAAATGCATATGAGTTTGATATAATTAAAAATTTAGAAAAATGGCTTTTTTAGAATTTAAAGATATAGACAAATCCTTTGGTGAAAACCATGTAATTAGAAAATTTAACCTAGAGGTTGAAAAAGGTAAATTTATAGTATTGCTAGGACCATCTGGTTGCGGAAAATCTACACTACTAAGGATGATAGCTGGGTTAGAAAAAATAGATGAAGGGAAAATCTTTTTAGAAAACAATCTTCTTAATGATTTGTTACCTTCTAAAAGGCAAATTGCAATGGTTTTCCAATCATATGCTTTGTATCCACACATGAATGTTTTTCAAAATATCTCTTTTGGCCTTAAATCTGAAAAAATTTCAAAAAATGAAATTAAAGATAAAGTAATTGAAGCAGCAAAAATTTTAAAAATTGAAGAATTTTTGGATAGAAAGCCAAAGGAACTTTCAGGAGGACAGAGGCAGCGAGTTGCTATTGGAAGGGCTATAACTAGAAATCCCAAATTATTTTTATTTGATGAACCTCTTTCTAATTTAGATGCAGCTCTAAGGTCAGAGATGAGAGTTGAAATTTCAAAATTACATAAGAAACTTAAAAGTAATATTGTATACGTAACTCATGATCAAATTGAGGCTATGACTTTAGCTGATAAAATTGTGATAATGAATAAAGGAAAAATTGAACAATTTGGAACTCCTGATGAAATCTATGATAATCCAAATAATATTTTTGTCGCTGAATTTATTGGAAATCCTAAAATGAATATTTTTAAGATCAAAACTAAAGATATTATTAATAAAAATACGTTTAAATTATTTAATAAAGAAATTAAATTTGAAAATTCAAAGTTTAAAAATGAGTTTTATGTAGGTATTAGGCCAGAACATTTATCTTTAGAAAATAGAAGTGAAATTTCAGCTGAAATTAAAATCGATCTTATTGAAAATTTAGGTTCCGAGAAAATAATCTACACGCATGTAAATGGTGCTGAAATAAGAATAAAAAGTACTAAAAATATTAAAGATAAAAATATTACAATTTACTTACCTAAAAATAAGTTATATTTATTTGATAATAATAAAAATAGATTAAAAACGTGATTCTAATCATGATTCAATCTATAAGGTGGCCACGTGGCGGAATGGTTACGCAGAGGATTGCAAATCCTTTTATCCCAGTTCGATTCTGGGCGTGGCCTCCAAAATATAAGTTGTTTTATTTAACTAAAAAAAGTATGTTGCGAATTATTCCTCGGTAGCTCAGTTGGTAGAGCAGTTGACTGTTAATCAATTGGTCGCAGGTTCGAGTCCTGCCCGAGGAGCCAAAATAACTAACCTGTTTTTTCGAACTTAGAAGTATTTCCTAAAATTTGAAGAATTTTTTCTTTTTGAGATTTGGATAGAGAAGCAAAAGTTCTGCTTAAAAAAGAATAATTTAAATCATCGTTATTGTTAATTTCTGACTGAGAAATTTCTTTAAAATCTTTATAATCCTCAAAAAAATAAATAATTGGAACTTTTAAAAAATGTGAAAGTTGCATAAGTCTATTTGAACTTACTCCATTCGTACCTTTTTCATATTTCTGAATTTGTTGAAATGTTACGTTAATTGCTTGAGCGACTTTTGTTTGAGTTAAACCTAAAGACAATCTTCGCATTCTTAGTTTTTTACCTAAATGTATGTTAAAATTACCTTCCATTGAACCCTTTTTTTAATAACACTAAAACCTAATTTGAACTTTTTAGCAATAGTAAATATGTATTTTTAGAAAAAAAATTCAGCTTATTTTTAATCAAAATATTCAGAAAAAAATCAAAAAATTGTTGACTCTAGACTAAAAAAGGTGAACGAAATTGCAATTATTTATAAATTTTCAAGCGATATTCCCAATATCCGCTTTTATCGAAAGCTGCTTTTACCCATAAAAAATTATTTTCATCATACCAAATGTCTGTGTTTAATTTTTTACTATCAGGTAAAGTTTTATCTGAAGACTTAAAATTAAAATGTAATGTTTTATAAACCTTATCACCTATTTTAATTTCTTCTTTACCTATAAAAGTAACTGTTTGAGGAATTAATCTGCCAGAAACGGCACTTATTTGCTCTTTTGCTTCTACAATTTGATGATTCCACCATGTGCCAACAATTGAATTTTTGCTAGCTTTACCTTTGTAAGATGAACCATCTATTAAAAAATCATCATCTTCTTTATTAAATAATATATTTACATATTTTTTTTTATTATTTTGATTAGTTTTTGCAGAAAACTTGATTAATTGGTCGTTTTTGTAAGTTTCCTCACTTTCAGCGTAATATTTGTAAATTTCAACTCCAAATTTTTTTATTTTAAAACTTATTTCGCTGTTCACTGACGAAATGTCTTTTTTTCTATTAAAATCGTACTTATGATAGCCTATTGGCTTATTATTTCTAAATAGCTCATATTCTAAATAATTAAAATTTACGTAATGATCGACGTGACTGATAGCCTTAAAATCTGTAAAAAATAAAATTATAATTGAAAGCAATATTTTTTTCATATATTTTTGATTATGGAAAATAACAATATTTTATCTCAAATAGGAAATACACCATTAGTAAGATTAAAACAAGCCTCTGAGTTAACAGAGTGTAATATTTATGGTAAAGCAGAATACTTTAATCCTGGGGAGTCAATAAAAGATAGAGCAGCTCTTTTTATAGTTAAAGATGCTTTAAAAAAAAAATTAATATCTAAAGGTGGAACTATAGTAGAGGGAACTGCAGGAAATACGGGTATTGGTTTAGCTATAGTGTGTAAGGAATATGATTTAAAACTCAAAATTGTAATACCAAAAACCCAATCAATTGAAAAAAAAAATACTTTAAAAAAGTTAGGAGCTGAACTTATTGAGGTTGATGCTGTACCCTACTCTGACCCAAAAAATTATGTTAAACAATCCAAAAAAATCGCTGATGATTTAAATAAGACTGATACAAAAGGTGTATATTGGGCAAATCAGTTTGATAATCTAATTAATACTGAAGCGCATATTAAAACTACATCTCAAGAAATTTGGAGTCAGACAGCAGGTAAAATTGACGGTTTTATTTGTGCAGTTGGAACAGGCGGTACTTTATCTGGTGTATCAATTGGATTAAAGGAAAAAAACAAGAATATTAAAATAGCTTTATCAGACCCTATGGGTTCTTCAATGTATTCATACATAAAATATAATAAACTAGAAAATACTGGAAATTCTATAACTGAAGGGATTGGAACTGGCAGAATAACAAAAAACTTTGAAAAGGCAATAATAGATGAAGCTTTTCAAATAAACGATAATGAGGCTTTAAATCTTATATATGATTTGATTGAAAAACAAAAAATAATATTAGGTGGTTCATCTGGCATTAATATAGCGGGTGCAATAAAACTTGCTAAAAAGATGGGTCCAGGAAAAACCATTGTAACGATTTTATGCGATCATGGTAAAAGATACGCAAGTAAAATATTTAATAAAGATTTTTTAAAAGAAAAAAATTTACCAATTCCGAAGTGGTTATAATATTTGGCTTAAAAAAAGTTTAGTTCTATCTGATTTTGGATTATCAAAAAAATCTTTAGTTTTAGCTTTTTCTACAATTTTTCCTTCATCCATAAAAATCATATTGTCTGCTACTTCTTTGGCGAAACCCATTTCATGAGTTACAACAATCATAGTCATACCTGCTTTGGCCAAATCAACCATTGAGTCTAAAACTTCTTTTATCATTTCTGGATCTAGTGCTGATGTCGGTTCATCAAATAACATTATTTTAGGTTCCATGCATAAAGCTCTAGCCAACGCTGATCTTTGTTGTTGTCCCCCAGATAATTGACCAGGAAATTTTTTTGCTTGATCGGCTATTTGAACTCTTTCTAAATTTTTCATCGCAATTTCCTCAGCTTGTTTTTTTGGCATTTTTTTAACCCAGATCGGAGCTAGCGTACAATTATCTAATATTGATAAATGTGGAAAAAGATTAAATTGCTGAAAAACCATTCCAACTTCAGCTCGAATCTTTTCGATGTCTTTTGTATTTTCTGAAATTTCATTTCCATCAACAATTATTTGTCCGTCTTGATGCTCCTCAAGTCTATTAATACACCTAATTAAAGTTGATTTTCCAGATCCAGATGGACCACAAATAACTATTTTTTCTTGTTGATTCACTTCAAGATTAATATCTTTTAAAGCTTGAAATTTGTCGAACCACTTATTTACATTCTTCAATTCAATTATTTTTTTCATCTTATCTTTCAGTGCTCAATTTTCTTTCTAAATTTTGACTATATCTACTCATTGCATAACAAATTACCCAAAAAACAAGGCCAGCAAATACATAACCTTCCATAGCCATACCAAGCCATTTTGGATTTGTCTTAGCTAAATTTACCATACCAGCTAGTTCTAGCAAGCCTACAACGAAAATTAAAGGTGTATCTTTAACTAACGCTAAGAACGTATTAGCTATGCCTGGTATAACTAATTTTAAAGCTTGAGGTAGTATGATTAAAAAATGCATTCTCCAATATCCCATTCCAAGTGATTTTGCAGCTTCATATTGACCTTTTGGCAAAGCCTGTAAACCTCCTCTTATCACTTCGGCCATATACGCAGCCTCAAAGAGAGTAATTGCTATTAAAACTCTAATTAATTTATCTACATAAGTGCCATCAGGTAAAAACATTGGAAACATAACAGCAGACATAAATAAAACAGTTATTAAAGGAACACCTCGCCATAGTTCTATAAAACCTATAGATGTAAATCTAATTGCAGGTAAATTTGATCTTCTTCCTAAAGCTAAAAACATGCCTATTGGAAAACATAAAATTAAAGCAAATGCAGAAACAATAAATGTTAGCGACAGGCCTCCCCATGCGCCTGTTTCAACATATTTGAGACCAAATTCTCCACCTGAAATGAGTTTTAGACCAATAATAGGGTATACAAAAATTAAAAAAATTAAAAAATATTTTTTTAATTTTGCTGGAACAAAAAATGAGGCTGCAACAAGGGCAAATAACATTATAAAAGCTGAATTAATTCTCCATTGTTCAGCATCAGGATACATTCCATATACAAATCTATTAAACCAAACTTTAACAAAAACCCAACAAGCACCACTGCCAGTGCAATCTTCTTTTGTATTTCCTGCAAAATTAGCATCAAAAAAAAACCAGTTTAATATAGGTGGAATGTATTTTATTAAAGCAAAAATAACTAATAATGTTAAAATTGCATTAAGATTATTTGAATTAAAGTTTGTATTTATTTTATCCAGTAGTCTGTTTCCGCTATATTCAATTCTAATAAAATATAGTCCAATAGTTCCAATAATTAATGGTGCGAAATAACTTAATTTACTAGGTAAAAAACTTGTAAAATTTATCTTAAAAAAAGTATTTATTAAAACGTCTAAAAAACTTATAAAGATTAGGAAACCACCTAAAGTCACAAAATTGGCTAAGTTTTCTTTAGTGGGTCTGATCAAAATATTTTTCATTATTTTTCCTTAATAGCCATTTTTTTATTGTACCAATTCATAAATACCGAAATTGATAAACTTAATGATAAATATGTGAGCATAGTAATTGAAATAATCTCAATAGCTCTTCCTGTTTGCATTAAAGCAGTTCCAGCAAAAACTAGAACTATATCTGGATAAGCAATCGCTGCAGCTAATGATGAGTTTTTTGTTAAATTTAAATATTGATTAGTAGTAGGAGGAATTATTATTCTTAACGCTTGAGGCATAACTACTAATTTAAGTATTTGACCTTTTGTTAAACCAATTGAAGCCGCAGCTTCCTTTTGTCCTTTATTTACTCCAAGAATACCTGCTCTTACATTTTCAGCTATGAATGTTGCTGTATACATTGACAAAGCCAAAGCAAGAGAAATTAATTCAGGAATTATACTTACGCCTCCTTTATAAACATAAACTGTTTTAGATAGCTGTTCTAATTGTGGTATTTCAAATGATAAGCTTACACCGCCAATTAAAAAGGTTAATAAAGGTAAAACAATTAATAAACCTAAAGATATGTATAAAGTTGGTAATTGTTTTCCGAACTCGTCTCTTTGTTTTCTAGCATACTTTGAAATAAAAATAATTGAAATAATTGCTATAATAATTGAATAAAAAAATATTGAAAAATTAGTCCAAATAAACCGGGGCACATACCATCCTTTTACATTTAAAAAGCTAATATCATAAAAGTTAATTGAATCTACAGTCAAAGGTAATGCTCTTAGTGCAGCAAAATACCAGAAAAATATTTGTAATATTAAGGGTATATTTCTAAAAATCTCAACGTACCACTCTGCAGCTTTGGCAATTAAATAATTTTGAGATAATCTTCCTATACCTACTGTTACACCTAATAACGTAGCGAAAAATATACCTATAGATGAAACTAAGATTGTATTTAATAATCCTACTAAAAATGCCTTTGCATAAGAATGAGATCCGTCATAATCAATTAATGAAAAGGTTATATCAAAAGAGGATTCCTGAGAAAGGAAACCAAAACCAAAGGAAATTCCTCTGTTTCCCATGTTATTTTGTGCATTAATAGTGAAATAAATAATTATTAAAACCAAAAACAATACTGTTAATACTTGGGGGATTAAGTCCTTGTTTTTATTACTTAAATTAAGTTTAAAATTTTTAAAATTCATCTAGAAAAGAATATAGTTGAGAATAAAAAAAAGGGCCAGATAAATCCAGCCCTTTTTAATTTTATTAGCAATTATCTTGCTGGTGGTACGTAAAGAATTCCACCTTTAGTCCATAATTCATTTGGACCTCTATTTGGTAAAATGTTCGTGTCAGCTATATGTTTTTTGTAGCTTTCTCCATAGTTACCAACTTGCTCGATGATTCTTAAGCTCCACTCATTATCAAGACCAAATGCAGCACCTAATTCACCTTCAGCACCAACTAATCTTTTAATAGCTGGATTGTCTGAGTCTTTTAGACTTGAAGCATTTGATGAATTAACACCATATTCTTCAGCTTCGATCATTGTGTTTAGAGACCATCTAACAATATCTTCCCATACTGAGTCACCTTGTCTTACAACAGGGCCTAGTGGTTCTTTAGAAATTGTTTCAGGTAATACTTTATGATCATCTGGTGCACTCAATTTAGTTCTTTGAGCAGCTAATCCCGATTTATCAGTTGTGTAAGTATCACATCTTCCAGCATCATAAGCTTGAACTACTTCGTCTGCTTTTTCAAACGCAATTGGTTCATACTTAATATTCTTAGAATTAAAGAAGTCTCTCATGTTTAGCTCGGTAGTAGTACCTGTATTTGTACAAGCAGATATACCATCTTTAAAATCATTCACTGAATTGATTCCAGAATTTTTTCTAACCATGAAACCTTGACCATCATAAAAGTTTACACCAACAAAAGTTAGTCCAATGTCAGCGTCTCTTGATAATGTCCAAGTTGTGTTTCGTGCTAATACATCGATCTCTCCAGATGTTAAAGCTGTAAATCTTTCCTTAGCACTTAGTGGTGTATATTTTACTTTGTCAGCATCACCTAGTACGGCTGCTGCAACAGCTCTACATACATCTACGTCTATACCAGTCCAGTTTCCAGATGCGTCAGCATTTGAAAATCCAGGAAGTCCTTGTGAAACTCCACATTTTACAAAACCGGCTTTTTTTGTATTGTCTAAAGTTTTAGATTTTTTTGAACCTGAACCTCCGCCACCTTGGCCACAAGCCACTAGCAGTGATGATGCAAGCACAACTAAAATCCAAGTTTTAATTGATTTCATCATAATTAATGATTTCCTCTCTTTTCTATATTGTTAACAATATTTTGGAAAAATTATTCTCCAAAAATTTATTATGGATTAATACAATCTACTGATCAATATGATTTAGTGTTACAGTAACTCAAAAGCACACTAGATATAGATTTA
>CACMCJ010000008.1 GCA_902612235.1 uncultured Pelagibacteraceae bacterium
TAAATGTTTCTAATTGCCAGCCTTTCATTCTTGTAATTATGATTTTAAGATTTTTGGCTTTCCATTCATAAGATGTAACTTCATTTTTCCACTTTTTTTTTTCATCAATTGTTCTTGCACATCCATAGCAATAGCCTGTGATTGGGTCAGTTTTACATATACTAATACATGGAGAAACTATTTTGTTGCTCATTACGGGATCAAAATTGCAGGGCCAGTCAACTTTCTATCTTGAAGGTCTGAATGAGATTGCTTTGCATCGACAAGCTTATATTTTTTAGAAATCCTAATTTTTATTTTTCCAAATTTTACTTTTTCAAAAACTTCATCAGCTCCAACTTGAATTTCTTTTCTATTTGTGAAATATTGAGCTATAGAAGGTCTTGTTAAATAAAGACCTTTTGGTTGAATGTCTTTTGGCACATCAACTGGATCCAAAGGGCCTGATGCATTTCCAAAACTAACCAACATACCTTTTGTTTTAAGACTTGCCAAAGAACCATGAAAAGTTTTTTTCCCTACCCCATCAAATACTGCATCAACACCTTTGTTATTAGTTATTTTCATTACTTCTTTTGCAAAATCGTTTTTTGAGTAATTAATTACATGAGAATATCCATTTTCTTCAGCAATTTTAATTTTATCATCTGAGCCAACCGTGCCTATAACTTTTGCACCAATACTATTTGCCCATTGTGCAAATATTTGACCTACACCTCCAGCTGCTGCATGAAACAAAACTGTTTCACCTGCTTTTAGATTATATGTTTTAGTGATTAAGTAGTTAGTTGTTAAACCCTTTGTCATTAAAGTTGCTGCTAATTCATAAGAAATAGCATCAGGAACTTTGACTGCAATTTTAGCTGGTATAATTCTTTGTTGGGCATATGCACCAAGAGGGACAGATGCGTAAGCAATTTTATCACCTTTATTAAATTCTGTAACGTTAGTCCCAACCTCATCAATTTTTCCAGAGGCCTCTAATCCTATACCACTCGGAAGTTTAACAGGGTATAAGCCAGATCTATGATAAGTATCAATATAGTTCAAGCCAATCGCGTGATTAGTAACTTTAATTTCATCAGGACCCGGAGATCCAACCTCAACATCGTGTAGTTCTAATACCTCAGGCCCTCCATTTTTTTTAATAATAATTGATTTTGGCATTATTTGGAAAACGTACTTTAACTTTTAATATTTAGCAAATGTTCCGTTATTATAGTCTTGAATAGCTTCAAGTATTTCAGCTTTTGTATTCATTACAAATGGACCACCTCTTGCAATTGGCTCACCAATTGGTTTACCAGCAATAAATAATAACTCAGATTTTTTGTTTGACTTGACTTTAAGACTAGTGCCTCGTTCTAGCAATATTAAGTTCGAGTCAACAGTTTTATCATGTTTTTTTTCCCCGATTTTTAATTCACCTTTTAATAAGTATATAAAAGAATTATGTCCAGCAGGAACATCACAGCTAAATTCTTTTCCTTCATTTAAAACTATATGAAAGTATATTGGTTCCACGTTGTGATTTTTTTCAGGTCCCTCGGCTTTTTTATATTTTCCTGCTATAACTTTTACAATTTTTTCACTGTCTTTATGCTCACCTAGCTCTTTACCTTTAATATATAAGTACTCTGGCTTATTCTTTTTCATTTTTGCTGGCATGTTAATCCAAAGTTGAAAGCCTAATAGCTTACCTTCTTTCATAGCAGGCATTTCAGAATGGATTATTCCTCTTCCTGTCTTCATCCATTGCACATCTCCAGATGACATAATACCTTTAGCCCCTGTACTATCTTGATGTTCGAATTCTCCATTTAACATATATGTTACTGTTTCAATTCCTCTATGAGGATGTGAAGGAAATCCAGCTACATAATCATCTTTATTTTCAGAACCAAATTCATCAAGCATTAAGAATGGATCAATATAATCTGCCTCTGGAGTTCCTATACTTCTTTTTAATTTAACTCCTGCACCATCCGAGGCACTTAATGCTCTTACAATTTTTTTTACTTCAATTTGTGACATACTTACATATATAACTTAAGTTTAAAGTATATCAAGTAGATGCGATAAATTGCTAATTTCATTTTTTGGTTGATAATCAAGGAAATCAAATTGTGAATTATTTCTATTTACCCAAATGGAATTATAACCATAATTTCCACCCCCAGAAACATCCCATGTGTTGGCACTTAAAAAAGTAATTTCTTTTGGCTGAATGTTAAATTTTTTAATAGGAAGTTCATAAACTCTTGGGTCAGGTTTATAAACTTTTACTTCTTCAATAGAAAAAATTTTATCAAATAAATTTTTTAAATTATTACTTGAAACTAACTCATTTAGAAGTTCAGGAGTTCCATTAGAAAGAATACAAAGTTTTAAATTTTTCTTTTTTAAACTTTTTAAAACCTCTTCAACCTCAGGATATGGAGATAAAACTTTATAAAGATTTAACAAATCATCTCTTAAACTTTTATCAATATTATAAACACTCATAGATTTATCCAAGCTATCTTCAGTAATCTGCCAAAAGTCTTTATGTCGTTTCATTAAGCTTCTTAGCCAAGTATATTCAAGTTGAGTAGTTCTCCAAAAATTTGCAAACATCTCCCACTTGTCACCAATTTTATTTTTACATTTTTTAGCAGCTGAATTAACATCAAACAGCGTACCATAGGCATCAAACACTACAGCTTTGGTATTCATTATGATTTGATATTATGAGATCCATCACACATCGGCGGATCGTTTGTTTGTTTGCATGTACAAAAAAATACTTTTTTTGACTGTTCAGCTTTATATAGAAGAGGTCTAAAGGTAGTTGATTTGTGAGATCCATCACACATTGGTTGTTTTGAACTTTTTCCACACGAGCACCAGAAATAAGATTTTCCCTCGACTACATTAACTCCATTAGGAGCTTCACCTGCTCTTTTTCCTTTTTCCATAATAAGCTCCTTTAATTTAATTTATAATTTTATATTATATGTTTATTTATGAATATTAGATTATATCATCCAAACAGTATAGTTGAAAATACTATAGGTTTGCTTTCAAAAGAGCATATGCATTATGTTGTTAATGTAATGAGATTAAAAAGGGGATCTGAGATAAACTTTTTTAACAAAGAGGGTGAATGGAAAAGTGAAATTGTTTTTTTAGATCAAGGCAGAGTAGAAGTAAAGTATATAGAAAAAATCAAACACGCAAACAGTAAATCTAAAATTGAATTAGCAATTTGTTTAGTAAAAAAAAATCCAATGGAAAATATTTTACAAAAAGCTGCTGAACTTGGAGTTAGTAAAATAATTCCGATAGTTTCAGAAAGAACTGAAGTAAAAGAAATAAATCTTGATAGAGCAAAAAAAATAGTTGTAGAGGCAACTGAGCAATCTAATCAATTTATGCCACCTGAAATATCAAAGATTATTAAATTAAAAGATTTTTTGAAAACTTTTGATGAAAATTCTAAACTTCTATTTGCTGATGTTAATTCAAAAGATAATTTAAAAGTTGAAGATTTAAAAGATAAGAAATCTTTATGTGTTTTAATTGGTCCAGAGGGTGATTTTTCTTCTGCTGAACGCGAGGCTATCTTTAAAAATACAACAGTTAAACCTTTTACGTTATCCAAAACCATACTTAGGACAGACACTGCTGTAATAAGCGCGATTTCATTAGTTAATTTTATCAATAACTTTCATTAATTGTCGCATTAATTGAAATTGTGAAATAATTTAAAAACTGTATAAAAACTCATGTTTAAAAATTTTTTTTATATATTTTTTCTTATAACGCCTACTAAGCTGTTAGGCAACGAGCCTAAAGATTGGCAGCTAGGATTTCAAAAGTCAGCCTCTAAAAGTATGAGTGACATTGTTTGGTTTCATGACTATATGTTGCTACCAATAATTACAGCTATAACCGCTTTTGTTTTATTTTTGCTTTTATATGTCTGCGTGAGATACAGAGCCTCAAGAAATAGAATTGCTTCTACTACAAGTCATAATACAATGATTGAAGTTATTTGGACTTTAGTCCCTTGTTTAATTCTAATAGTCATGGCTGTTCCTTCATTTAAAGTTTTATATTCACAGGATGAAATTCCAAAAGCAGATGTTACTATTAAAGCAATAGGTTATCAGTGGTATTGGGGCTATGAATATCCAGATGAGAATATTATTTTTGATTCATATATGATTGCGGACAAAGATCTAAAAGAAAATCAACCAAGACTTTTAACTGTTGATAATGAGGTTTATGTTCCAGTGAATAAAGTTGTTAAAGTAATGATTACAGCTAACGATGTTTTACACGCTTGGGCCCTCCCATCTTTTGGAGTAAAAAGAGATGCTGTTCCTGGAAGAATAAATGAAACATGGTTTAAAGCAGAGAGAACTGGAACTTTTTATGGACAGTGTTCTGAATTATGTGGAATAAAACATGCATTTATGCCAATAACTGTAAATGTCGTAACTGAGGATGAGTATAATAAGTGGTTAGAGGAGGCAAAAGTAAAATTTGCTAAAGATGAGATTAAAAATAATATAAAAATTGTAAAAAGAATTAAGGATATAAGATAATAATGTCTGCAACAACTGTTTCACACGAACATCATCAAAATCCAACTGGTTGGAAAAGATGGGCATATTCAACTAATCATAAAGATATAGGCACGATGTATCTTATTTTTGCAATTATTGCAGGATTAATTGGTTCGGCGTTTTCAGTTTTAATGAGAATGGAACTAATGCATCCTGGTGATGGAATACTTGGAGGTGACTACCACCTTTACAACGTACTAGTAACTGGACATGGGTTGATAATGATTTTTTTTATGGTAATGCCAGCAATGATAGGTGGTTTTGGTAATTGGTTTGTGCCAATAATGATTGGTGCTCCCGATATGGCGTTTCCGAGAATGAACAATATTTCATTTTGGTTATTGCCTGTAGCTTTTATTTTACTACTAGCATCGATTTTTGCTGACGGACCTCCTGGTGCTCAGGGAGTCGGTGGGGGCTGGACTATTTACCCGCCTTTATCATCAAAAACTGGTCAACCAGGACCTGCAATGGATTTAGCTATATTAAGTTTGCATGTTGCTGGAGCATCTTCAATTTTAGGAGCAATAAATTTTATAACCACTATTTTAAATATGAGAGCTCCGGGAATGACACTCCATAAGATGCCACTATTTTCATGGTCGATACTTGTGACTGCTTTTTTACTTTTACTTTCTTTACCAGTTTTAGCTGGAGCGATAACAATGCTTTTGACTGATAGAAATTTTGGTACAGCATTCTTTGAAGCTCAAACAGGGGGTGATCCAGTCCTCTTTCAGCACTTATTCTGGTTCTTTGGCCACCCTGAAGTATATATATTAATTTTACCAGGATTTGGAATGATAAGTCATATTGTTTCTACCTTCTCTAAAAAACCGGTTTTCGGTTATTTAGGAATGGCTTATGCAATGGTTGCGATTGGTGTTGTCGGTTTTGTTGTTTGGGCTCATCATATGTATACTGTAGGACTAGACACAGATACAAAAGCTTATTTTTTAGCAGCTACAATGATTATTGCAGTACCAACTGGTATAAAAATTTTCTCTTGGATAGCTACTATGTGGGGAGGATCAATTTCTTTTAAAACACCAATGCTCTGGGCTATAGGATTTATCTTTTTATTTACCTTAGGCGGAGTAACTGGAGTTGTGCTAGCAAACGCCGGTGTAGATACAGCACTTCATGATACATATTACGTGGTAGCTCATTTCCATTATGTTTTATCTTTAGGTGCAGTTTTTGCGATTTTTGCAGGATGGTATTACTGGTTTAGCAAAATGTCTGGATACGAATATTCAGAATTTTTAGGTAAGTTACATTTTTGGTTAACATTTATAGGAGTAAACCTTATTTTCTTCCCTCAACATTTCTTAGGTCTAGCTGGCATGCCAAGAAGATATGCTGATTATCCTGATGCTTTTGCTGGGTGGAATTATATATCATCAATTGGTTCTTACATTTCTATTATAGGATTGGCAGTGTTTTTATTAAATCTTTTGTATTCTTTCGTAAAAAAAAGAAAAGCAGAACAAAATCCATGGGGAGAAGGTGCTACAACATTGGAATGGACTGTTACTTCACCACCACCATTTCATACATTTGAAGAGCTACCTAAAATTAAATAAATTGAGCCAGATACTAACAAAATCAAGAAGCAATAAGTTAGGTTTAGTTTTTAATTTACAGTCTTTTTTTAATTTAATGAAACCGAGAGTGATGTCTCTAGTATTATTTACTTGTATGGTTGGAATGATAATTTCACTATCAGAGGTATCATTATCAAATTCTATTATATCTTTATTAGCCGTTGCTATGGGTTCTGGAGCCGCTGGTGCTCTTAATATGTGGTATGAGTCAGATTTAGATGCTTTGATGAGCAGAACTTGTCTTAGACCAATACCAACAGGAAAAGTTAAAAAAAAACAGGCTTTGTATTTTGGTATTATACTATCAGTTTTATCTACAGTGATACTTTATTATGCATCCAATTTATTATCTGCAGCTTTATTGATTTTTACTATCGGATTTTATTTTTTTATATACACGATCTGGTTAAAAAGAAAGACTCCTCAAAATATAGTTATCGGAGGTGCAGCCGGTGCTTTACCCCCAGTAATTGGTTGGACTATAGCCACGGGTCAAATCTCAATTGAGCCAATTATATTATTTTTAATAATATTTCTTTGGACACCATCTCATTTTTGGGCACTAAGTCTTTACAAAGCTGGTGATTATAAAAGAGCAAAAATCCCTATGTTACCAATTATTGCAGGCACACATACAACTAAATTTAATATACTTATGTACTCTATAATGATGACACCAATTGTTATAGCTCCATATTTTTTCAATTTGGGAGGATTAATTTACTTAACTGTTTCTCTAGCCATGACTAGTTATTATGTCTTGCTATGCTATAAATTATTCAAAGAGAATAGACCAAAAGACTCTAATGTAATAGCTAGAAAAATATTTGTGTATTCCATATTTTACTTATTTGTAATATTTTTTCTATTATTAATAGAAAGTTTACTTAAATTGATTTAATGAAAAAAAAGAATAAAAATTTAATAACTGCTATGATATTAATTTTGTTTATGGTTTTCTTGTTTGTGCTTACTTTTTATAATATTGGTATTTATAATAGGGAAATTTAATGAATATTAATAAAAAAAAAATTACACCAGTAATACTGATATCAATTTTTTTCCTTATGTTGGGTTTATCTTTTGCGGCTGTTCCTTTGTATGATTTATTTTGCAGGGTAACTGGTTTTGGGGGCACAACTCAAAATGCATCTAACAAAGAAATTCCTAAAATCGTTGTAAATCAGGATTATAAAATGAGATTTGATACAAATATTAATAGTACTCTAGACTGGAAATTTACACCGGAGATAAAAACTTTAAACCTTAAGCCAGGAGAGGTTCATACTGTCAAATTCTATGTTGAAAATCCAAACAACCAGATTTCATCGGGTTCAGCCTCATTTAATGTTTCACCTGCTCCTTTTGGAATTTACCTAAATAAGATTGGCTGTTTTTGTTTTGAAAAACAAACACTTAAAGCTGGTGAAAAAAGAGAATTTAATTTAACATTTTTCTTGGATCCAAAAGTTGTAGATGATAGTAAAACTAAAAACATTGCTGATGTAACATTGTCTTTTACTTTTTTTTCATCAGACTACTATAAAAAAGATAAAGCTTAAATTATGTCTTCAAAGGAAAAAAAACATGGATTTCACTTAGTAGACCCAAGTCCCTGGCCTATATATGTTTCATTTGCAACTTTGGTTTTAGCTTTTGGAGCTGTGTACTACTTTCATTCAAAAGCTTTGTGGTTACTGTTAGTTGGTTTTGCATTAGTTATTTATGGTGCATTTATGTGGTGGAGAGATGTAATCAAAGAAGCTGAATTCGACGGACATCATACTCCAATAGTTCAAATAGGCCATAGGTATGGAATGACTCTTTTCATAGCCTCTGAAGTAATGTTTTTTGTTGCATGGTTTTGGGCATATTTTAATGCAAGTTTATTTCCCACAGAAGCAGTGGGAGCAACGTGGCCACCCCCAGACATTGAAACTTTTGATCCATGGGATATCCCTTTGATAAATACTTTGGTTCTCCTTTTATCAGGCACCACTGTAACTTGGGCGCATCACGCAATGCTTGAGAATGATAGGAAAGCTCTAGTTAATGGTTTGATATTAACTGTATTTTTAGGTTTCATTTTTTCTTGTTTTCAAGCTTACGAATACCAACATGCTTCTTTTACAATTGACGGAAATATTTATGGGTCAACATTCTATATGGCGACAGGTTTCCACGGTTTCCATGTGATAGTAGGAACTATTTTTTTAGCGGTTTGTTTATTTAGATCTATGAAAGGACATTCCAATTCAGAACATCATTTTGGATTTGAGGCTGCAGCTTGGTATTGGCATTTTGTAGACGTTGTATGGCTATTTTTATTTGCTGCAATATATATTTGGGGAAGTTAATCTCAAATTGAAAAAAACATTTTTATTTCAATTATTCGTAATTTTTTTCATAACAACATTTTGTGCATTAGGTACTTGGCAACTCTATAGATTACAATGGAAACTAGATTTAATTAGTGAAATTACTTATGGACTAGACTCTAGCCCTATAGAATATTCAAATTCAATAAAAAAAAATTATCAAAGGGTTACTATCAAAGGAAAATACTATTACGATAAACAAATTTATCTTTATAGTTTGAACGATAGTGGAAAACCTGGATACGATGTAGTAACTCCTTTCAGAACAAATAAAAATGAAAACGTCCTTATCAATAGAGGCTGGATAATTAAAGAATTAAAAGACAATCCAAGCATAAATCTTAAAATCGACTCTGAGATAAAAATAACTGGAATTTTAAGAGAAATTTATAAACCAAATATTTTTAAGCCCAATAATGATATTAAAAATAATATTTGGTTTTCAATAAATTTAGAAGATTTAAAAGAGACAACGGGCGAACAATTTAATGAATTCATAATTTTTTTAGAAGATAATCAAGCTAAGACGCCGCTTCCAAAAAAGATTAGTATAGATGTGCCAAATAATCACCTTAAATATGCTATAACATGGTATGCAATATCAATTTCGATAATTTTTTATTATTTATATTTTAGAAGAAAAAAATGAATTATTTAAGCACTAGGGACAAATCTTTAAAATTTAGTTTTAAAGATATTTTCTTAAGAGGACTTGCGCCAGGCGGAGGGTTATTTTTGCCTGCTGAAATAAAGAAGTATAGTCAAGAAGAACTTAATAATTTAAGTCAACTAAATTATAACGAACTTGCTACAGAAATTATCTTTAATTTCTGTTCAGGTGAAATTAAAAAGGAAGAACTTAGCTCACTGATACAAAAATCTTATAGTAGTTTTAAAGATAAAGAAGTCGTAAATATAAAAAAAATTGGAAATATAAATCTTCTCGAACTTTATCATGGACCCACTTTAGCTTTTAAAGACATTGCAATGCAAGTAATTGGCAATATGTATGACCATTTAGAAGTCGCTAAAGATAAAACTGTAAATGTCATAGTTGCTACATCAGGAGATACTGGTTCAGCGGCTATAGCTGCTTTAAGCAATAGAAAAAATATAAATCTTTTTGTACTGCATCCGCATAATAAGATTTCAAATATTCAAAGAAAAATAATGACAACAATTGGTGGAGCTAATATTTATAATATAGCTATTGAGGGTTCATTTGATGATTGTCAAAAAATTGTAAAAGAGCTTTTTAATGAAAATAGTTTTAGATCAAAAATAAATATGTCAGGTGTAAATTCTATCAATTGGGCGAGAATTGTTTGTCAAATTGTTTATTATTTTTATTCTTTCTTTAGATTAAAAAAAAACAATATAAGCTTTTCAGTACCAACTGGTAATTTTGGAGATATCTATGCTGGATACGTTGCAAAAAAAATGGGTTTACCAATTAATAAACTTATAGTTGCAACAAATAAAAATGATATTTTACAAAGAGTTATTAATACAGGTGAATATAAACCTGATAAAGTAAAAGCAACTATTACACCGAGTATGGATATACAAGTTGCCAGTAATTTTGAGAGGCTGCTTTATTATATATTAGATGAAAGCGATAGTAAGGTAGGGTCATTAATGAATGATCTATCATCAAAAAGTTTATTTAATTTAGACAAAAAAGAAATCGATAAAATTAAAAAGGATTTTGAAGCAGTAAAAGTTACAGATGAAGAGACAGTATCTATAATAAATGAAATTTATAAAGAGCATCAATTTATAATTGATCCTCATACTGCTACTGGAGTAGGAGCAGCAAAAAGTTTTAAAAATTTAGGAGATATAGTTGTTCTTGGTACAGCTCATCCTTACAAGTTTAACGATACTATTAAAAAAGCTATAGGAAAAAATTTAGACTCACCTAAGCATTTAAAATTGAATATAGATAAAAAGGAAACATTTGATATTATCAGGAATTCAAATTCAGAAGTAAAAAATTATATTTTGGGCAAAATTCAATGAGAATAAAAATAGGAGACAAACTACCTGACTCGGAGTTATTTTATCTTGACCAAAATAATGATATTAAAAAAATTGATATTTTAGATCTTTGTAAAGGCAAGACTATTATTTTAGGTATGCCTGGAGCTTTTACAAAAACTTGTTCGGCTCTTCATCTTCCTGGGTATATAAAAAATTACGACTTAGCTACTCAAAAAGGAATTACAAAAATTATATGCATCGCTGTGAATGATCCCAATGTTATGAAAGCTTGGGGTGAAAACCAAAATGCTGGCAGTAAAATTTTTATGGCTGGCGATCCCTTTCTTAAATTTACAAAAGCTATTGGAGCAGAAGTAGATAAATCCGAAAAGGGATTAGGAATTAGATCAAATAGATACACTATGCTTGTGGAGAAAGGCGAAGTTAAAAAAGTAGAGGAAGAAAAAGAAACAGCTATTTGTGAATTAACTTCAGCCGAAAGCTTTTTAAAATCTATTTAGTGTTCGAAACTGCTAACTCATCAACAAGATTATTATATTTGTTGCCTGCGTGAGCCTTAACCCATTTCCAAGTAACTTTATGTTTAAGACAAGCATTATCCAATTTAATCCAAAGATCTTTATTTTTAACTTGTTTCTTATTTGAATTTTTCCAATTATTAACTTTCCACTTTTTAATCCAATCAGTTATTCCATCTTTCACATATTTCGAGTCAGTAAAAATTGTAATCTCTGATTTCTTTTTTATTTTTTTTAATGCCATAATTGGAGCCATTAATTCCATCCTATTATTAGTTGTATTATTTTCACTTCCAGAAATATTAGATTGATTAGAGTCGTCTAATATGATTGCTGCCCAACCTCCTTTCCCAGGATTGCCAGAGCAAGCGCCATCAGTATAAATCTTTAATTTCATTAAAAAAAATAATCCTCATGATTTTTTGCATTCTTGTGAAATTCTAATCTTTTTAAATACTCCATTGGATCTTTAATTTTAACAATTGCTCCTTCTACCTTATTTAATGCATCGAATACTCGGGTTAACAAAAATCTCAAAGCAGCTCCTTGAGATAATACTTTAATACTATTTAATTCTTCATCTGATAATTTCCTTACGGACGTATATCCATCTATAAAATTTTTAGCTTTAGTTACATTGAAGCTTAAATTATTTTTTAATCCATCAAAACATAATGCATTAAAGCAAATAGCAATTTCAAATGCAAAAAAATCTTCACATGAAAAATAAAAGTCGATTAGGCCACTAAATTTATCTTGAATAAAAAAAATATTATCTTGAAATAAATCTGCATGAATTATTCCTCTTGGCAAATTTTTTGGCCATTTCTTTTCAACATCATCAAGATTTTCCTCAATTAATCTTGGAAGATCTTTATGTATATTTTCACATTTATCTTTAACTGAATTAAACAACTTTCTCCAGGAATTAACCGAGAGATCATTTTGTCGATTAAGTTTAAGACTCGTTGTGAGCTCATGCATTTTAGCTACTTCAGACCCAACTGTTTTACAGTTGGCAGGTGAAAGATTTTGTTTTGCCTTTCCTTCAAGAAACGAGACAATCATTAGTTTTTTTCCCTCAAAATTTGTAATTGTTTCATTATTTACATTTGAAATGGGATCAGGGCATTTAAAATTAGCCTTATTTAACGACGACATCAAATTTGAAAAAAATGGAAGATCAGCAGATCTTACTCTTTTTTCGTAAATAGTTAGTATAAATTTTTTTTTATTAATTGATAAAAAATAGTTTGTATTTTCAATACCTTCCTCAATTCCTTTGAATGAGTCTAGCTTACCTAATTTATAATTAGATAAGATTTTTTCAATTTTATTTTGATTTAACTTTGTATAGACAGCCATTAATTAAGTTCTTTCGGCAATTTAAAAACAATCTTTTCTTCTGCAACTATCACTTCCTCAATAGAGACCTTCCTATCTTTTTTTATATTAGTCAGCAACGCTTGTACTAATTTTTCCGGCGCTGAAGCGCCAGAGGAAATTCCAATAGTATTAGAATTCTCTATTTCGTGAAAAGGTATTTCCTTTTCTGAATGCATTAATTGAGAGTTTACACATCCAGCTTTTTTTGCGACCTCAACTAGTCTTACCGAATTAGATGAATTTCGACTCCCAACTACAAAAAATAAATCACACTTAGATGCTATTTCTTTCACAGCTAATTGACGATTAGTTGTAGCGTAACAAATATCTTCCTTGATCGGCCCCTTGATTTTAGGAAATTTGTTTTTAAGAGTATTAATTATTTCTGCTGTATCATCTACTGAGAGGGTTGTCTGAGTTATATAAGCCAAAGGTTTTTTAAAATTATTAGCCTGTAGATTTTCAACATCACTTTTAGTTTCTATCAATTTAATTGATCCTAACGGTAGTTGACCCATTGTGCCAATAACCTCAGGATGATTTTTGTGCCCAATTAAAAATATATCGTATCCTTTTTTATGTAACTGTTCAGACTCTCTATGAACCTTCGAAACCAAAGGGCAAGTTGCATCCACATAAGATAAATTTTTAAACTTTGCTTCGTCAGGAACTGATTTAGGAACTCCATGTGCAGAAAAAATCACAGGTCTACTATTATCTTTTACTTCAGAAAGTTCGTCTACAAATATTGCCCCTTTTTCTCTTAGTTCATCAACAACTTGTTTATTATGAACAATTTCATGTCTCACATATACAGGAGCTCCATATTTATTTATTGCCTTTTCGACAATTTCAATAGCTCTTTTTACACCGGCACAAAATCCTCTGGGGGAAGCTAAATAAATTTTAAGTTCTTTTTTCATTCTTTTCTAACAAGTATTCGAGCAATATATGCGGAAAAGTAAGAGACGCCAAACCAATAAATATTACCTTATAAATAGCCTCGTCGAGCTTATAGGAGCTATTAAGAAAATACACTGCTATTAAAAATATCGCACCAGTTACGAAAGTTAAAGGAATAGCTTTATTAATAAATTTCTTTAGTCCTGATTTAAAAGACTTATCTAGTTCGAAAATTAACGTAATTGAATGTCTTATAGAATGAAGAAAGCAAAAATAAATTGTGAAAGCCAAAACAGGAGTTAAAAAGAGATTTAATATAATTAAGGAAAAAAAATCCATTATCATCAATACTTTCAAGTCAGCCTTTTTTTTATTAGAGATAATGAGAGATGATAAAAAGCTTAAACACAAAAAAGTTATTAAGAATTGATTATTAAATAATTGAGACTCAAAAACATTAAAATTTAAAACTTCAAATATTTCGTTAGTTTTCTCTCTCTGAAATAATAATGGAGTTAAAATTACGGCTGATCCTTTTAAAAAGTACAAAAATTCATCTATTAGAAATTTTTCTTTAAAAGAGAATACCGTATCTTCCTTACCAAAGTGATAAGCCGCTACGATAAGAAATAATAATAAAACAGTATTAGGAAATAATATCCACAAAAAAACTATTAAAATAGAGATCAAAATGTACACAAAGTAAAAAGAAAAAAGAGATCTATGACCAAATAAATATAAAAGTTTTTTTCCTTTCAAATTATCTAAAGCTCCATGTGAAATTCCTAAAATTAATATTAAGATTAAACAAAATATTATCGGTTCATAATTTATTATAAAGTAGCATGGGCTAATCAAAATACAAAAATTAAAAAATATAAGTGAGTGTTTAAAACTTATCTTTTCCATTAGTTAAATAGAGCTCTCATAAAAATTAATTTTGGCATTCTTCTTATAATATTAATATCTTCAAAGATATTACTTTTATTAGATAAAAATTTTATTATACAGCCTGATGAAGCTTTAAACATTTCAAAAAATATTTTTGGCATTTTATCTGGGTTATTTTTTAAAACTCTTAAAAATATTTTATCCAAAAACTGATATTTCTTTCCTATATTGTACATTTTTATTTTTTCAATTTTATCAATATTTTCGACAATATATTTACTATGCTCTTGGATATTTAAAAAAGTATACCCTGTACTAAGCCTTGTCATTCCACCAGCAGATCCAATATAAATAGTTTTATTATTATTTTTAATTAATGGGTGGAATAATGGTATAGCACCTCTTTCAGTAAAATTTATTTTATAGTTTTTAATACCTAGATTATTTTTGATGTAATTTTCTAATTGAAGATCGTAATCCATTAAGCTTTTATCTTCTAAATCTGAAAGCCATGTTGTTTCAATTAAAGCTTTATTTTTACTAAATGGCAATGTGTAAAAAAAGTGAACATCATTTCTCTGATCACAATTAAAATCCATCAGATTTATTATTTCCTCATCAAAAATATTTTTAGGTGTTTCTATCTCGATACCTTGAAAGTGTTGCCACAATTTAGATTTATCTAATTCTTTTTCATGAACACTATTAAAAATTATGGAATTTTCTGAGTTGATTTCACTTAGGTTTTTAAAAAAGCTTATATTGGAATTTGTAGATAGCTTAGAATTTATTTTTTTATAAAATTTACCACTATCGATACTTTGATAGGGAAATTTTTTATTAGTTAATTCATGTGAACTATCCGGAGAATTTATGGTAAAGTTGTTCCAACTTTTAATTACACAATCATCAAAGTTATGATTAAAAACTTTCCAAAAAGACCACGTTTTGTCTCTTTTATATTCCTCACGAGTTTCAATAATTGCTAAAGTTTTTTCTTTTAATTTATCATTAATTTCAAGCTCATAAGCTAAAGATAAACCTGCACATCCACCACCAATAATTATATAATCAAACTCTTTCATTTAGATTAATCTCTTGTTCTAGAATATTATGATTTTCTTGATTATCGTAATTTAAATTTTTGATGAATAGTAATTTAATAAAGTCAAAAATAGCCAAAAAGGTCTGAATTATCTTTTCAAACATGGGAACATAAATTTTGCCAGCCTTATTATAATTATCTATATTTTTTTGTTTAAGGATGTAGTCACCTATTTTTCTGTAAACACGTCTTGCAACAATTACTGAAAATCTAGATTTTAGTGGTATATCGCTTATAGAATTAAATGATTTTTCATAAAACGCTTGAGAGTCTTCTATTATAGATCGAATTGATGAAAAATCGTGTTTAACATATTGTCTATTACGCGCTTTATCCTCACAAACATCTCGAGCTATATTTGTAAGTTGCATAGCTATCCCAAGGTCAATTGCACCTTTTAATGACTCTTTATTTTTAACTTTCAGTATTTTTGACATCATCAATCCAACTGTTCCAGCAACTCTGTAAGAATAAACAAGTAAATCTTTTTTTGAGTCAATAACTACTTTTTCTTCTAAGTCGGTTTCAACTCCATCAAATAAATCTATTACTATTTTTTTAGAAATACTTTCACTTTCAATAATTGACCACATATCTTTTATTACTTGATTGTTAATATTTTTATTCTCAAAATCCTTTTTAAATTTTGAGAAAATTTCTCTTTTTAAACTCAAATTATTATTATCATCAACTATATCGTCTAAGGTTCTACAGAAATTATATAAAGATGAGCATTTGTCTAAAGTATTACTTGGCAGAAAAATACTTGCCCAATAAAAAGATTTTGCATGTTTTTTTAATAGATTGCTCTTCATCAAAATAATTTTTCTAAAACTTTTGCTGATGAAAGAACTCCGGGCATTCCCGCACCTGGGTGTGTTCCAGCACCAACAAAGTATAAATTTTTATATATTTCAGATTGATTATGAAATCTAAAATAAGCAGACTGAGAAAACTTTGGTTGAATTGAAAATCCAGATCCATATAGAGTTGCTAGATCTATTTCGAAGTAATCAGGCGTTAAATAAAAATCACTTACCACATTTTCTTTAATTCCAGGTAAAATAGTCTGATCCATTTTATCTAAAACTAAATTTTTAAATTTGTCACCTTCTGTGATCCAATCAACTTTAGATAAATTATTTGGGACCGGAACCAATACATAAAAAGCGTCTTGCCCTTCTGGGGCCATATTAGGATCTGTTGCAGATGGTCGATGTAAATAATAACTTATATCATCAGATAGTATTTTCTTTTCAAAGATTTTATCAAGATGCTTTTCATAAGCTTCTCCAAAATAAATTGTATGGTGTGCAACATCGTTATATTTTTTTTTAGATCCAAAATAATAAACAAATAAACCCATTGAATAATCCATTCTTTTCATTTTTTGTTTAAATAAAAAATTATAATCTTCCTTTGATTTTATTAAGTTGTTGTAAACATTTGGGGGATCGGAGTTACAAATTATATAGTCGCTATTAATTATTTTTGAGTAATTAATTTTAACCCCTTTAATCTTTTTGTTTTCTGTGAGTATCTCTGTAACTTCAGCATTTTTAATAATTTTGATATTTTCCTCAATCATTAATTTTTCTAAAGCTTTAACAACACTTCCTGTCCCTCCCATTGAGTAGTGAATACCCCATTTTTTCTCTAAAAATAAAATCAATGCATATATTGAAGTAGTACTAAAAGGATTCCCACCTACTAAAAGAGGGTGCATACTAAATACTCTTCTTAATTTCTCATTGGATATATAGTTAGAAACTAGACTATAAACAGACTTATAACTTTTTAATTTTAATAAAGATGGAATTTGTTTCATCATAAAGACCAAATTATTAAAGGGCTTGTCAGATAAATCTGTAAAACCTTTATCAAAAATTTTTTCAGTAAAATTTACTAAATTTTTATATCCTTCAAAATCAGCAGGGTTAAATTTTTTAACTTGCTGCTCCATAGATTTATCATCACCATTGTAATCGAACTTATCGCCATTACTGAATACAAATCTGTACCACAAATCTAAAGGCACTATTTCTACATAATCAGAAATGTTTTTATTAAATAGTGAAAATAATTCTTCAAATAAGTATGGGGCAGTTATTACTGTTGGGCCACCGTCATAAGTAAACTCACCTCTTTTAAATACTCTTGCTCTTCCTCCTAAGTCAGGATGTTTTTCTACTAAAGTTACATCAAAACCTTTAGCTTTTAATCTTAATGATGCAGCTAAACCTCCAAAGCCTGAGCCTATAACTATAATTTTTTTTGCCATTTTTTATATGGCCTATATTAGCTGGATTTTTTCTTAAGTGCTAATTTTGTTTCTTCAATACTAGAAAGGTATATTTTGTCTAACTTGCTTTTATCTATAGAATTTTTAAAGAGTTTTTCTACTGTCTCAATTGCTATTTTTACAGATGCATTTTTAATATCCTTTAAAGCCTGATTTTTCATTTGTCTGACTCTTTCTTCAGTATTCTTTTTTCTATTTTCCATCATTTTATGAAATTCTTTATTAGTTTCTAAAATATTTTTTTCTACTTCTTCGTTTGCATTATCAATCATTAATTTAACCTTAGCTTTTGAATTACTTATTTTTTTTTCATATTCACTTAGGATATTTTTTGCTTCTTCTCTTAATTTTTCAGCCTCAACAATTTGATTTTTTATATTTAAGATATTTTTATTAAGAACATCTTTTATTTTTTGAGGTATTTTAAAATAAACTAAAATTCCAAGAAAAATAAAAAAAGAAACCGCAACCCAAAAAGTAGCATCAATAATCATAAGTATTTAACTAAATTTTTTTTAGAAATCTCCTCTGCTGTAGCTTTTATACTGCTTTCATTTAGTTTATCGCCAGTTATTTTTTCGATTATATCAGCGGCGATTTTTTCAGAAATAGAGTTAATTGAATTAATTGACTCTTTTTTTAAATTAATAATTTCTCTTTGCGCTTTAGAAATTTCACTCTCTATTTCTTTTTCCATAGCACTTTTTTTAACTTGAATTTCTTTATTAAGGATATTTTTACTTTCTAATAATATTTTTGTAACTTCTCTTGTAGCGTTAGTCATGATATTTTCATAATCTTTCAGTTTTTTTTCAGATATATTTTTTAAATTGTTAGCTTCATCTAAATCTTCTTTAATTTTATTTTCTCTGTCTTCAAGATTTTTTTTTATTTTTGGCAAATAGAATTTTGAAATAGATATGTAGAGTATAGAAAAAACTAAAATAAGCCAAAATGCTTGAGACGCCCAATATTTTGGATCCAGCTGAGGCATTCCAGCCTCAGCTGCAAACAAATCGCTCAAATAAAGCATTTGAACTAAGATTAAACTTAAATTTCGCATCATATTATTTTATTAAAAAGCAAATAAAATAATTAATGCCACTACTAGTCCAAACAATCCAGTTGCTTCAGCTAATGCAAATCCTAAAAGTAAATTAGGAAATTGTTTTTGTGCTGCTGATGGATTTCTCATAGCTCCTGACAGGTAGTTACCAAAAATTATTCCGATACCTACGCCTGCACCAGCTAGAGCGATTGCAGCAAGTCCTGCTCCAATCATTTTTGCCGCTTCTAGTTCCATTTTTCCTCCTTTAATTGTTAATGGTGTAAATTTAATGCATCATTTAAATATATGCAGGTTAAAATTGCGAAAACATAAGCTTGAAGAAAAGCTACTAAGATTTCTAAGCCTGTTAACGCTACTGAAAAACTAAGCGGTAACCACCCACCTAATAATCCTAAACTGATAACGAAACCTCCAAAAACTTTTAACATTGTATGTCCAGCCATCATATTTGCAAATAATCTTACTGATAAACTAACTGGTCTACTTAAATATGATATTATCTCTATAATAGTAATTAGCGGAAGTAATACTGCTGGTACACCACTTGGAACAAATATACTTAAGTATTTAAATCCGTGTTTTATAAAACCAATTACAGTTACGGCTATAAAAATAAATATCGCCATTATTAGAGTTACTATTATGTGACTTGTAACGGTAAAAGCATAAGGGAGCATTCCAACCATATTGCAAATTAGAACAAATACAAATAAACTAAATATGAAAGGGAAATAAGGTTTGGCTTTAGACCCTGCAGTGTCGCTTATCATTTTAGCAACAAATGAATAAAGCATTTCAGAAATTAGTTGTAATTTATCAGGAATAATTTTTTTTTGTTTAGTGCTTAAAAATAAAAATAAGCAAATTAATGATGCGCTAATGACCATGAATAAACTTGCATTAGTAAACGATAAATCTATCCCTGCAATTTTGATCTCAGGTCCGATTTTATGGACAGTAAATTGTTGCATTGGATTATTAGCCATATCGTTTTTCCTTTTTGTTCTATTTTTTTTGCATTCTATTTGCTGATCTTATGACATTTAAAATTCCCGCAGCAGTGCCTAAAAAAAAGAAAACTATCATTAACCAAGGTTTAGTACCAAACCAATTATCTAAAATAAACCCAATTATTGTCCCAACTATTACAGCTGCTACTAATTCTGTGCCTAATTTAAAGGCGCTACCCATTAATGAACCTTTTTTTTCACTTTCAGAAAGAATTTTTTTTTGAACTTTTAATTTTGCAATTTTTAGGCGAGTTTTAAAATCTTCTTCGTTTGTCATTCGACGTTAAGCCACTAATCCCTCTGCCCTTTGTAAGTCAACAGCTACTAGTTGACTCACACCTTGTTCAGCCATGGTAACACCGTAGAGCCTATGCATTCTTGACATCGTTAACGCATGGTGGGTGATAATAACAAATTTAGTTTTTGTGATTTTAGTCAATTCATCCAATAATGCGCAAAATCTAGTCACGTTCGCGTCATCCAATGGTGCATCCACTTCATCTAAAATACATATTGGAGAAGGATTGACTAAAAAAACCGCAAATACTAAAGATAAAGCAGTAAGAGCCTGCTCTCCTCCAGATAATAAAGTAATTGATTGCAATCTTTTACCAGGGGGAGACACAAACATTTCTAATCCGGCCTCTAGAGGATCGTCGGAATCCACAAGTTCGATCTTAGCGCTTCCTCCACTAAATAATTTTGTATAAACTTCATTAAACTTTCTGTTTACTTTTGTAAAAGCCTCTAAAAGTCTTTCTCTTCCTTTTTGATTGAGCTCATCTATGCTTGTTTTTAATTTTACAATTGCGGAATATAGGTCAGCTCTGTCATCTTCCATTTTTTTGATTTCAGTTTCATATTTTTTTGTTTCTTCATCCGCACGAAGATTAACGGATCCTAAAGACTCTCTTTGTTTCTTTATTTTTTCTACTTTAAGTTTTTGTTCCTCAATATTAGGTAATTTCTCAACTGAAAACTCACTTAGATCTGATTGAGCTAGAAGAAAAGTTTCATTATCAATTCCTAGTTCACTTTTTACAGAATACATTAAATCTTTTTTTCTATTATCTATTCCTTCTATTGTAGCTTCATTTCTGGCTTTATTCTCTTTAAGATCTGAAATTTTTAATTGTATATCTTTTAAGTTTTCATTAATTAAATTGTATTTATTTTCAGCTTCAATCAGTTCTTGTTCAATTTCCTCATTTCTTTTTTTTGTATTTTCTAAATTTTGTAAATTTTGCCCTTTAGAAGTTGCTATTTTTTCAGGGTTTTTTTGATTTTCACTAATCTCTAATTGTATCTTATTTTTCCTCTCATTTAATTCTGACATCATTTTTTCTGAATTTGCTTTTAAATTTCTCCAGTTTTCAAGTTCCACATCAATATTTTTAATTCTTTCTTTTCTTTTAATAGAATCACTTTGTATTGATTTATTTTTTCCATATTTTTCAGCATATTCTTCTTGAGATAAAGTTATTTGTTTAACAAGTTTTTTTAAATTCTGAAAAAGATCTTTGGTCAATTTTTTATTTTGATCGATATAATCTTCAATCATGTTTAGCAAATTATCCAATTCATTTTGTAAATTGTTTAAATTCATTTTTGACTGATTAAGCTGATTAGAAGATTTATTCTCAACTTCTATAAGCTCTTTTTCAGTTTTTAAAAGCTCATCTTTTTCTTTAAGAATTCTCTTCTCATTTATTCCAGCATCAAGAGATATACTTCTTTCTCTTTCAAGGTCAGACTCTATAGTTTTAATTGATTTTTCAAGTTTCAATTGTAAAGATTTTACTCTTGTCTCTTCTTCGTCGAGATTTGAAATTTCTAGATTTAATTTTTGTAGTTTTGCAGCGGCCTCCATTTTTTTATCTCTTAATGGCGATATCTTTTTATTTTCTTCTTCTAATAAAGTGCTATTATGATTAAGATCGATATTTACAGCGCTGATTTCATCTTCAATTTCACCCAATTTATCTTTAATCTTATATTTATCCTTCTCAATTTCTTGAATTTTAAGATAGTACAATCCAGCCTCGACTTTTTTAATTTCTTTTGAAATTTCTTTATATCTTGTAGCTTCCTCGGCTTGCTTTTTTAAATTATCTAATTGTTTTTGTTGTTGCTTTTTTAATTCATCGGCTCTCTTCAAATTATTTTCAGCAGCATTAAGTCTAGTTTCAGCTTCGTGTCTTCTTGCATGTATACCAGATATACCAGCAGCTTCCTCTAAGATTGATCTTCTTTCGATCGGCTTTGAGGTAACTAATTGTCCAATTTTTCCTTGACTTATAAGTGATGGAGAATGAGCCCCAGTTGATAAATCTGCAAAAAAAGTTTGAACATCACGTGCTCTAACTTCCTTATCGTTAATATAATATTTAGACCCTTTGTCTTTTTCTATTTTCCTTCTAACTGTTAATTCATCTAATTCATTATAATTTGACGAAAAACTTTTAGACTTATTATCTAAAAAAAGTGACACTTCAGAAATATTTTTTGCTGGTCTTTTTGATGTTCCAGAGAAAATTACATCTTCCATTCCTGAACCCCGCATACTTTTTGCTGAGTTTTCGCCCATACACCATCTTAAAGCTTCAACAACATTTGATTTTCCGCAACCATTTGGGCCAACAATTCCGGTTAAACCATCCTCAATCAAAAAAGATGTTTTGTCAAAGAATGATTTAAAACCATTAATTTCGAGTTTTTTAAATATCATTTATAAAAATTTTTTTAATACTTTCTCAAATGATTTATAATTGTGTTTACCTTCATATTTTTTATCATTTATAAAAATTGTTGGCGTTGATTGGATTTTATATTTTTTTTGTGCTTCAATTCTCTCATTTAAAATTTGATTTTGCGTATCCTCATTTTTTAAACAATTGTCTATTTTAGCATTTTCCAGTCCAGAATTTAAACCAATTTTCTTGATAGCTTTGTTGATATAATTAATATCAGAGCCTACAGCCCAGTTGTTTTGCTCTTCATAGAGATCACTTAATAATTGAAATTTCTTGGTGCTGTTCTCGTGACATCTAATTACAATTTCTGCATTTAATGCCGCCATATCTAGAGGAAAACTATGATGCTCGAATTTTACCATTTTTTTATCAATATAATCTTTTTTAAGATCTTCATAAATATTTTTATGAAAATTTGCACAATGTGGACATGTGAGAGAAGAAAAAACTTTTACAATAACCTTTGCATTGTCGTTTCCAATCACCAAAAAGTTATCATCAGCTTGTGTTGAAAATGAAATAGAAATAATTAAAAAAATCTTTAAAAAAAAAAATTTAATTCTTTTCATTAAAAGCCTTTATTAAATTTGAAAGAGAATTTTTAAGGTTTTGATTTTTTATCTTTTCTATTCTCTCTTTCACTTTTGAAAAATCTTTAATTTTTGATGTTTTGTGGCTATCTGTTTTAACTTTTTCTTGAACAATTTTTAATTTTATTTCGTTAATACAGTTATAACCAAAAAAACTATTTATTTTATCAATTATCTGTTTTTTCTCGTATTCTACTTCAAGCTCCTTTCCATGAATAACATTTAAAACTAAAGTGCCGTTCCGCATCTCTTTGCCCATTTTTACTGTAATCGGATAGCAAGAGCTTGATACCTTATGGCTTACTATTTTGGTCCAGTTATCAATTATGTTTGAATAATTGTACCCACCTTTTTTTAAATGTTTTTTTAGGCTCTTAGGTATCGAATTCGAGAAAGGTCTTAACCCTTGTACGAAATTATTAGTTTTATTATTATCTTTACTATGCATTTAAAAATTAATTTATCAAAAAAAATTCTTCGTTGGTATGATAATAATAAACGCACGCTACCTTGGCGTGTTGGCAAAAAGTCACCTAAAAAGCTATATTATAGACTTTTGAGTGAGTTTATGTTGCAACAAACTCAAGTTAAAACAGTAATTCCTTATTTCAATAATTTCGTAAAAAAATTTAGAACATTAAAGTCTTTGTCCAAAAGTAATGAGGAGGAAGTTTTAAAGATGTGGGAGGGACTTGGTTACTATAGAAGAGCAAGAAATCTTTTAGCGTGTTCTAAAGAACTTGTAAAAAAATATAATTTAAAACTTCCAGATACTCTTGATAAAATAAAAAGCCTCCCAGGAGTAGGGGATTATACTGGAAATGCATTATTAGGTTTGGTGTATAATAAACCGACCATAGCAGTTGATGGCAACGTAAAAAGAGTTTTTTCAAGAATATTTAATAAAGAAGAAAAAAAAATAAATTTTGAAGAATTTATAAAAAGAAATAAAAAAAAACTTTTTTGTACAAATCGAAATGCAGATTTTGTTGAGGCTATTATGGAATTTGGGGCATTAATATGCAAACCAAAAGACCCAAATTGTTATGTGTGTTGTTTGAATAAAACTTGTAAGTATTTTAAATCTAGCAGTAAAATTAAAAATATAAGAAATAAAATGATCAAAAATAGAAATTATGACATATTTTGTTATGTTAACAAAAAAAAACAAATTGCACTGACAAAAAATAATAAAATTAGTTTTTTGAAAAATTTTAATTTACCAGTAATAAGAGTGTCTAATGGTTTTCATAATGATCAAAATTGGAAATTTTTAAAAAATTACCAAAACTCTATTTCAAATTTGAAATTAAATATTAATTTATATTATAAATTTTCTGATAAAATTCCCGCTAACTACCGGTGGTTCTCTTTAATATCAAACAAAGAGTTTGTACCAAGTTTCACAAAAAAAATATTTAGACAGGTTTCAACTTTATTTTAATGAAAAAAAAAATAGCGATAATTGGCGCTGGCATTGCAGGGTTAACATTTGCAAATTTAATTAAAAAAAATACAGCACATGAATTTATGTTGTATGAAAAACAAGAAAGTTTATCTCTTGAAGAAGGTTACGGAATTCAACTTTCCTCTAATAGTACGAAAATTTTAAATAAGATAGGATTTAATAAAATAAATAATGAGAAAATCTTCCACCCAATAGGAGTTGATTTTTACAACATAGCAAATAAAAAAATTTGCGATTTAGATCTTACCCAGTTTAATACTGCGGGAAATAAATATACAACTTTACAAAGATCAACTTTAATTGAGTTTTTAAAAGATGATATTTATACTCAACATTTACGTTTTGGAAAAAAAATAATAGAGGTTTCAGAATTAAAAGGAAAAATATTAATTAAATTTGAAGATAACACCAACGATCTTGTTGATGTAGTTATCTGTGCAGATGGTATTTTTTCAAATACTAGATCTTTTTTTGAAAAGAAAAAAAATGAACCAAAATTTAAAAAAGCTATAGCTATCAGAACAATACTTAAGTCAAAATCTGAATTAAATATTGACGAGCAAAGAATTAGTCTATTGATGGGAAACAATTGTCATATAGTTGTTTATCCGGTAAATAAAAACAAAGAATTGAATTTGGTTTGTATTATCAGAGAAAAGAAATATGAACCAGAGAATATAAAAAAATTGCTTGATAAAGTTATAAGTCAAAACTCTAATTTAAAAAAAGTTTTTGAAGGAAATTTAAAATCTTGGCCTTTGTATTTTACACCTCAAATACTACCATCTTCTAACAGTAAAGTTTTTTATATTGGTGATGCGTTTAATGGTTTTTTACCAACCTTAGCCCAAGGCGCAGGACAATCGATAGAGAGCGCATATGAGCTTTTTAGATTATTAGATGAAAACAAAAAAGATATTCAAAATATTTATTTTCAAGAAAGATTAAAGAGAGCAAAGACTATCAGAAAAAGATCAAATCTTAACTTTTTTGCTTTTCATTTTTCAAGTTCAATAATGCAATTAATTAGAAATTTTATTTTAAAATTTTTGATTAAAAGAAAGAATTTTATTAATTTTTATTTAGGAACAGTTTATAAAAATTAGTTTTATTTTCCTGTGATGAACTTTTGTCTAAGGTTATCAATTAATACAGAAGATCCATTAAGTTTATAATGCCAATAAGTCCAACCATTGTAACTTTCAGTACCCATTATTTTTGCTGCAATTTTGTGAATTGATCCTTCGGATTCTTTATATTTTATACTTCCATCAGCCATTATTTTTGCATTAATTTTTTTCTTCGGGTCAAATAATGATGTTCCTGGTTTTATAATTCCTAATTCAACAAGTGAACCAAAAGGTATTCTTAGTTTAGACTTATTATTTTCAATTGTATCTAAGTATTCATCCTCAATTTTATTAGTTACGCTAATTCTTGCTTTTGCTGCCGTAAAATATTTTCTGTCTTTTTCAATTCCACAATAAATTCTACCTAATTTTTTAGACACTACTGCAGTGGTCCCAGTGCCCAAAAAAGGGTCCAAAATTGTGTCACCTTTATTTGTAGTTGCTAATATAATTCGATGTAGCAACGCTTCTGGTTTTTGAGTAGAATGAATTTTTTTTCCATTTTTCTTTAATCTTTCTTTTCCATTACAAATTGGAAAGTTCCAGTCAGATCTCATTTGTAAATCATCGTTTAAACATTTTAGAGATTGATAATTAAAAGTATACTTTGATTTCTTATTTTTTGATGCCCAAATTAAAGTCTCATGGGCATTAGTGAATCTTGTGCCCCTAAAATTAGGCATTGGATTATTTTTTCTCCAAATCACGTCATTAAGTAACCAGTAACCCAAATTTTGTAAGTGATAACCTAATCTAAAAATATTATGATAAGAGCCTATCACCCATATACTCCCATTATCTTTTAAAATTCTTTTGCATTCGGTTAACCAAGCTTTACAAAAAATATCATAATGATTAAAACTATTAAATTGGTCCCATTTGTCATTAACTCCATTAACTTTACTTGAGTCTGGGCGAGTTAATTTTTCGCCGAGTTGCATATTGTAAGGTGGATCGGCAAAAACTAAATCAAAAGTTTTGTCAGGAATTTTTTTTAATTCCTTTAAACAATCACCGTTATAAATTTTGTTAGAAAATTTTGACATTTTCTAGATTCAACCCGAAATTGAATCTAGGGTCAAACTAATTTATTTAAAAAATGAATCCTCTTGTGTTAAAGATTCTTACTTCGACAATATCTTGTGTACAGGTTTAAATCCTTTTCTGTGATGAGCCGTTACGCCAAACTTTTTTAAACCTTCCAAATGAGCTTTGGTACCGTATCCAAAATTCCTTTCCCAAGCGTAATTAGAAAATCTTTCTGATAATTTAATCATAAATTTATCTCTATAAACTTTTGCTACTATAGATGCAGCACTAATGACTTTAATTTTTTCATCTCCATTAATTATTGTTTTGTAATTTTTTAACCCTTTAGGTGCAAAATTTCCATCTATTAAAGTCAAACCTGGTTTTACAGTTAATTTTTTAATCGCTCTTTTCATAGAAAGTAAAGAGGCTTGTAAAATATTTAGATTTAAGATTTCTTCTACAGATGCAATACCAATTGAAAAATAAGAGTTATTTTTGATATGTTCTGAAATTTCTTCTCTTTTATCAAATCTAATTTTCTTAGAGTCTTTTAAAAAATTTAAATTAATACCTTTTTTTAGTACCACAGCTGCTGAAACAACTGGACCTGCTAAACATCCCCTGCCAACTTCATCAACTCCAGCAACGATTAATTCTCTCATTTAAATTCTCAAGTTTTTTTTTTTATCTCTTATCATTTTTAAATCAATCCAAGCCATTTTTTTTTGTGCTGGCTGTCTCATCAAAAATGCTGGGTGAAAGGTAATAATTACTGATGTGTTACAACTTCCAAATTTTTTTTCAATCCATTTGCCTCTCATCTTAGAAATTACCACCTCGTCTCCGATTAGCGCATTCATTGCAGTACTTCCAAGCAGCACAAGAATCTTAGGATTTATGATTTCAATATGTTTTGAAATAAACGGCAAATATCTTTTGATTTCTATTTCTGTAGGTCTTCTATTTTCAGGAGGGCGATAATTAACGATGTTAGATATATATACTTTTTTTCTATCTAAATTTATCGAAGCTAACATTTTATCAAGCAACACCCCTGCTCTACCTACGAAAGGCAATCCTTCCTGGTCTTCATTAGCTCCAGGAGCTTCACCAATAAACATAATTTTTGATTTAGGATTACCATCGCTAAAAACAATATTTTTGGCTTGTTTTTTAAGATCACAATTTTTTTGATTTACAATAGATTTTTTTAATAATTTTAAGCTTTTTGCCTTATCTTCTGAAATTTCAAAATTGTCCCTTTTATACCTATTGATTGCCTTATTATTGTAAATTAAATTATGATTTATAAAATTATAATATTTTATTAATTTAACAGAACTATTTTTTTTTAACATTTATGTTTGTATTTAAAAAACATTTTAAGAATATAGCACCTATAACATTTGTCATTATTTTTATTTTTTTTTCCACACTTCAAGCTAAAAATTTAGAAAAATTCAATAAAGCAGAGAAAATTGCTGATTATTTTTCAGCAATTTTACTCCTTCATGATAGTCAATACGAGGAGTCAAATAAATTTCTTCAAAGATTAGATGGTTTAGAATTAAACCATATAAATTACTCATCTAAATTTTTATATTCTCTGGTGAATTCAGGTAAATTCGAAGAAGCATTTAAGTTCTCAAAAAAATTAGAAAGAAGAAATATAGATAATTTTGAGAGTAATCTCGTTTTAAGTGTTTATTACCTTAAAAACGGCCAGGATAAACAGGCTCAGAAATATTTATTAAAGATAAAGAATTCAAATTCTGTCTTTATATTAAATAAATTTTTGTCAGATTCTCTTTTAATATGGTCAGATGTTGATAATAAAGATTTTTTTGAGTCTCAAACTAAAATTAATGCACTAGATAAAAGGTTTGAAAATCTTAAGAGTATAGAAACTGTTTTTTTACATTGTTTTTATAAAAGTAAAAAAGTAGACAATCAATTTGAAAAATTAATTTCAAATAAAGAGGTGAATTTTTCAAGATATAACTATTTTTATTCCTCTTATTTGGTAGAAACAGGAAGAGTGAATAAAGCAAAAGAAGTGATAAAGTCATCGTTAGAACTATTTCCAAGAAATTTACTCCTTAATCAACAAAAAATCGATTTAAACAGTAAAAGAGAAAAAATTGACTTTAATTGTCAGAACAAATTACATGTGATAGCTGAAATTTTTTATATAACTGCAAATGCACTTTCATCACAGTCGATCTTCACGTTTTCAAATTTTTATGTAAATTTAGCTAAGTATTTAAACAGTGATTTCTATCCTTTTAATACATTAATTGCAGAAAATTTTTATAATATTGATAAATTACATCAAGCAAAGCAGGTCTATAGAAATTTAGAAAAAAAAGGTGAAGCATTTATGTGGTTTGCCGCAAAACAAAACGCAAGAATTCTCATAAAAGAAGAAAATAAAGAAAAGGCTATAAAAGATTTAACTAAAAAATTTTTGAAGGTTAAAAATAAAAATATTTATACAATCTATGAATATGCGGATTTTTTAAAAAGTAATGAGCAATTTTTGAAATCCATTGAATTTTATACAGACATAATAAATATTATAGATAAAACTCATCCAATTTTTCCTGAAGCTTTAGAGGGAAGAGGAGTTTCTTACGAAAGAATTGGAGAATGGAATAAAGCAGAAAAAGATTTATTGGCTTCTCTGGAGATTAAACCAGATGAACCTTATGTGATAAATTATTTAGCTTACTCTTGGATCGAACAAGGGGTAAATATTGAAAAATCATTAAAAATGCTTGAACGCGCTAACAAACTAAGATCTAACGATCCATATATTATTGACTCCTTGGGTTGGGCTCTATTTAAATTAAACAGATATAAAGAGGCCAAAGATTATCTTAAGCTTGCAGTTCAATTATTGCCAGCTGATCCTATTGTAAGTGATCATTATGGTGATGTGTTATGGAAAAACGGGGAGGAGATACAGGCTCGATATTATTGGAATTACGTTTTAAATTTGAAAGAAACTAAAAAAGAGCTCAAAGATATTATAAAAAATAAATTAATCTTGGGTTTATAGATACATGATATTAAAATCTTTCTCTAAAATAAATTTATCTCTTCGTATTAACAAAAAATTAAAAAATGGTTTACATGACATACAATCTTACTTTTGTTTGATTAATTTGTATGATAAAATTATGATTAAAAAAGCAAAGGGAAAAAAAGATAAAGTTAAATTTGTTGGTGAATTTGCAAACGACGTAAAAATAAAAAATAATTCAGTTTTAAAAGTTTTGTCATTATTAAGAAAAAACAAAATTCTTTCAAATTATTATTCCATCATAGTTCAAAAGAAAATTCCCGTTTTTGCAGGACTAGGGGGAGGCACTAGTAATGCTTATAGTTTACTTCGATATTTTAACAAAGGTAAATTTAAAAAAGATTTAAATAATATGTTTTTTAAAGAAATAGGTTCAGATTTTGAATTATTTAAACATAACCAAGGGTTTTTAGAAAACTTAAAAGATGTAAATAATTTTAAAAAGCAATTTAAATTAAATTTTTTGTTAGTTTATCCTTATATAAAATGTTCTACAAAAATGATTTATTCAAAAGTTGATAAGTATAGCTTAAAATCAAAGTTAAATTCTAAAAACTTAAAAAATAAAAAAAAGTTTATTAAATTTTTAAGTTTTAATAGAAATGATCTACAACAGATTGTGGAGAAAAAAGCGCCAATAATAAAAGAACTAACGTCAGAATTAGCGCAGAAAGAAGGGTGCTATTTTTCAAGGTTGACCGGATCAGGTTCTGTTTGTTTTGGATTATTTTCTAGCAAAAGAAGTGCTAGGGCCGCTTTATATGAAATGAAGTTAAAGTATCCAAAATTTTGGTTTATAGTTACAAAAACTATTTAAATTTATAAATTTATGATATATCAAATTCTTAAATTGGGGCATAGCCAAGCGGTAAGGCAGCGGTTTTTGATACCGCCATCCTAGGTTCGAATCCTAGTGCCCCAGCCAACAATATATGTTTAGTCTCAAATTTATCGAAAAAATCAAAAATAGAATTTTTCCATTTTATAAAAATAGCGACCTTAGATTTATATTTAAAAAACTAGATGAAGGTTCTTCAGATGGCAATAATACTGTAATGTTTGTAGGAGGTTGCGTAAGGAAATATTTACTTAATCAAAATATAGACGACATAGATATCGCAACAACTCTTACAATAGATGAGGTAAAAGAACGACTAAAAGATACAAAAATAAAGATATTAGACACAGGCGTAAAACACGGAACAATTACTTTAATTTCTAAAAAATCAAAGCTTGAAATAACAACATTAAGAAAAGATATTAATACTGACGGCCGTCACGCTGAAATTGTTTACACTGATAACTGGAAAGAAGATTCTAATCGAAGAGATATAACTATTAATGCCATATATTTAGATATTAAAGGAAAAATTTATGATTTTCAAAATGGGGTTGAACATTTAAAGAAAAATATTGTAAAATTTATCGGCAATCCAAGTAAAAGAATTCAAGAGGATTATCTAAGAATAATAAGATTTTTAAGATTTGCTATTCAATATGATAGTATAACAGATATTGACACAATTAATGCATTAAAACTCAATTTAGATGGAGTTAAAACTTTATCTAAGGAAAGAATTTCTGATGAGTTATTTAAAATTTTAAAACTTAAAAATTTTGATAATATTTTAAAACACAAAAATAAAAAAAAAATTTTTTCACTTATTTTCCCAGAGTTTAAAAACTTAGATAGAATAAAAAAATTAAAATATTTTAAGAATTCTAGTGAATTTCCTAGTTTAACATTAATTTTGGGTATTTTACTCTTTGATAATTCTAATAATTATGAATATTTCTGTTACAAATACAAGACCTCAAATAAAATCAGCAGTAATTTAACAAATCTATTTAAACTATATAATGATTTTAAATCAAACAATAATTTTTTAAAAAAAAATCTTACTAAAAATATTTATTACTATGGAACTGAAAATATAAAGAATGTAGCTAAACTGCATTTCTTTGAAAAAAGCAAAATTAGTATCAATGAACTAAATAGTACTTTGAAAAAGATACAAGAAGTTAAAATCCCTAAATTTAATTATGATGGTCTTTATCTAAAAAGTAAGGGTATGAAAGAAGGTGAAAAAATTGGCAAAACTCTTAAATTAATTGAGAGGGAATGGTTGAGCAATAATTTTAACATTTCAGAGAACAAAATAACGGAAATAATAAATACGCAAAAAGATCAAATATAATCTACACTTTTGATTTCAAAATTTCTCTCTCCTGAAGGTGTATTTACTGTCACCATATCACCTAAACTTTTTCCTATTAAAGCCTTGCCTATCGGGCTCTTAAAAAAAATCAAATTTTTAGATATTTCAGCTTCATCTTGACCGACTAATCTGTAAGAAATTTCTTTGTTAGTTTCTAGATCTGCTACAGTAACAGTGGATCCAAAAATAATTTTTCCATTGTTTTCAATTTTTGTTACATCTATCACATTTGCTCTAGCGATTATATCATTAATTGCAAGCACTCTACCTTCAATTAAGCCTTGCTGTTCTTTCGCCGCATGATACTCTGCATTTTCTTTAAGATCACCATGAGATCTTGCTTCAGCTATTGCAGCTACTATTTTTGGTCTTTGAACACTTTTTAAATTTTCCAATTCTATTTTAAGTTTTTCTAAACCTTTTACTGTAACTGGTTCTTTATCCATAATTTATTCCCACTTCGCATTAGGAGGAAGAGACATTAATATAGCCTCAGTATTTCCACCAGTGTTTAATCCAAATTTTGTACCTCTATCAAATAATAGATTAAACTCAACATATCTTCCTCTTTTTATAAGTTGTCTTTCTTTATCTCTTGTTGTCCATTTTAAATTTCTTTTTCTTTCAATTATTTCTTTTGAAATTTTTATAAATGAAACACCTAACTCTCTAACAAATTTAAAATTTTTTAACCAATCATCAGATTCATAATCAAAAAATATTCCCCCTATACCTCTTGTCTCATTTCTATGAGATAAATAGAAGTATTCATCACACTGTCTTTTATATTTTCTATAATTTTTTTTATTTTGAATACAAACTTCTTTTAGAGATGTATGTAGTATTTTTTTTTCTTTTTGATCGAAAAAGCTAGGAGTAACATCCATGCCACCACCAAACCACTGGCGACTTGTCGAAATAAATCTCGTATTAAAATGAATAGCTGGAATCTTAGGGTTTTTCATATGAGCTACAACTGAGATGCCTGAGGCCCAATATTTACCATTTTTTTCAGCTCCTAATATTTTTTGTCTAAATTTTTTCTCAAATTTTCCAGTAACGGTAGATTTATTAACTCCGACTTTCTCAAATATGTTACCATTTTTTAAAATAAACGAAGTTCCACCACCATTCCTTTTATTTTTTTTATACCAGTTTCTTTTAATAAATTTTTTCTTTTTTTCTATTAATTCAAATTCTTTGCAAATTTGATTTTGAAGATATGAAAACCAACTATCTGCTATGTTTTTTTTATATTCTAAAGTAATCATTTTTTTAAAAAGTTGTTTTGTCTCAAGGCTTCCGAAGCGACTATTGCAACTGTCATTGCAACGTTTAGAGAGCGCGTGTTTTTATTAATAGGGACTTTAAGTTTATTTTGAATTTTAGAGTGTAAAGCCTTAGGAACACCAGCGCTTTCTCTTCCAAATAAAAGTATATCTCTTTTCTTAAATTTAAATTTATAATAAGGCTTAGTTGCTTTTGTAGTCATCAAAATGATTCTAGAATTAGTATTTTTTTTTAAAAATATATCATAATCTTCATATCGAAAAATCTTACTATGCCCAATATAATCCATGACGACTCTTTTAAATCTCTTATCTTCCAGACTGAATCCGCATGGTTCGATAATATGAATCTTAAGATTTAAACATGAACCTAACCTTATAATAGACGCTGTATTTTGAGGTATATCAGGTTTATAAAGAGCTATGTGCATTATTTTGGCTCAATTTACTTAATTTATGTGTCATTCTGACCCTAGATAATAGAATTATTTACTCTTATTTATAAATTACATTATAAACACATACATAAATGAGCAAAGAAGAAAAAAAAGTTAATCGAAGAGATTTTTTATTTACAGCCACTTATACAGTAGGAGCAGTAGGACTAGGAGCTGTTATTTGGCCTATGATAGATCAAATGAATCCTGATAAAGCGCAAAAAGCACTTGCGACAACAGAGGTTGATATAAGCCAAATCGAGCCAGGAAATTCAATAACAGTTTTATGGAGAGGGAAGCCAGTTTTTTTAAAAAGAAGAACTCCAGATGAAATTGCAGAGGCAAGAGCAGTAAACATGGACGATTTGCCCGATCCCCAGCGAGATGAAGAAAGAGTAAAAGAGGGTAAAGATGAATGGTTAGTAATGCTAGGTGTATGTACTCATCTTGGATGCGTGCCTCTGAAAGATAAGGGAGACTATAACGGTTGGTTTTGCCCTTGTCATGGTTCTCATTACGATGTGTCTGGCAGGATTAGAAAAGGTCCTGCTCCAACTAACATGGAGATACCTAAGTTCGAGTTTGTAGACAATAACACAATTAAGATTGGATAAAAAATATGAGTGATCACGAATATCAACCAAAATCAAAAGTTGGAAAATGGTTTAATGACCGTTTACCTTTATTGACTCTAGGTGCACATTTGACTGACTATCCAACTCCTAAAAATTTAAATTATTGGTGGACATTTGGAGGAATTTTAACATTTTGTTTAATTACACAGATAATTACTGGAATAGTTCTTGCAATGCATTATGTAGCCCATGCAGATTTAGCGTTTGGCAGCGTTGAACATATTATGAGGAATGTAAATTACGGTTGGTTAATAAGGTATATTCATAGCAATGGGGCGTCGATGTTTTTTCTTGCAGTCTATATTCATATTTTTAGATCTTTATTTTACGGATCCTATAAATCGCCAAGAGAGATAATTTGGATCTTAGGATTGCTAATCTATTTACTTATGATGGCTGCTGCGTTTCTTGGTTATGTTTTGCCTTGGGGACAGATGAGTTTTTGGGGAGCAACGGTAATAACAAACTTATTTAGCGCAATTCCTTTAGTGGGTGAAAGCATAACAACATGGTTGTGGGGAGCATATTCAGTTGACAATCCCACTTTAAACAGATTTTTTAGTTTACATTATCTTTTCCCTTTTTTAATTTTAGGGTTAGTAGTTTTACACATATGGGCATTACATATTCCCGGGAATAATAACCCTGTGGGAATTGACATAAAAAAACCTTCTAAAGATACTGTTCCTTTTCATCCCTACATTACTATAAAGGACGCATTTGCGTTACTAATGTTTATGATTATTTTTGCTGGTTTCGTTTTCTTTTCTCCTAATGTTTTAGGCCATTCAGATAATTATATACCAGCAAATCCAATGGTAACTCCTGCGCATATAGTTCCTGAGTGGTATCTATTGCCATTTTATGCGATTTTAAGATCTGTGCCAGACAAGTTAGGTGGAGTAATTTTAATGTTTAGCGCCATATTTATTTTATTTGTATTGCCTTGGTTAGATACATCTAAAGTTAGATCAGCAGTATTTAGACCTATTTATAGGCAGTTTTTTTGGATTTTAGTAATCGATGTGTTAATGCTAGGTTACGTAGGCGCTATGCCTGCCGAAGGTATTTATTTAGTTTTAGCTAGAGTAGGCACAGTCTATTATTTTTTACATTTCATTGTAGTTTTGCCTGTAGTTGGATTACTAGAAAAAACTGATCCAGTGCCAATGAGCATATCAGAACCAGTCATGACTGGTGGGGCAGAGACGTCTCTAGCACGAAAAATAAATGAAAAAATTTAGAAAAAAAACATTTTATTTAATCTTAACAATTTTTTTGTCATTCAATCATCTTAATAGTGCAGAAATGACTGAGCCGATTAAGGTAAATTGGAGTTTTAAAGGGATTACGGGTAAATTTGATAGGGCATCACTTCAAAGAGGTTTTCAGGTGTATAAAGAGGTATGTGCATCCTGTCATTCAATGCAATATCTAAGCTATAGAAATCTTGGTGAGCCAGGTGGACCTGAATTTTCTGAGGAAGAGGTAAAGGCAATAGCAGCAAGTTTTGAAGTCACTGATGGACCTGACAGTCAAGGTGAAATGTTTACTAGACCTGGAAGACCTTCAGATATGTTTGTAAGTCCACATCCTAATAAAGAGGCTGCTGCAGCGGCAAATGGAGGTGCATATCCTCCAGATATGTCTGTTTTAGTAAAAGCAAGAAAAGGTGGAGCAAATTACATTTACTCAGTCTTAGTAGGTTATGAAGATCCGCCCCCAGGAGTTAAATTGGATCAAGGGGTTTATTACAATAAGTATATGATAGGAAATAAGATTAAAATGCCAAATAATCTAGAGGATGGACTTGTGGAATATGCCGACGGCACTGCATCAACGGTAGATCAAATGGCAAAAGACGTAACTACTTTTCTAGCTTGGGCTGCCGAGCCAGAACTTGAGGAGAGGCACAAGCTAGGAGTAAAAGTTTTAATCTATCTTATTCTTCTTACGATACTAGTTTATTTAAGTATGAGAAAGATTTGGTCAAGGATTGACTCTAAAATGTAAAACATCTCCGTCTTTAACTATATAGTCTTTACCTTCTATCCTGAGTTTTCCGTTTTCTTTACATTTCTCCATACTTCCAAATTTAAAAAAGTCTTCATAACTAACTGCTTCTGCTCTAATAAAATTTTTTTCAAAATCACTATGAATTACACCTGCGGCTTGTGGTGCAAGGGTATTTTTTTTAACTGTCCATGCTCTACTTTCCTTAGGTCCTGAGGTAAAAAAAGTATCTAAATTAAGAAGATCGTACCCTTCTTTAATCAGTTGACTCAGGCCTGTTTTATTTAGTCCAATTTCCTTCATAAAATTTTCTCTTTCACTTTTATCTAAACCCATTATTTGATCTTCTATGTCAGCACAAACGATAATAATTTTTTCATTAGTATTATTAGACTTTATAATTTCGGTAAATTTATTTCCTTTTTCTAGGCTCGACTCATCTACATTACATACAATTATTTTAGGTTTTAGACTTAAAAGACCAATATTTAATAAAAATTTTTTTTCTTTTTCATTTTCTAATTCTATATTTTTACCTCGATTTAGTTGATCTAATTTACTTTTAAGAATATTTAATTCATCACTCGATAGAGTTTTTTTTTTACTTTTTTCCATTTTTTTTTGAATTAAATCAATATCTGATAGTATAATTTCTGTGTTAATTGTTTCTAAATCATTTTGGGGGTTAATCTTAGTGTTGACATGAGTGATCTTCTCTGATTCAAAGCATCTAACCAAGTGTATAATTGCATCTACTTCTCTAATATGTGAGAGAAATTTATTCCCTAGACCCTCACCTTTTGAAGCCCCTTGCACTAATCCTGCAATATCAACAAAAGTGATATTTGTATAAATTTTTTTGGCTGAACTAGATAATTTTGATAGATGATCTAACCTTTTATCGATTACATCAACTACACCAATGTTTGGATCAATAGTGCAAAAAGGAAAATTACCTGCTTCTGCGTTTTTAGATGCTGTTAAAGCATTGAAAAGTGTAGATTTCCCTACGTTGGGGAGTCCTACAATTCCACATTTAAATCCCATTGAGGCTTTGATTTACTTTACTTGAAAATAGATCTATCTTTTTATCAATTAAAGTAGGAATTAACTTAACTATATTATCTGCAATTTCTTTTATTTTTTCTTCTTCGTCATCCTTAAAATCTTCTAAGACATGATTATTAACTTTTTTCTTTTCTTTTGGGTGTCCAATACCAATTCGAACTCTTGAATAATCTTTACCAATAAATTTATCAATAGAGTCGATACCATTGTGACCTGCGCTGCTACCTCCAAATTTTACTTTAATTTTACCGAAATCTACATCCATATCATCATGAAAAACAAAAACGTCTTTAGCGTCTATTTTGAAATAATCAATTAATTCTTTGATAGCTGTTCCAGAGTTATTCATAAAAGTAAGTGGTTTAATTGCGTAAATTTTCTTTGAGTCAATATTACCAGTCGTTAACAGACCTTTAAATTTTGGTTTTTGCTTCGATAGTTTAAAATGAGCGTTAATTGCATCGATTATCTTAAAACCTATATTATGTCTTGTATTAGTATAATCGGAGCCAGGATTTCCTAATCCTACAAGTAAAAGCATATTAATTATTTTTTCTCTGGTGGTTTTTTCTCAGCAGGTTTTTTGTCAGGAGTTTTTTTGTCATCTGACTTCTTATCTCCTGGCGCAGCTTCTTTACCTTTTTCATCTTTCTTCGCTGCATCACCGTCTTTAGCTGTAGCTTCAGCACCTTCTGCAGGAGCTTCCCCTTCAGCACCTTCAGCTGTTTCTTCAGCAGGTTTCTCAGGTTCTTTTATTACAGTAGGAGCAGCTACTGTCGCAATTACGAAATCTCTGTCAGTAATTGTTGGGATGACGTTATCAGGCAGTTTTACCGAGGATATCTTTAAGCTGGTTCCAATGTCAGTCCCAGTCAAGTCAATAGTTATATCGTCAGGTATACTATCTCCTGGACATTTCAATTCTACTTTTCTTCTCACTATATTTAAAACACCGCCCCTTTTTAACCCAGGTGACTCAGGATGGTTTTTAAAAACTACAGGCACTTCAATTACGACTTTCTTGCCTGCCATAATTCTCATAAAGTCAATATGAATTGGCTCCTCAGAAACTACGTGATAAGCAACTTCTCTAGGTAAAACTTTTTCTTTTTTTCCATCAATTTCAATTTCTAGAACTTTAGATAAAAAATTATCGGAGTTAATTATATCTCTAATAAGTTTTTTCTCGATAGAAATTTTCTGATTTGGATTTTTACCTCCATATAAAATTGCTGGAATGAATCCAGAGTCTCTTAATTTATTAATTGATCCGGATGAGCTACTATCTCTTTTTATTGCTTTTAAATTGTTCATCTAATTTTTATTGGAAAAGTTATATAACTCAACTTATTTCATAAAACAAGTATTAATTGAATAAATCTGACACAGAGTTTGAATTTGCTATTCTTTTAATTGCCTCTGACATTAATGATGACACAGATAAAACCTCAATTTTATTGTTATTTTTAATTTTTTGAGAATTATCAATTGTATCTGTAATAATAAGTTTTTTAATTTTAGAATTTTTAATTTTTTTTACAGCATCTCCACTTAGTACTGCATGAGTTATGAAAACATACACATCTACTGCTCCAGCTTTTTTAAGTGCAGCAACTGCATTTACAATTGTACCTCCACTGTCAATTATATCGTCTACAATAATACATGTTTTTCCTTTAACATTTCCGATTATATTCATTACCTGTGATTGACCAGGTTTTGGTCTTCTTTTATCAATTATTGCTAAATCTGCTTTTATTTTTGTTGCTAAGCCCCTAGTTCTTTGCACACCTCCAATATCAGGTGAAACACAAATTAAATTTTTACTCTTAAACTTTCTTTTAATATATTTCGCGAAAAGCGGAGTAGTAAATAAATTATCAACTGGCATATCAAAAAATCCCTGAATTTGTCCAGCATGTAAATCTACAGTTACAACTCTATTTGCTCCTGCGTTAGTTATAAGATTTGCAACAACTTTCGCAGAGATGGAAGTTCTTGGTACAACTTTTCTGTCCTGTCTAGCGTAACCAAAGTATGGGATCACTGCAGTAACATTTTTTGCTGAAGATCTTTTTAAGGCGTCAATCACTAGTAAAAGTTCCATCAAGTTATCATTAGCAGGATTTGATGTTGATTGAATAACGAAAACACTATTACCTCTTATATTTTCGTTTACCTCAATATATATTTCACCATCTGCAAATCTTTTAATATTTGTGTTAACAAGCTTTAGTTTTAATTTTTTTGAAATCTCTTTGCTTAATCTAAGATTGCTAGTTCCAGATAAAATTTTCATGAAATACAATTACTTATATAGCTATTTTTTAATGTTTTCAAACCAAATTCAATCAAATATCGTATTAATTAAGATCTAAGCTTTCCCAAGACCCCGTCTCGTAAACTATTTTGTTTTCAGTTAAAAACTCCTTTAGAAAACTAAATCTATCTTCTTTTCTTTTTTTCAGCAGTGAATAAAAATACTCAAGAGTCAGTTTCCCTAGGTTTTGTCTTTTAATATGTAACCAATCTTCTAGATCCATCCTCTGGTTTTTAACATAAACATTTTCATGGTAACAAATTTTATCTTTGTCTTCACTTATGTTATCGTGCCAGGAGATAATTTGATTTTCTCCTTTGCTAATAGTTTTTGATCTATAAGGATATAAATCCAGTTTGAGTTGATACATATTTTTGTTGTTAATTTTTCGTTAAAGAGCTTTAACAATTATTAATATACTAATTAATTTTGGCTAAAATTTGTCAGGCTAATCACAGAAATACATCTACCATAATCATTATCACCTAACTTTTGTGATCTTCTATAGCTAAAAAATCTGTTTTTTTCTTTAAAAGTGTCATAGTTAATATGATCAACTTTAACCTTAAGCTTAACAAGTTTATCATTAACATATTTTCTTAAATTAAATAATTTTTTAAATTCATTTTTTTTTAAAAAATAAGCAGAATTATTTTTTGATTTAGCCATAAATCTTTTATAAAAATTTAAATCAACTTCGTAGCTTTTAAAACCTATACACGGTCCAATAGTTGCAAAAATCTTATTTTTTGAATTAAGTTTTTTAAATTTTTTTACAGTATTTTCTATTATTCCAAATAATGCTCCTTTCCAACCAGCATGAATACAGCCAATTATATTATTTTTAACATCATAAAGAATAATTGGAACACAATCTGCTGTTACAACTCCTAAAGCAAATCCACCCAACTTTGTTATTAGCGCATCTGATTTAAATTTTTTTAATTTTTTATTTTTGTTAGTAATCACAATTACTTTATTACTGTGTGTTTGATGCATAAGAAAAAGTCTATTCACATTTATGTTAATTTTTTTTGATATAAAATTTAAGTTTTTATAAATATTTTTCTTCTTGTCTCTCGAGCCTTTGCCGCAATTAAGACTTTTGTAAATACCTTTTGAAAATCCCCCTCGGCGCGAAAAAAAACAATGATTGATATGTTTGAACTTTTTGAGTTTTTTTGAATAAAACATTATCTAAATCCCTCAAAGTTATTTTTTTTATGCTTGTAAGTAAATATTACTTTAAATAATTCCCCCATTAACTTTTTATCTAAAAGTCTTTTCATTCTAAGATATAAATTTGATTGCTCGTTGAAACTCATTTTTTTACTCAATATATTTGCCCTTGCGATAATTCCCATTCTTTCCAAAAAAAACTTTTGTGAAACTATTTTTTTAACTTTTAAATTTTTTTTTTTAAAATATTCTTCTAATAAACTAAAATTTACCAAAGATGTTATATCTGCTTTACCCAGATTGTTAAAAAGATTGTTTTTTTTGTGTTTTAAAACAGATTGAATTGAGCTAATATTTTTTGGTTTTAGATAACCATAATCAATTAGTAAAATCCCCCCTGATAGTTTTATCACCTTTTGAATCATTTTATTTAATTCATTTAAACCCAATTTTGGAAACTCAATAAATTTTAAATTTTTTAATGTATTTAGATTATTAATTTCTATCCCATCCTTAAATGATGCTTTTTTATAAGCTTCAATTACTTTATCATTTTTATTGAGGACAAAATATTTTTCATAAAGAGAATTTTTCTTTCGAGAAAATTGTTTTATTGGTATTGCATCAAAAAATTCATTACCAAAAAAAATTATTGGACCCTTTCTTATATCTTTAAAATTATGTATCCATTTAACTTTTTTACTTTTAATATTTTTTTTTTGTAATTTTTTTAAGTAAATACTCTTTTCGTATAAAAATATTTTTAAAGCTTTATTAAATTGTGGAAATTTTTTGAATGTCTTTATTAATACTTTGGCCAAACTTCCATCACCAGGGCCGAGCTCTACTATATTGAATCTAGTTGGTTTACCAAATGTTATCCAAGTTGAAACAAGCCAAATTCCAATTATTTCTGAAAACAAATTAGAAATTCCGGGTGCAGTTAAGAAATCACCCCTTTTTCCAAATGGTAGTTTAGTTGAGTAATAGCCAAACTTTTTATCAAAAAGAACATTTTCAATAAATTTATCGACTTGTAAAAAATTTTTTTTTTTGAAAAAGCTTTTATTTAATGTCATCTTTTTTTAAAAAAATAATTATCCCTGAAAATATCATTAAAATACTAAGAACTGTGCCCATACTTAAAAAGTTATAAAAGTATCCAACTTGAATATCAGGTTCTCTAAATAATTCTGCAATTATTCTAAAAATTCCGTATAAGATTAAAAATAAAATAGAACAAGTTCCAGTTTTATGGTTAATTTTTATGACAATATTTAAAATTAAAAATAAAATTACTCCCTCTAAAAATGCCTCATAAAGTTGTGATGGATGCCTAGTTAAATTATCTATTTTTGGAAAAATCACACCCCAATATACATCTGTTTTTTTTCCAATTAATTCTCCGTTTATAAAATTAGCAACCCTACCGAAAAAAATTCCTATAGGAGCAACACAAGCTATAATATCAAGAAAGAAAAAAGTTGATAAATTTCTTTTTGAAGCAAATAAATAAGTTCCAATTATAATTCCTACCAATGCTCCATGGAAGGACATCCCTCCTTCCCAAACTTTAAAAATATCTATAGGATTTAAAAAGTAATAATCAAAATTATAAAAAATTACGTAACCCATTCTGCCACCTAATATTATGGATATAATTAAATAAGTAACGAGATCATCGAATTCGCTGACATTAAACTTTAATGAATTATAATTTAATTTTTTTTGTATCAATTTTTTTCCTAGCCACCATCCAGCTAGAATACCTAGTATATAGGCCAAGGAATACCATCTTACAGACAAGAACCCTAATTCTAATAAAATAGGGTCTAAATTATGGGTATACATGTTTACTTATAACATATTTGAAATTAATTTTTCTATCAAATAAGATTATGTATGAGAAATTCTGAAAAATTCTTAAAAACCATATCTACTTTAATCGAAAATGGAATTTTAAGCTCAAAGGATGTTAAAAAAGAGATATCTAATGACCTGAAATTTACTAGAGATAAACTAATAAATAAATTAGATTTAGTATCAAGAGAAGAATTTGAAGTTTTAAAAAAAATGATACAAAAACAAGAAAAGGTATTAAAAAAGATTGTAAAAAAAAAAAAATTAAAAAGGTAAATAAATTTTTACCAACAAACCATTGTATTCACTTTTCCCTAGCTGAATATTGCCTCCATGTGAATTTATTACATCTTCAACAATTGCGAGCCCTAAACCAACCCCTGATTTATTTAAATTTCTACTCTTATCAAGTCTTACAAAGGGTTTGAAAACATTTCTATAGTGTTCTTCAGGTATGCCAGGGCCATTGTCCTCTATATTAACTATTACACTATTAGAACCTTTCTGAAGTGAAACATAAACTTTTTCTCCATACATCAATCCATTTTGAATTATGTTTTCAAAGCATCTAGTTAAAGATGATAATCTCCCTTTTAAATTTACACTCTCTAGCTTTTCTATAATTAAATTTTTGTTATTTAAATTTTTTTGAATTTTGTAAAGAAGACTCGATAAATTTATTGATGTTGTATTTTCTTGAGATTGGGTTTTTGCAAATTGTAGATAATCATTAAGCATATTTTCCATCTCATCTATATCCTTTGACATTTTTTCAGATATCTCTTTTTGACCGATCATAGCTAATTGCAACTTAAGTCTTGTTAGTGGCGTTCTTAAATCATGACTTATGCCAGATAACATTTCAGATCTTTGATTGAGATGTCTATTAATTCTTTTTGCCATTCTATCAAATTCATAAGCAGCTTTTCGAATTTCTGAGGCTCCAGATGGTCTAAAATCATTTACGTAGTCACCTTTGCCAAATCTTTCCGCAGCTTTTGCGAGTCGAACCAGAGGCTTAGTTTGATTTTTAAGAAATAAAAGAGCAATTAAAATTAAAACAATAGATGGTAAAGTGGTCCAAAGCACAAAAAGTCTTACTGAGGATGCTGAAACCATTTCTCTAGGCACTAAAAATGCCATAGTACCATTCTCAATTCTAATTTTAATTTCTACAGCATTTTTAAATTTTGTAGTGTTGAACCAATAATTATTATTTCCAAAAGCTGATTTTAACTCTCTTCTTAACGATCTATCTATTGGACTATATCTTCTTTCACCTGAAAAGGATGGAAACGGATTATTATTTATATCAATTTCAAAATTAAAATTGTTCCTATAGCTATCAGTAAAAAAATCTAAATTGTCATTATCATTTATATATATATCTTGGATAGTTTTCAGTTGTGAAACTAGTGATCGAGTAATATTTTTATTCGCTTTTATCCATATACTGTCATAAAAAACAATTGTTATAATTATTTGTAAAATAATTGTTGGAGCAGCAACAATAATCAATGCTCTATAGAATAATCTTTTAGGTAAAATTATTTTTAAAAATTTATTCAATCCAGAGAACATAGCCTGAACCTCTTATAGTTTGAAGATATTTTGGATTTTTTGGATTAATTTCAATTTTTTGTCTTAATCTAGTTATCATAACATCTATTGATCTTTCTTGATTGATACCAGAAATTTTTCCTATTTCCTCACGAGAAAATGTTTTACCCGGATTAGATAACATTTCTATTAGTACTTTTTTTTCTGACATATTTATTTTCTTATTCATTTCATCAATTCTAATATTCATTTTATTTAAA
>CACMCJ010000009.1 GCA_902612235.1 uncultured Pelagibacteraceae bacterium
CGAAGTGTTCATACCTTAGCAGTAAAAGCTACAAATAGGTTTGAGGAAACAAGAGATATTGTTAAATCTTACATAAACGCAAAACATAGAGAAGAAATAATTTTTACAAAAGGAGCTACCGAAGCAATTAATCTTGTAGCTAACTCATTTGGTGAAAAATATATTAAAACTGGAGATGAAATTCTTGTCACTGAGCTAGAGCACCATTCAAATTACGTGCCTTGGCATTATTTAAGAAAAAAAAAAGGAGCAATTATAAAATTTGCCTCAGTAGATAATAATGGAGAAATAGATGTTAATGAGTTTAAAAAACAAATAACTGATAAAACTAAAATAATTGCTTTTACACATATTTCTAATGTTACCGGTACAGTAATGCCTGTAAAACAAATTATTGATTTAGCGAAGTCAAAAAAAATTCCAGTTTTAATTGATGGTACACAAGGTGCCCCACACTCAGTTCTTGATGTTCAAGATCTAGATTGTGATTTTTATGCAATTTCTTGCCATAAAATGTATGGCCCTAATGGACTTGGTATTCTTTACGCAAAAAAAAAATGGGTCGATGAACTACCGCCATATCAGGGAGGAGGGGGCATGATCAATGAAGTAAAAAAAGACGAAGTAACATATGCTGATTCACCCACAAAATTTGAAGCTGGTACGATGCAAACAGCGGAAGTTGTGGCTTTTGCAAAATCAATAAAGTTTATTCAAGAATTAGGTATAAAAAATATAGAAAATCATGAAAGCCAAGTTCTAGAATACGGATTAGAAAAATTAAGAAAAAACAATTCTGTAAATATTATTGGTAATCCAAAAAAAAGAGCTTCTATAATGTCTTTTACAATTAAAGGTATTCATCCACATGACATTGCAACAATTTTAGATGACGATGGAGTAGCTATAAGAGCTGGACATCATTGCTGTCAAATATTACATGATAAGCTCGGAATTCCTGCAACAGCTAGAGCCTCAATTGGAGTATACAATACAAAAGAAGATATAGATGTCCTATGCAACTCTATTGATAAATGTAAGAAAGTATTTCAGGTTTAAATGGAACTTAAAGAGCTATATCAAGAAATAATTTTAGACCACGCAAAAAATCCTAGGAATCAAGGCAAGTGCGAAGGCTATAATTATGACGCTAAAGCACATAATCCCTTATGTGGTGATAAAGTTCACATTTATTTAAAACTAGATAAAGATGAAAATATTTCAGGTTTAAGTTTTGAGGGAGAGGGTTGTGCAATTTCTTTGGCCTCAGCCTCAATTCTTACCGATACGCTCAAAGGAAAAGATTTACAGTTTTCAAGAAAGTTAACTAATGACTTTTTAGATATGTTGAAAAATAAATCAAAAATAAGACTTAACAGTTTATCTGAAGATCAGTTGACAACAATATCATCTTTGTCAGGGGTTCAAGAATTCCCAATGAGAATAAAATGTGCAACAATGGCATGGCATACACTTTTATCTGCGGTTAAAAAAAAGAGTAAAATATGAATGATTTAAAAGAGAAAATTATTTCGGAAATAAAGAAAATCTATGATCCAGAAATTCCTGTTAATATCTATGAACTCGGTCTGATATATAAAATAGAAATAAATGATGATAAAAAAGTCCTAATAGAAATGACCTTAACCACACCTAATTGCCCTGTAGCTGATAGTTTGCCAAAATTAGTAAAAAATAATATACTAAAGATTGACGATGTAAACGATGTTGATCTCAAATTAGTTTGGGATCCTCCTTGGACAAAAGAAAAAATGTCAGAAGCTGCAAAACTAGAATTAAATTTATGAATAAACAGATTATCAAACTTAGCGACAGCGCAGTTGTAAGGATAAAAGAAATTATGTCAGAGGCTGAAAATTCAACAATTGGCGTGAGAGTTGGAGTTAAGTCTGGGGGTTGTGCGGGGATGTCTTATGTAATGGAATACGCAAAAGATATTAAACCAAACGAAGAAGTAATTGAAGATAATGGAGTAAAAGTATTAATTGATCCTAAGGCTATTATTTATCTTTTGGGTACAGAAATGGATTACAAAAAAGAAAAGTTTTCGTCGCAATTCATATTCAAAAATCCGAATGAAACTGAGAGATGCGGATGTGGTGAATCTTTTAAAGTTTAACCACTGTAATACATTTCAAATTCGATAGGATGCGGAGTATGTTCGAACTTGTAAATTTCTTGGAATTTTAAATCAATATAAGCGTCTATTTGATCATCTGTGAACACTCCACCTTGAGTTAAAAACTTTCGATCTTTGTCTAAATTTTGCATGGCCTCACGTAAAGAACCACAAACAGTGGGTAATTTTTTAACTTCATCCTCAGACAAAGTATATAAATCTTTATCAAACGATTTGCCAGGGTCGATCTTATTTTTTATTCCATCAATACCAGCCATTAACATTGAAGCAAAAGTTAAGTATGGGTTTCCTGCAGCGTCAGGAAATCTTATTTCCATTCTTGCTGCTTTTGGGTTCATTATTACTGGAATCCTACATGAAGCAGATCTATTTCTAGCAGAGTAGGCTAAGATTACCGGGGCTTCAAATCCTGGTATTAATCTTTTATAACTATTAGTAGTAGCATTGGAGAATGCGTTGATAGCTCTAGCGTGTTTTAAAATTCCACCAATGTAATATAATGCTGTTTTAGATAAACCGGCGTACTCCTTACCCATAAAAACTGGAGTATCTCCTTTCCAAATTGATTGGTGACAATGCATACCAGAGCCATTATCTCCTTTAACAGGCTTAGGCATGAAAGTTGCTGTTTTACCAAAAGAGTGAGAAACCATTTGTACGGCATATTTGTATAATTGGAGGTTATCGGCCATATTTGTTAATGTTCCAAAATACATTCCAAGTTCATGTTGACTAGGAGCAACTTCATGATGATGTTTTTCAACTTTCACTCCCATATCTTTTAAGGCTTTTAAATATTCACCTCTCATATCTTGAGCGCTATCAACTGGAGGCACAGGAAAATATCCACCTTTAATACCAGGTCTATGTCCCATATTTCCATTTTCGTATTTTTTCCCCGTATTATAAGGACCCTCCGAACTATCAATACTAAAGCTGGTCTCATTCATATCATTTTTAAATCTTACATCGTCAAATACGAAAAATTCTGGCTCTGGGCCAAAATAAGACTTATCTCCAATTCCTGATTTTTTTAAAAATGCTTCTGCTTTTTTGGCTGTTCCTCTTGGATCCCTTTCGTATGGATCTTTTTTCACAGCATCCATAATATCGCAAAAAATATTCAAAGTTGTGTGAGAATTAAATGGATCAATGATAGGTCTGTCCAAATCTGGTTTTAGTATCATATCAGACTCATTTATTGCTTTCCAACCAGCAATAGATGAACCATCAAAAAACACTCCGTTACTTAGTAAATCTTCGTCTACAACACTCGCGTCCATTGTTAGGTGTTGAAGTTTACCTCTAGGGTCCGTAAATCGTAAATCGACAAACTCAACTTGCTTGTCTTTCAATAATTTTAGAATATTTTTACTACTCATTTGAATTTATTTACTTTGTAATGTTTTTAATTTTCACGAACATACATAACTATTGATTTCAATATATAATAATTAGTATATATCAGCTATGCATTTTATTCATAATACAATCTCTACTTGAAATGAGAGAAGCTAATACTTTCGATTTATCACTGTTAATTATACTAGCCATAATTTGGGGTTCAGCCTTTTTTAATATTAAAATTGCAACACATTCTTACGATCCATTTACTCTCGCATTAGTAAGAGTAATGTTTGCTAGTATTCCTTTATTAGTTTTGTGTAAAGTAAAAGAAATTAAAATTGAAGCTTTCAGTAAAAACTGGAAATTATATTCGTTAATAGGTTTATGTAATATTGCCATCCCTTTTGTTTTAATTGCTATAGGGACAGCTAAAATAAATAGTTACCTTGCAGCTATATTAATGAGCACTACACCTCTGAGCGGATCAATTCTTGCGCATTTTTTTATCAAAGATGAAAAGCTTTCTATTCCTAAATCATTAGGAGTTTTAATTGGATTTAGCGGTATCGTATTATTATTTTTTGATAAAGTAATAATTAATAGTGAAAATTATATTTACGCTTTAATCACCATTTTAGGATCAACCTTTTATTGTATTGGTGGATTATTGACTTTAAAATTAAAAAATAAAAAAAATGAAAATGTTACTACTTCTACAACCTTGTGGTCGGTAATATTTTTATTACCATTTTCACTTATATTTGAAGAACCATGGAACTCATCTCCGTCTTTTGAGTCAACTTTATCATTGTTATACTTAGGAGTTGTAGCAACTGGTTTGGCTTGGATGATTAGATTTAGAATTTTAACAGTAAATGGCTTAGTTTTTCAGACTCAAGTAGCTTATTTAATTCCAATTTTTGGAATTATATTTGGATATTTTTTAATGGATGAAATAATTACATGGAGAGTTTTAATTTCATTAGCTATAATCTTATTAGGTATTTATATTTTTAAAAAAAACAACAAAGGTATAAAAAGGAAATATGCAAACTGAAATCGAATTAAGTTTTTTATCAATTTTTGCATTTATAACTTTTTTTATTTTTTTAATTATTAGCAAATATTCATACAAAATTAACAATGGCGCTCTCTTAGATAATGATTTTTTAAAACCCCAGGCTTTTCATGAGGAGGCTATCCCGAGAAGTGGGGGAATAGCAAGTATAATTTGTTTATTTATTTTATTTGGAATTTATTATCTTCTTTTTTACAAGGTTCCTTACGAATACGTTTTTTTGTGCTCAAGTTTATTTGTTGTTGGTTATTTAGATGATATTAAATTAAACATTAGCCCAAATATTAGACTTTCATTAATGATTATTTTTTTAATAATATCAGTATCTTTTTTTCCTATTAAAATTTTTAATATAGATTTGTTGTTTTTAAATTCTTGGATAGAAAATAAATTTTTTTCTACAATTTTTATAATGTTGTGCATTTTATTTATAATTAATGGCGCTAATTTAATTGATGGATTTAATGGTCTATTAACAATAAATTTAATAATCATAAATTCAGTTTTGTTGTTTATTAACTTAAAAAATAATCAACTTGAATTTTCATTTTTTTTAACTGCTCAAATAATAATTTTACTTTCTTTTCTAATATTTAATTTTCCAAAAGCAAAGATGTTTTTAGGTGACAGTGGATCATATTTATTTGGCTCTCTAGTTTCATTAAATACAATCATAACAAATAATGTTAATTCTCAAATCTCATCATTTTTCTTTTGCATTTTGTTGTCCTACTTATTTTTTGAAGTATTTTTTTCATTTGTAAGAAAGTTGTACCAAAAAAAATCTCCAGTTCTTCCAGATAAAAGTCATTTACATATGCTAAGTTTCGCACAAACCTCAAAAATCTTTGGAGCTGATAAAAGTAATTATATGAATTCAGTTATAATAAATTTAGTTTATTCAATTTTAGTATTACCAGCTATATATTTTGCTGATAACGGCCTAATTTGTAAATTTTGGTTTTTCTCTATTATTTTTATCTATTTACTGTTCTATTACAGACTTTATCATTTAACAAAAAAAAATTTTGATATATAAATCATCGCAAACAATTTGGGCAAGTGGCGGAATTGGTATACGCGCTGGTCTTAGAAACCAGTGCCGCAAGGCTTAAGAGTTCGAGTCTCTTCTTGCCCACCATTTAAAATATGAAAACAGTAGTTCAATCTAAAAAGGGTTTAAAAACTATTTTATCAATAGTTGTCGAAAAGAAAACTATTCAAAAAAAAATGGACGAAAGACTTTTAGAACTTCAAAAAGAAGTTGCATTAAAAGGATTTAGAGCAGGGAAGGTTCCCCCATCAGTTATAAAAAGTCAGTTTGGTAAATCTATTTATGGAGAAGTGATAGATAAGATTTTAAGAGAAACTTCATCAAAAGCAATAGAGGAAAAAAAAATTAAAGTTGCTGGACAACCAAAGATCGAACTTAAAACATTTGGAGAAGGTAAAGATTTAAACTATGAACTTCAGATAGACACGCTTCCACAAATAAAACTTAAATCATTCGAAAATTACCAAGCAGCAGAATATAAAATTAAAATTGAAGATCAGATAATTGAAACAAAATTAAAAGAAATATCAGTTAATAACAAAAGTTTTGAAGACAAGAAAGATAACGAGGAGGCAAAAAGAGGAGACCAAGTAACATTTGATTATTCTGCGACAGTTGACGGTAATAAATTTGAGGGAAGTGAGGGCAAAGGCGTTAAGTTAGAATTAGGAAAAGATTTATTTTTAAAAGGATTTGATGATCAATTAATAGGAGTAAAAAAAGGGGACTTAAAAAAATTAGATGCTACATTACCTGCTAACCATCCGAAAAAAGAATTAGCTAATAAAAAAACAATTTTTGAATGTAAGATTTTAAATATTAAAAAATCTATTCAAAATAAAATTGATGATGAGTTTGCAAAAAAAATGGGAGCAAAGGATATAAATGATTTAAGAAAAATGATTGAAAAACAAATTTCAAATCAGTATTTACAAGCTCTTAATTCAATCACAAAAAAAGAAATACTTGATCAAATAGAAAAAAATCATGATTTTGAACTTCCACAAAACTTAATTGATCAAGAAGTTTCTATTATGACGAAAAATTTAAAAGACGAAGAAAAAAAGAAACACAAATTAAATAATGAGAAGCTTGCAAAATCAAGAATTAAACTAGGTTTACTTTTAAATGAGTACGGAGAAAAAAATAATTTAAAAGTCTCTGACGCTGAGGTAAAATCAGAAATTCAGAAACAAATACAAAGCATGCCTGGTCAAGAAAAAATGGTTCTTGATTATTACCAAAAAAATCCTCATGCTTCTCAGAGTTTAAAGGGCTCGATTTATGAGGAAAAAATTATTTCATTAATTAAATCAAAAATAAAACTCACTACGAAAACTATAAATACGAAACAAGCTGAAAAAATCATATCTGATTTTAATAAACTCTCTCAAGATCAAGTTAAACCAAAAAAATCTCAATCTTCTGAAAAATCTAAAGTTAAATCAGAAAAAATTAGTAAAAAGTAACCAATAGTTGTATAAAGCACTAATGAGTCGGAATTTTGAAGAACAAATGAATAGTTTAATTCCAATGGTTGTTGAACAAACAAGCAAAGGGGAAAGAGCTTACGATATTTATTCTAGACTTTTAAAGGAAAGAATAGTTTTCTTAGTCGGTCCAGTTAATGATAATGTAGCTTCTTTAGTAACAGCGCAACTTTTGTTTTTAGAGTCAGAAAATCCTAAAAAAGAAATAAATTTTTATATTAATAGTCCCGGTGGACTAGTTACTGCTGGTCTAGGAATTTATGATACTATGCAGTATATTAACTCTCCAGTTTCTACTTTATGCATAGGCCAGGCATCTTCAATGGGCTCTTTTTTACTTGCTGCAGGAGAAAAGGGAAAAAGATATTCACTACCAAACTCAAGGATAATGGTTCATCAACCCTCTGCTGGATTTCAAGGTCAAGCAACAGATATTCAAATTCATGCAAAAGAAATTTTATCTTTGAAAGAAAGATTAAATAATATTTATTCAAAACATACTGGAAAATCTCCCGATGAGATCGCAAAAGCTCTTGAGAGGGATAATTTTATGACTGCTGAGGAAGCTAAGAAATTTGGTTTGATAGACTCTGTTGTGGAAAAAAGAAAATAAAACACCATATATTGATTAAGTTTCAACTTCAGCTTGATAACAATAATATAGACATTTATTATAGTTATATTGATTCGTTATGACTGAAAAAAATAATAAAAATATTCTATATTGTTCTTTCTGCGGTAAAAGCCAACATGAAGTAAGAAAATTAATTGCAGGACCCACAGTTTTTATTTGTGATGAATGCGTAGAATTATGTATGGATATTATTAAAGAAGAAAACAAGAGTTCTTTAATAAAACACCAAGATGGAGTTCCAACACCAAAAGAAATTTGTAATGTATTAGACGATTATGTTATCGGTCAAAAATTAGCGAAAGAAATTTTATCTGTTGCTGTTCATAACCATTATAAAAGACTTAATCATGAAACTAAAAATAATAAAGACATTGAGTTGTCTAAATCAAATATATTATTAGTTGGACCAACTGGTTGTGGAAAAACTTTATTAGCGCAAACTCTTGCTAGAATTTTGGATGTTCCATTTACTATGGCTGACGCTACAACATTAACTGAAGCTGGTTATGTTGGAGAGGATGTAGAAAATATAATTTTAAAACTTTTACAAGCTGCCGATTATAATGTAGAGAAAGCACAAAGAGGAATAGTCTATATCGATGAAGTAGATAAAATTAGTAGAAAATCTGAGAATCCTTCCATCACAAGAGATGTATCAGGAGAAGGTGTTCAACAGGCGTTATTAAAAATTATGGAGGGAACAATTGCAAGCGTTCCTCCGCAAGGTGGCAGAAAACATCCACAACAAGAGTTTTTACAAGTAGACACTACAAATATTTTATTTATTTGTGGAGGTGCATTTGCTGGTTTGGATAAACTAATTGATAGTAGAGGAAAAGGAAGTTCAATAGGTTTTGGTGCTAAAGTAAAAAATTATAAAGAGCAACCTTTGTCGGAGATAATGAAATTGCTTGAACCTGAAGATTTAATCAAGTACGGACTCATTCCAGAGTTCATAGGTAGAATGCCAATTATCGCGACACTTGATGATTTAGACGAAAAATCCTTAATTAAAATTTTGAAAGAACCTAAAAATTCTTTGATAAAACAATATCAAAGGTTATTTGAATTTGAAAACGTAGAACTAGAGTTTCAAGATGATGCAATCTCAGAGGTGGCTAGAAAAGCCATATCGAAAAAAACTGGTGCTAGAGGATTAAGATCAATTTTAGAGAACATATTGCTTAAAACAATGTTTGAATTACCAGATCTTGAGGATGTCATTAAAGTCACAGTAGATAAATCATCTGTCAAGGGACTGTCTGAGCCTATAATTACATACGGTAAAAAACAATCAACATCAGTAGCTTAACCGAAATTTGTTTCTTGAAATTAATGTAGTAATTGCCATATATATGGAATATGAAAACTTCTTATATTAAACCATTATTACCGTTAAGAGACATAGTCATTTTTCCATCCATGGTAGTACCTCTTTTTGTTGGTAGAGAAAAATCGATAAAAGCGCTTCAAGAAGTTATGAAGTCAGACAAATCTATTGTTCTAGTTACACAAAAAAATTCTGAGGTAGACGATCCTGAGGGTAAAGATTTATATGGCTATGGGTGTCTAAGTAAAGTTTTACAATTACTAAAATTACCAGATGGAACAGTAAAGGTTTTGGTGGAAGGTGAAAAAAGAGTAAAAATATTAAAACACAATTCAGAAAAAGATTTTATAAAATGTGAAGTTGAAGTAGTCGAAGATCAAAATGAGAGTAAAGAATTAGATGATTTTGCAATAGGTCTTGTTAAAAAATATGAAAAATTATTAATTTTGAGTAAAAAAGATTTTAATGAGACTACTAATAATCTTAAAAATCTAAGGAATGCTTCTCAAATTTCAAATAATATTTCTTCAAATTTAAGTATTCAAATTTTTGAAAAACAAGAATTACTTGAGATACTAGATGTTAAAAAAAGGCTAGAAAAAATACATGCATTAATAGAAAAAGAAACAAGCGTTCTTTCAGTCGAGAAAAAAATTAGGGGTCGCGTAAAAAACCAAATGGAAAAAACGCAAAGAGAATATTATTTGAACGAACAATTAAAGGCTATCCAAAAAGAATTGGGAGAGATTGATGAGGGAAAAGATGAGTTATCAAGTCTTTCGAAAGCGATTACGAATGCGAAAATGCCCAAATTGGCAAAAGAAAAATGTCTTTCAGAATTAAAAAAATTAAAATCAATGAGTCCAATGTCAGCAGAGGCTACTGTTGTTAGAAACTATTTAGATTGGATGACAGAGCTTCCTTGGTCTAATAAGTCTAAGATTAATACCGATTTAAAAAACGCTCAAAAGATTTTAGACGAAGACCATTACGGTTTAGAAAAAGTCAAAGAGAGAATAATAGAATTTCTTGCAGTACAAAAAAGAATTCAAAAGATGAAAGGTCCTATTTTGTGTTTAGTAGGCCCCCCAGGAGTTGGAAAAACATCTTTGGGTAAATCAATTGCTAAAGCAACAAACAGAAAATTTGTTAGAATTTCACTTGGGGGAACTAGAGATGAAGCAGAAATAAGAGGACATAGAAGAACTTACATAGGCTCTTTACCTGGAAAGATTATTCAAATGATGAAAAAAGCTGGAACTAAAAATCCACTTTTTTTATTAGACGAAATAGATAAAGTTGGAAATGATTACAGAGGTGATCCGTCTTCAGCTTTACTGGAAGCTTTAGATCCAGAGCAAAATAAAGAGTTTAACGATCATTATTTAGAAGTAGATTATGATTTATCAGATGTAATGTTTGTTACAACTGCAAACACTTTAAATATATTACCTCCACTTTTGGATAGAATGGAAGTAATTAGATTATCTGGTTACACAGAAGACGAAAAAGTAAACATTTCACAAAAGTATTTGATACCAAAACAAAGTCAAAATAATGGACTTAAAAAAGATGAGTGGGGGATAGATGAAAATGTTAATCGAAAAATAATAAGAAATTATACTAGGGAGTCCGGAGTTAGAAACCTTGAGAGAGAGATTTCTAAAATTGCAAGAAAATTAGTTAAAAAAATAGATAATAATGAAAATATAAACAATCCTGTTAAAGAAAATGATATGAAAGATTTACTAGGAGTTCAAAAGTTTAATTATGGAGAGATAGAAGAAGAAAACAGAGTTGGCGTAGTAACAGGTCTAGCTTGGACAGAAGTAGGTGGAGAAATTTTAAAGATTGAGTCTGCTGTAATGCCTGGTAAAGGAAAAATGCAAATCACTGGAAAACTAGGAGACGTTATGCAAGAGTCTGTAAAAGCTGCAAAATCATATATAAGATCTAAGAGCTTAGAATATGGAATAATACCCCCTGTATTTGATAAAAAAGATTTTCACATTCACGTTCCTGAGGGAGCAACACCTAAAGATGGACCTTCAGCAGGAATTGGAATGGTAACGTCAATCATTTCTGCTATCACTGAAATTCCTGTAGATAAAAAAGTCGCGATGACTGGAGAGATCACTTTAAGAGGAATTGTTCTGCCAATAGGTGGGTTAAAGGAAAAACTTTTGGCCGCTCATAGAGCAGGAATTAAAAAAGTTTTAATACCAAAAGAAAATAAAAAAGATTTAGCTGAAGTTCCAAAGACAATAGTAAATTCAATGGAAATAATCCCTGTCAAAAATGTTGATGAAGTATTAAAAGTTGCTTTGACTAAACCGCTAAAAAGAGTTGAATGGGTTGAAGTTGATCAGATTTCAAATAAAAATAAATCTAAGGAAGAACTTAGCACACATTAAATTTAATCAAGCCAATCTTTGTATTTTTCTAAATTATGATTAATGTAGCTTGGTAAATAATTTTTATCAATTGCCTTTAAAATTGATTTTCCCGACCACTTATAACCCTTTTGGTCCACTTTATGATCATACATAACTCTTTTTTCATGAATTAATTTTTTAAGATCATTAATATTTAAACCACTTTCCTCATACTCATAATGATGTGCAAAATTTAATAATTTTTTTTCTAATTCCTGCGGTGTTCTTAAACATGTGAAATGCCAACCTCCATTTTTTATGAAAAATAAGTTGGAGTATTTTTTTTTAGAAAAAAGCACATCTATTCTCCACTTTGGATAATTTTTACCCTTTATATTTCTTAACCATTGGGGAGAAATAAATTGTTTTCGTTTTATACCTTTAGTTCCTTGCCAAACAAAATCTTCATAAAATAGATTCAATTTGTAATAAAACATTTTTTGTTCAAAAATAAGTATTCTATTTCCAATATTTGAAAAATTTACATCTGAAAGATTTGGGATTTCATCTAGGTCACTTATTAGTATTAAATCTTCTGCTTGAGCATCTTTTATTCCATCAATTAATTTTTCCCTTTGATAATAATCTCGTGCCATACCATTTAAAATTAGTTTTTCTCCCTTTTTTTCTTTACTTTCTCCATCTTCCAGCTCAAGAAGAGTGGGAGGTTCTTCATCTACAACGATATACTTTATTTTATCTTTAAATTTACTAAATCGATTAATATCAAAGTTGAGTTTCTTTTTATTGCCATTATGGGTATATGTAGCCTCAGTAATTATAAATTTTTTAACATACTTATTAAGAATATTAAGTCTTAGATCTAAAAGCAGATCTTCGTCAAAATACATAAAGCAATCATAGATATTCATGGTAATTGAGTTATAATAAAAATTATTGTAAGTAAATGCAAATAGACAATCTTATGATTAAAAAAATCATTATTACAGGTGGCTTAGGTTATATAGGCACAGAGCTTTGCAAAATCTACTCAGGTGTTAGTTGGCATCACAAAATTATAGTAATTGATAATAGATTCATCTCTGAAAGAGTAAATCAGATTAGAAACTGGAATATGGAATTTATTCATGGTGATATTCTAGATAAAAATCTAGTTAAAAGATTATTCCAAGATGCCGACATTGTTCATCATTTAGCAGGTGTTACCGATGTCCCGAGAACTAAAAACGAGTCAACAAAAGAAAAAGATCAGATAATAAAATCAGTGGGCGAAGAAGGTACACAAAATATTTTAGACAATATAAGTAAAGAATGTAAGATTATTTTTCCATCAACACATGTAATATATGAAGGGATAGATCATGTAAAAAAAGATATTAAGGAAGATGACGAGCCTAAACCAGTTCTCTCTTACTCATCTTCAAAAGCTATTAATGAAAAACAAATTAAAAATTCCGGAAAAAATTATGTAATTTTAAGATTAGGCTCTGTATACGGTTATTCTACTGACACAGCTCGAATTGATATAATGCCTAATCTATTTTCTAAAATTGCATCTCAAAACGGAACATTAAAGCTTTTTTCAGGAGGAAGACAAATTAAAAGTTTAGTCCCGTTAATGGATGTAGCTAGATGTTTCAAATTCATGGAAGAAAAACAAGATATTAATTCTGAAGTATTTAATCTTACCAAAGACACTTTAACAGTCAAAGAAGTAGCGGAAATTTGTAAAAAGCATAACCCACTTGTGACATTAAGGGAAACTAATGATGAAATACCAAATTTAGGTTTTTCTTTATCTAATAACAAATTAATGAAAACTGGATTTAAATTTTTGTACAGTTTAGATGAAAGCATAAAAGAAATGATAAAAAAATGGTCAAAACAAATTATTATAAAAGATTTAGAGTACGTAAAAGATGGGGAAAATTTATACTTAGATGATAGAGGAAAAATAAGCAATCACGAGTTAACAGAGCCTATAAATTTAATTGGCTTAATTGACTCAAAAAGAGGAACTATTAGAGCAAATCATTATCATCCTCAGCAGGAACAAAAATGCTTATTTACAAAAGGACAAATAATTGAAATTTTTCAAGATATTATTAATCCTAACTCTCCAAAAATTACTCAAGTTGTTAACGAGGGCCAATTATCAGTGATCAAGCCTAATGTGGCACATACAATGGTTTTTACTAAAGACACAACTTTTTTAAATTTAGTAAGAGGAGAAAGAGATCATGAAAATTATGGAACAACTCATACAATCAAACATGTTTTTGTTGATGAAGAAGAAAAAGATATGTTAATTAAATTTTATAAATTCGACTGCCGTTCTTGTGGCAACACAGATCTTAAAAGAGTTGTATCATTAGGCTACCAGCCTTTAGCAAACAATCTGCTAAATAAAAAGAATGAAAAATGTGAATTATTTCCATTAGAGGTAAATTTCTGCGATAAATGTTATAATTGTCAATTATCAGTATCTGTAGATCCAAAAAAGATGTTTTCAAATTATCTCTATACTTCATCTACATCTAAAGTTTTCAGGGATCATTTTGTTTCAGCTGCAAAAAAATATATTAAAGATTTTAAGCTAAACAAAAGAAGCTCAACAATTATTGATGTGGGAAGCAACGATGGAGTAGCATTGAAACCATTTTTAGAATTAGGTTTTAAAAATATACTAGGAATTGAACCAGCTAAAAACTTAGCAAAAATGGCAAATAAGAATAAAATTAAAACATTTAATGGTTTTTTAGAATCAAAAAATTTGAAAAAAATAAAAAGAAAAAATGTTGATTTAATTTTAGCATCAAACGTATTTGCTCACTCTGATAAATTACAAGAAATGGCTGAGTGTATGTTAAAATTATTAAGTAACAAAGGGACTATAATTATTGAGGTTCAATATTTATTAAATACTCTTAAAGATTTAACTTTTGATAATATATATCATGAACATTATAATTATTGGTCATTAACTTCTTTGGTAAATTTTTTCAATAAATTTAATGCTAAAATATTTAGATCTGAAACTGTTAATACTCACGGTGGTTCAATTAGAATATATGTTAAAAAAGATAAAAAAGTAAAAATTGAGAATAGTGTAAAAAAAATGTTAAGAGATGAAAACAATTTTGGCATTAAAAAATTTGAAACATATAAAAAATTTGGCCAGGAAGTTTATAAAATTCGAGAGAACGTAATTAGAAATATAAAAAAATATAAAAATAATAAATCAAAAGTTATTGGATTTGGAGCTCCAGCCAAAGCTACAACTGCTTTAAATTTTTTCGGAATAAATGATGAAATAGATTTTATTGTTGAAGACAATAAATTAAAACATAATAAATTTATTCCTGGAGTTAAAATTCCTATTAAAAGTAAAAAAGAGATAAAAGATAAAAAAAATACCGTTATAGTCCTTGCTTGGAATTTTTTTCAGGATATTAAAAAGAATAATATAAATTTATCTGATAATTTTGTGAATATAAAAGACTTAGAAAAATAATTACTAATAAAAAAAATTATTTACAATATCTTTTATATTATTAATAGTTTCAAATAAGTGCTCTAAATACAATTGTGTAAATGGAAAATTAAATATTACAACTTCTTGTGCAAAGTATAAAATTCTTAAAATCACAATTATTGATACAATAAAAAGTAATAATGAATTATAAAAACCAAAGCTAATTTGCTTTCCACTGCTTATTGGTTTTTTTTGATCTATTTTTTTTTCATTTAATTTTATGCCGTGTTTCTTTGCTAAATACTCTGGAGAATATAAACTTGGACCCGTTTTTTTAGTAACTTTCTTAATTTTATTTTTTGTTATTTTTGTTTTAGCAGTTTTTTTTATACTGGCCTCTTTTTTGATTATTGGATCCTCAACTTTCTTAGGCGGTATTTTCGATGTTTCAGCTTTGACAGGAAATTGTTTCCATTTTAAACCACAATAACCACATTGTACCATTCTGCCAGAAACAGGTATAGAATTGTCAGGAAGTGTAAATTTCTTTTCACCGCAATTACAAGTTATAATCATAATATTTCAATAATACTGCTATTTATTAAAACTTAAATACTTTTTTACTTTATAAACTATTTATTGTATATCTCGTTTTTGTTTAATTAGGGCGGTTAGCTCAGTTGGTAGAGCATCTCGTTTACACCGAGAGGGTCATAGGTTCGAGTCCTTTACCGCCCACCATAGCCAGTGGGGGTGTAGCTCAGTTTGGTTAGAGCGCCTGCCTGTCACGCAGGAGGTCGCGGGTTCGAGTCCCGTCACTCCCGCCACTAATTGATAATGATTTTCATCTACAAAAAATTTAGCTCTATTGCTGATCAAATAGTGCTACCATCTTGTGCTGTACACTTTGATTTTAAATGCTATAAATTAGTTATTAATATAAGAATCCTTGAGCTAAATGTATCAAGGTAGGTATTAACAAAATGATTTATAACTTTTTATCTGATTACTTATCTATAATAATCTTTTTATTCATTTCTCTAGTATTGAGTATAGGTTTTATTGCTATTAATTTTTTAGCCTCTCCAAATAACCCAGATCCAGAAAAACTATCTGCATATGAATGTGGATTTGACGCATTTGATGACTCAAGGATGGAGTTTGACGTTAGATTTTATCTGGTGGCTATATTATTTATAATTTTTGACTTAGAAATAGCTTTCCTTTTCCCTTGGGCAATTTCATTAGGAAATATCGGTATTCTAGGTTTTTGGTCGATGATGTTTTTTTTAGGAGTGTTAACAATTGGTTTTATTTATGAATGGAAAAAAGGAGCTTTAGAATGGGAATAAACAATTTACCATTTCAAAATAGACAAAAAGAAATTCCTGAAGAGTTTAAAACTTTAGCAAAAGATTTTGCAGACAAAGGATTTATAACAACTTCTTCTGAAAACTTAATTAATTGGGCAAGAACTGGCTCTCTTCATTGGATGACCTTTGGTTTAGCGTGTTGTGCAGTAGAAATGATGCAAACATCAATGCCTAGATATGATCTAGAAAGATTTGGTGCAGCTCCTAGAGCATCACCTCGACAATCAGATGTAATGATAGTGGCTGGCACACTAACAAACAAAATGGCTCCAGCTCTAAGAAAAGTATATGATCAAATGCCTGAACCAAGATATGTAATTTCAATGGGTAGCTGTGCAAATGGTGGCGGGTACTATCATTATTCTTATTCAGTTGTAAGAGGTTGCGATAAAATTGTTCCGGTAGATATTTATGTTCCAGGATGTCCTCCATCAGCAGAAGCTTTGCTTTATGGAATTCTTCAACTCCAAAAAAAAATTAGGAGAGAGGGAACTATTAAAAGATAAAAGATATATGATAAATAATAATCTACAAACCCTTGAAAAACTTATTAATTCAGAATTAGCAAATAAAGTAAAGTTTTCAAGAATTAATAATAACGAATTACTTTTTGAAATTAATAAAGAGGATATTTTAGAAGTTATTCAATTTTTAAAATCAAATGACAAATGCAAATTCAAACAACTTATAGATATTGTAGGAGTTGATTATCCTGAGGATGAAAGAAGATTTCAATTAATCTATTTATTCTTATCACATGAATATAATTTACGAATTAAACTTCTTATTAAAATTGGAGAAAAACAATCTATCCACTCAGTAGTAAAAATTTTTCCCTCAGCTAACTGGATGGAAAGAGAGGTATTTGACATGTATGGAATTAAATTTAACAACCATCCAGACCTACGAAGGATTTTAACAGACTATGGTTTTAAAGGTCATCCCTTGAGAAAAGACTTTCCTTTGACTGGATTTAATGAAGTTAGATATAGTGAAAAAGATAAAAAAGTGATTTATGAGCCGGTAAAACTAGAGCAAAACTATAGAAATTTTGACTTTGAGAGTCCATGGGAAGGAACTAATTATATTAAAGAAATAAAAAAATCTGAAACAAATGAAAAAAAAAACTAAATCAATGAGCCTGAATTTTGGGCCTCAACACCCAGCCGCTCATGGCGTGTTGAGACTTATTTTAGAATTAGATGGTGAAGTAGTTGAAAAAGCTGATCCACATATTGGTTTATTACATAGAGGCACAGAAAAGTTAATTGAACAAAAAACTTATACGCAAGCTTTACCTTATTTTGATAGATTAGATTATGTAGCTCCAATGAACCAGGAACATGCATTTGCTTTAGCTGCAGAAAAACTGCTTGATATTGAAGTTCCAATTAGAGCTAAATATATAAGAGTTATTTTTTGTGAAATTGGGAGAATATTAAGTCATATACTTAATGTTACTACTCAAGCACTAGACGTAGGTGCTTTAACGCCTTCTTTATGGGGATTTGAAGAAAGAGAAACACTCATGACTTTTTATGAAAGAGCGTCAGGTTCTAGATTACATGCAAATTATTTTAGGACAGGAGGAGTTCATCAAGATATTCCATTAAAATTAGTTGATGACATTGAACAATTTTGTAAATCTTTTCCAAAAATTATTGATGATCTTGAGGGTTTATTAACTGATAATAGGATTTTTAAACAAAGAAACGTTGATATCGGCATTGTTTCCAAACAAGATGCATTAGATTATAGCTTTTCTGGAGTGATGCTTAGAGGATCCGGAGTACCTTGGGATTTAAGAAGATCACAACCTTACGAAATTTATAAAGATTTAGATTTTAAGATACCAGTAGGAAAAAATGGTGACTGTTACGATCGCTATCTTTGTAGGATTGAAGAAATGAGAGAGAGTGTAAAAATAATTTTGCAATGTATTGAGAGATTACCTAAAGGACCTGTAATTTCGGTAGATGGCAAAATTGCTCCTCCAAAAAGAGACGAACTAAAACAGTCAATGGAAGCATTAATCCATCATTTTAAATTATTTACGGAGGGCTATAGAGTTCCAAAGGGAAATATTTATTCCGCAGTAGAAGCACCAAAAGGAGAGTTCGGTGTTTATTTAATTTCTGATGGAAGTAATAAACCTTACCGATGCAAGATTAGAGCACCAGGTTTTTCTCATTTACAAGCTATGGATTACTTGATTAGAGGCCATATGTTAGCAGATGTACCTGCAGTTCTTGGCTCGTTGGATATAGTTTTTGGAGAGGTGGATAGATGAGTCTAAAAAAAATTCATGACAATCAACCAGATGATTTTAAGTTTTCTGAAGATAATTTAAAAAAAGCCGAGGAAATACTTAAAAGATATCCAAAGGAAAATAAAAAAAGTGCCGTAATGCCTTTTCTTTATCTAGCACAAAGACAAAATGATAACTGGATACCTTTATCTGCAATGAAATATATAGCAAATTATTTATCGATGCCTTACATTTCAGTTTATGAGGTAGCTACATTTTATTCGATGTATAACCTAGCGCCTGTAGGAAAACATTTTATTCAAGTTTGCACAACTACTCCTTGTTTACTTCGAGGGGCAGATAAAATCGTTAAATTATGTAAAGAGAAAATTTCACCTAATGAAAATGAGTTATCAAGCAAAGGAGATTGCTCTTGGATGGAGGTGGAATGCTTAGGAGCATGCGTTAGCGCTCCAATGATACAAATTAATAATGATTATTACGAGGATCTTGATGAAAAAAATACAATTAAGATTTTAGAATCTTTAATTAATGGTAAACCTCTTAAACCAGGTTCTTTTAGGGGTCGTAAAAATACAGCTCCCGAGAATAAAAAAATAATGAATGGAGAAAAGCATGCTTAAACCTGAAAATAAAATTTTTAAAAATCTCTATAATGAATTTGGATGGGAAATGGAAAATGCAATAAAACGAGATGATTGGAAAGATACTAAAAATTTGATTTCTAAAGGTAGAGAGTGGATTATAAATGAGATTAAAACATCTGAGCTTAGAGGTAGAGGCGGAGCAGGTTTTTCAACTGGATTGAAATGGTCATTTGCTCCAAAAGAAGTTGGAAAAAGACCACATTATTTAGTAATTAACGCGGATGAATCTGAGCCAGGCACATGTAAAGATAGAGATATACTAAGATTTGAACCTCAAAAATTAATAGAGGGTTGTTTAATTGCAGGTTATGCAGTTAACGCACACGTTTGTTACATATATATTAGAGGAGAATATTTTAATGAAGGAAAAAGATTACAAGAAGCAATTGACCAAGCTTACAAAAAAAAATACTTAGGAAAAAATGCGTGTGAAACTGGTTGGGATTTTGATATTCATATTCATTACGGAGCGGGAGCTTATATTTGCGGAGAAGAAACAGCCCTTTTAGAAAGTATAGAAGGAAACAAAGGTCAACCAAGATTAAAACCCCCGTTTCCTGCATTAGTTGGATTGTATGGTTGCCCAACAATCGTAAATAATGTTGAAACTGTTGCAGTCGTTCCTACAATTCTTCGTAGAGGTGGGAAGTGGTTTGCATCTATTGGTAAACCCAAAAATACTGGGACTAAAATATTTTGTATTTCAGGAAATGTTAACTTTCCATGTAATGTCGAGGAAGAAATGGGAATATCTTTAAAAGAACTTATTGAGAAACATGCAGGTGGAGTTACTGGTGGTTGGGACAATCTTCAAGCCGTTATTCCTGGAGGATCATCTATGCCTTTATTATCAAAAAAAATTTGTGATACAATAACAATGGATTTTGATACTTTAATTGATAATAAAAGCGGACTTGGAACCGCTGGTATAGTTGTCATTAACAAACAGCAAGACATAGTAGCTTCTATGGCTAGAATAGCTAGGTTCTATAAACATGAAAGTTGTGGTCAATGTACGCCTTGTAGAGAGGGAGCCGGTTGGATGTGGAGAATATTAGATCGAGTAGTAAAAAGAAAAGCTACTTTTAGTGATTTAGATTTACTTTCAGATGTTACTAAGCAAATTGAAGGACATACTATCTGTGCTTTTGGCGAGGGGTCTGCTTGGCCAGTTCAAGGTTTATTAAGACATTTTAAAAAAGAACTAGAAAGTCGTTGTAGAGAAGAACCTATTATTAAGAAAAAAATAAAGAATCCTTATTTAGTTGATCAACATTTATTAGAAAATAAAAATGCCTAAAATTACAATAAACGGTAAAGAAATAGAATTTGAAAAAGGCATGACAGTATTACAAGCTTGTGAACTTGCTGACGTAGAAATCCCAAGATTTTGTTATCATGAAAAATTATCAATAGCAGGGAATTGTAGAATGTGTTTAGTTGAAATGGAAAAATCTCAAAAACCAATCGCTTCATGCGCAATGCCAGCAGCTGAAGGGATGGTAATTAAAACTAATACTCCATTTGTAGAAAAGGCCAGAAAAGGTGTAATGGAATTTTTATTAGCCAATCATCCATTAGATTGTCCAGTCTGTGATCAAGGTGGAGAATGTGATTTACAAGATCAATCACTGTACTATGGAGTTGATAAATCTAGATTTGTTGAAAATAAACGACAAGTTAAAGAAAAGTATATGGGTCCACTCATTAAAACTCAAATGACGAGATGTATCCATTGCACAAGGTGCGTAAGATTTGCGACAGAGGTTGCTGGAGTGCCTGAAATTGGAGCTATTGGCAGAGGTGAAAATATGGAGATCACTACTTACTTAGAAAAATCCATGGAATCCGAATTATCAGCAAATGTAATAGATCTTTGTCCAGTTGGAGCTCTAACTTCAAAACCTTATGCATTTGAAGCTAGACCTTGGGAATTAAAAAAAACTGAGAGCATCGATGTTATGGATGCAGTTGGATCAAATATTAGGGTTGACACTTATAACTGGGAAGTAAAGAGAATTTTACCACGTCTTAATAATGATATTAACGAAGAATGGATATCTGATAAAACAAGATATGCTTGTGATGGTCTTTTAAAACAAAGATTAGATGTCCCTTATATTAAAAAAGATAACAAATTACAAAAATCAAACTGGGATGAAGCAATAAACATAATTTCAAGTAAAGTGAAAGACTGTAATCCAAATGAAATTGCAGGTCATATTGGAGACATGATTAGTTTAGAAAATGCACTTGGACTCAAAAAACTTTTCAAGAGTTTTAATAGTAAAAATTTAGAATTTAGGGAAAAAAAATTTTATTTAAACCCAAAAGAAAAGATGAATTATATTTTTAATAGTTCGATTAAAGGAATAGAAGAATCGGATTTAATTTTATTAATTGGCACTAACCCAAGATATGAAGCTACTATGCTCAATGCTAGAATAAGGAAAACATTTGTAAATAAAAAAGTACCAATCTATTCTATAGGCGACCCTGGCGATTTAACTTATGAATATGAAATAATTGGAAACAAAACTGATGACATTAAAGCATTAATTAATAAAGAAAATCAATTTTCAAAAAAATTTTTAGCATCTAAAAAGCCAATAATTATAATAGGTGAGTCAGCCCTAGAATGTAAAAGTGGCAAGTATATTTTTGAAGAATTAAAGAACTTCTTAAATAAAAATAAATTTATTACTAAAGATTGGAATGCATTAAATATTTTAGTTCAAAATTCATCTACTGTTGGAATGATTGATCTTAAAATATTTCCAAATGAAATAAGTGATTATAGTTTTTTTGACGCTCTGAATAATGATAAATTTAAACTTCTCTTTCTTCTTGGATCAGATAATTTAGATTTTAAAAAAAAGGGAGAATTTGTAGTTTACGTTGGAAGCCACGGTGATAAGGGTGCTGAGATTGCTGATATAATTTTACCAAGTGCTGCATATACTGAACAAAATGGTCTATTTATTAATCTAGAGGGAAGAGTTCAAGAATGTAAAAAGGCCTCTTACCCAATAGGTGAAGCAAAAGAAGAGTGGAAAATCTTTAATTTAATTTGCAAAGACTTACAAATCAATGATGACTCATTAAAATTCGATTCTCTGAGAAAAGAAGCTATAGGCCATATAGCTAGCTTCTCGAAATTGAATGAACTACCAAATTTTAATTTAAAGCAAAATCAAAAAATTGAATCAGAATTTTTTAGCGAATTCATAAAGATAAGAGATATTAATTATTATTTTTCAAACTCAATTTCACGAGCATCAAAAACAATGAGCGAATGCTTTCAAGCAAGACAAAAAATAAAAAAAACTGGAACAGAAAATTAATGACTGAATATTTATTTATTTTAGGCCAAGAAATTTATAAAATTTTATTTTTACTTATACCAATTTTAGTTTCTGTTGCTATGATTGTTTGGCTTGATAGGAGAGTCTGGGGGCTGGTTCAAAAAAGAAAAGGACCAAATGTTGTTGGACCTTTTGGATTATTACAAACAATAGCTGATGCATTAAAATATATTTTTAAAGAAATCATTATACCTGCTAGTGCAAATAAAACAGTATTTATTTTAGCTCCTATTGTTACAATGACCTTAGCCTTGGTCGCCTGGGCAGTTATTCCGATGAGTGAAAAATTAATTTTGTCAGATATCAACGTTGGCATTTTATATTTATTTGCAGTTTCCTCATTAGGTGTTTATGGAATTATTATGGGCGGCTGGGCTTCCAACTCAAAATACCCTTTTTTAGGTGCGATCAGATCAGCTGCTCAAATGGTATCCTATGAAGTTTCTATTGGTATTATTATAATCAATGTACTTCTTTGTGTAGGATCCTTAAATTTAAAAGATATCGTGATAGCTCAAAAAGAACTTTGGTATGTAGTTCCTTTGTTTCCAATGTTTATAATTTTTTTCATTTCTGCTTTGGCAGAAACTAATAGACCACCATTTGATTTGCCTGAGGCAGAGGCTGAACTTGTAGCTGGTTATCAAACTGAATATTCAGGGATGATGTATGCAATGTTTTGGTTAGGCGAATATGCAAATATTTTATTAATGTGTGCAATGGGTTCGATTTTGTTTTTAGGCGGGTGGTTACCTTTAATTGATATTTACCCAATTAATCTAATACCTGCTCCACTATGGATGATTTTGAAGATTTTATTTTTATTTTTATTATTCGCTTTGGTTAAGGCAATAGTGCCTAGATATAGGTATGACCAACTCATGAGGCTAGGTTGGAAAATATTTTTACCTTTTTCTTTAGTTTACTTAGTTTTAACAGCAAGTTTTTTATTTTATTTTGATAAACTACCAACAGGAAATATTTAATGAATATTTCAAGAATATTTAAAACAATTTTTTTAGTTGAATTTATTCAAGGTTTATTCATGGCTATTAAAGAATTATTTAAAAAATCAAAGACTATTAACTATCCTTTTGAAAAAGGTTCAATTAGTCCTCGTATGAGAGGTGAACACGCATTACGAAGATACCCTAATGGAGAAGAAAGATGCATTGCATGCAAATTATGCGAAGCAGTTTGCCCGGCTCAAGCAATAACTATCGAGTCTACCGAAAGAACTGATGGGAGCAGAAAAACTACAAGGTATGATATAGACATGTTAAAATGTATCTACTGTGGTTTATGTCAGGAGTCCTGTCCAGTCGATGCCATAGTTCAAGGACCTAATTTTGAATTTGCAACAGAGACTAGAGAGGAACTTTATTATAATAAACAAAAATTACTAGATAATGGCGACAGATGGGAAGCTGTCCTAGAAAAAAATCTTAAATTGGATAAGCCATATAAATAGATGATAGCTCACTCAATATTTTTTTATTTCTTTTCAGTAATTGCAATTTTTTCTTCTTTGATGGTCATCACCTCAAGAAGTACTGTTAATTCAGTCTTTTTTCTTATTTTAGATTTTATATCAGTAGGCTGCTTATTCATAATGGTTGGTGCTGAATTTTTAGGGATGATAATTTTAATTGTTTATGTTGGAGCTGTTGCTGTTTTATTTTTATTTGTAGTAATGATGCTTAATGTTGCTGAACAAAAGCAATCATGGTTTATCGGAAAGAAATCTACTCATATACCTACAGGTTTAATTGTAAGTGTATTGATTTTTTTAGAATTATTAGTAGTTGTAGGTGGTTGGAAATATAAGGACAATTTGATGACAAGCAGCTCACTTTCTTTATCAAATATATCTAACACACATCAACTAGGATTAGTTATGTACACTGATTATATTCTTTACTTTCAGTTAGCAGGTGTAATTCTTTTATTATCAATGATTGGTGCAATTTTGTTAACATTCAGAAAAAGACCTGGGTTAAAAAGACAAGATTATTTTAAACAAATTTCAAGAGATCCTTCTTCTTCAATAGAGCTTAAAGAGGTTCAATCAAACAAGGGAGTAAAAATAGATGATTGAAATTGGATTAGGTCATTATTTAACTTTAGGAGCTATTATATTCTTTTTAGGGGTGATGGGAATCTTTTTAAACAGAAAAAATGTAATTGTTATATTAATGTCTATTGAACTTATTCTCTTAGCAGTAAATATCAATTTAATTTCATTTTCTATATTTTCTGGAAATATAGTTGGTCAAGTTTTTACAATGCTAACATTGACGGTTGCAGCAGCGGAAGCGGCAATAGGATTAGCAATAATTGTTATATATTACAGAAATAAAGGATCAATTAGAGTTGAAGATATTCATGGGATGAAAGGATAAATGGCATATACAATAATCTTTTTGCCATTGTTAGGATCAATTATAGGTTACGTGGGAAAATCTTTTACAAAGAATTTTTCTGAAGTCACTACAAGCATTTTTGTAATTATTGCAGCAATTTTATCACTTTTTGTATTTTGGGACGGAATACAAAATGATAATTATGGAAACTATAAGATTTTTGAGTGGATTAGTTCTGGCAATTTTATAGCGAATTGGTCAATTAATATTGATCCATTAAGTTCAGTTATGTTAGTTGTTGTGACTTTAATTTCTTCGCTAGTTCATATTTATTCAATTGGTTACATGAGTCATGATCCTCATAAACCAAGATTTATGTCTTATCTTTCTCTATTTACTTTTTCAATGCTTGTTCTTGTAGTTTCCGACAATTTTTTGCAATTATTTTTTGGTTGGGAGGGTGTTGGTCTATGTTCTTATTTGCTTATAGGTTTTTGGTATAAAAAAGAAGCAGCTAATAATGCTGCTATAAAAGCATTTATAGTTAACAGAGTTGGAGACTTTGGTTTAGCAGTAGGGATATTTTTAATTTTTTTTTATTTTGGCACTATTAACTTTAATGAAGTTTTTCAACTTGTCCCTCAATTTGCTGAAAAAAATTTTGTATTTTTTGGAGCTGAAATTAACTTAATAACATTAATATGTTTTTTTCTTTTTATTGGAGCTATGGGTAAGTCAGCTCAATTTTTACTTCATACTTGGCTGCCTGATGCAATGGAAGGACCAACTCCAGTTTCAGCTCTAATTCATGCCGCGACCATGGTAACTGCTGGAGTTTTTTTAGTAGTAAAATGCTCACCAATATTCGAATTTTCACAGACTGCTTTAAATTTAATCACAGTTATTGGGATGATAACTGCTATATTTGCTGCATCTGTTGCTTTAGTCCAAAACGATATTAAAAAAATTGTAGCTTACTCGACTTGTAGTCAGTTAGGTTACATGTTTTTCGCAGCAGGTATCGGAGCTTATCATGTTGCTATGTTTCACCTATTTACTCATGCTTTTTTCAAAGCTTTATTATTTTTAGGATCAGGTTCGGTAATACACGCATTTAAAGATGAACAGGATATTAGAAAGATGGGAGGAATAAGGAAAAGACTTCCTTACACTTATTCTTTTATGTTAATAGGGACTTTAGCTTTAACTGGATTTCCTTTACTTTCAGGCTTCTATTCAAAAGATGCAATAATTGAATTTGCTTATCTTAGCGAATCTATTCTAGGTAATTATGCAATAGCGATTGGTATATTTACTGCATTTTTAACAGCAATATACTCTTGGAGACTATTTTTTAAAACATTTCATGGAACTTATAATAATAAAATTGTACCGATTGAAAAAACTCATGAGTCGCCATTGCTTATGCTCATTCCTTTATTCTTACTTAGCATAGGTGCTATTACAGCAGGATTTGTTTTTAAAGAAATTTTTATTGGACATAATGGAGATGATTTTTGGAAGTCTTCAATCTTTTTCCTTGAAAAAATAAGTCATGATAAAATACCCTTATGGTTTTTGTTAATTACACCTACGATTGTTGTAATTGCAATACCATTATCTTTTTACTACTTCATTTTAAACACAAAAGTTTTAGAAGAAATTAAAATTACCAATCTACCATTATATAATTTTTTATTAAATAAATGGTATATTGATGATTTTTACGAAATAGTTTTTGTTACACCAGCTAAAAAAATTGGCTCTTTCTTATGGAAAAAAGGTGATGAAGGAACTATTGATAGATTTGGTCCAGATGGAATTTCAAGAATAATAAAAGTAATTTCTGACAAAGCAGGTCGTTTTCAAACAGGATTTATTTATGATTACGCTTTTGTAATGTTAATTGGTTTATCAATTTTATTAACCTATTTGATATTAAATTAAAATGAACTTTCCTATTCTATCTACACTTATTTTTCTTCCTTTGGTAAGCTCATTTTTTATTTTTTTATCTAAAGACCAAAAAAATAATTATAGCTCTGTATATATATCTGTATTTAGTAGTTTAGCCACTTTTGTTCTTTCTTTATTTTTATGGTATTCACTAGACTTAAACTCACCAGATTTTCAATTTGTTGAAGAGCATTCTTGGATTAATGATTTTATAAAATTTAAATTAGGTGTGGATGGAATATCAATTTTATTTATTATATTAACAACATTCATAACACCAATTTGTATAATCTCATGTATTAACAGTGTAAAAGACAGGGTTAAAGAATTTTTAATAGCCATTTTAATACTAGAGACACTAATGATTGGAGTTTTTTGTTCATTAGATCTTGTTATTTTTTACCTGTTTTTTGAAGCTGGTTTAATCCCGATGTTCATCATTATAGGAGTTTGGGGCGGACCTAAAAGAGTTTACTCAGCTTTTAAATTTTTTCTTTTTACATTATTAGGCTCCGTATTGATGTTAGTTGCGATAATTGCAATTTATTGGATAACTGGAACTACCGATATTACAGAAATTTATAAAATAAAAATTCCAAAAGATTATCAAAATTTATTATGGTTAGCATTTTTTAGTTCATTTGCAGTCAAAACTCCAATGTGGCCAGTACATACTTGGTTACCAGACGCTCATGTTGAAGCACCTACAGCTGGTTCAGTTATCTTGGCCGCTATTCTTTTAAAAATGGCAGGTTATGGATTTTTAAGATTTTCTATCCCAATGTTTCCTGTTGCTTCTGAATTTTTTACACCTTTAATTTATACTTTAAGTATAATTGCAATTATTTACACCTCTTTAGTTGCTTTAATGCAAGATGACATGAAAAAATTGATTGCATATTCCTCCGTTGCTCACATGGGTTACGTCACACTAGGTATTTTTACTTTCACAAAACAAGGAATAGAAGGAAGTATTTTTCAAATGATAAGTCATGGCTTAATATCGGCTGCTTTATTTCTATGTGTTGGGGTTGTTTATGATAGATTACATTCGAGACTTATAAGCTCGTACGGTGGGTTAGTTAATTATTTGCCAAAATATTCTTTCTTATTTTTATTATTTGCTTTAGCAGCGTTAGGTCTTCCAGGCACTACAGGATTTCTCGGAGAATTTTTAGTTTTAACAGGAAGTTTTCAAAAAAACTACATTGTGGCCATGTTAGCAACGATAGGTGTTGTTTTAGGCGCTGCTTACATGCTTTGGCTTACTAAAAGGGTTATTTTTGGAAAAAACGTGAAGGATGAAATAAAAAAATTAAAAGATACAAATAAATTGGAAATTTTGATGTTAACAACTTTAGCTTTTTTTATAATTTTTTTTGGTTTTTATCCTTTACCACTTTTTGAAACTCTTAACGTGTCTGTAGATAACCTGATTTTAAATTATGAACAAAATCTCAACGATCTAAAAATAGTAGAAAAATGATTAATAATTTAAATATTTTATTACCTGAAATTTTTTTAACACTATCTATATTCTCTATTTTAATGATAGGTGTTTTTATAAGAAAAAGTTTTAATCTTGTCTTTAATTTATCTTCAGTGATAATTGTTATTACATTAGTCATGATTTTAAATTTACCCACTCAACCTGAAAAAATATTTTTAGATAGTTTTGTTAGAGATAATTTTTCAAACTTTTTCAAAATATTAATACTTGCATCAAGTTTGTTTGTTTTAAACTCATCTAAAACTTTTATTACTGAGAATAAAATCGATAAATTCGAATATCCCATAATTATCTTAATTGCAATTTTAGGTATGTTTTTTATGGTTAGTTCAAATGATCTTATACTCTTTTATCTAGGTCTGGAGTTACAATCATTAGCTCTTTACATACTAGCTTCAATAGACCGTGATAATTTAAGATCTTCAGAGTCAGGTATAAAATATTTTGTTTTAAGTGCATTATCATCAGGCTTACTGTTATATGGATGTTCTTTACTTTACGGTTTTACCGGCTCTACAAATTTTGATTTTATAGCTAATGAATTAGATAAACAAAATACCGGAGCAATATTTGCCATGGTTTTCATATTAGTTGGATTAGCATTTAAAATTTCAGCAGTTCCTTTTCATATGTGGACTCCTGATGTGTATGAGGGGGCGCCTACATCAATTACAAGCTTCTTCGCTGTTGTTCCAAAAGTAGCTGGGCTTGCACTTTTAATTAAATTCATGCACATACCGTTTGCCAATATTCTTTTAGAGTGGCAGACAATCATAATTTTTATTTCTATTTCCTCAATGATTCTTGGTGCTGTAGCTGCAATTATTCAAAAAAATTTAAAAAGACTTTTGGCTTACAGTTCTATTGGTCATATTGGATATGCTTTAGCAGGTGTAGCAACTGGTGCTAAGTCTGGATATGAGAGTGCTATAGTTTATATATCAATTTATGTTGTGATGAACATAGGAGCCTTTTCATGCTTATATTTAATGAAAAAAGATGGAAAGTATAAAGAAAATATATCCGATTTGTCGGGTATTTCAAAAAAACATCCACTGTTGGCTATTTCATTTTTAATAATATTGTTTTCTCTTGCAGGCATACCGCCATTGGGAGGATTCTTTGCAAAATTTTATGTCTTTACATCAGTAATTGAACATAAAATGTATGCATTAGCTATTGTTGGTTTGTTAACAACAGTCATTTCTGCTTTTTATTACTTAAGAATAATTAAAACAATCTATTTTGATGACAGCAGCATTTCATTTGATGTAGCAAAAAATAAAGTTGCTCAAATTACTATTTTGATAAGCTGTAGTTTTCTAATAACTTTCTTTTTATATCCCTCCTTGCTTAATAATGTGGTCAATACGTTATTAATAAATTAATGAAAATTAAATTAATTAGAATAAATAAAGTGAAAAGTACTAATGACGAGGCTTTAAAATTAATTAAAAAGAATAAGATATATCCGACAATAGTTTTTTCTGATAAACAAACAAAAGGAAGAGGCACTAATGGAAAAAAATGGGTGTCATTAAAAGGCAATATGTTTCTATCTATTTTATTTCAATTTAATCCAAAAAAAATAAATTTTAGACAATATGCAATTTTAAACGCTTATTTAATAAGGCAAATTTTGAATAAATACATAACAAAAAAAGTGAGAATAAAATGGCCTAATGATCTCGTAATTGAAAAAAAAAAAATTTGCGGTATTTTACAAGAAGTTATTAACTATAAAGAAAATTTTTTTTTGATAGTCGGTATTGGAATAAACACTCACTTCTCACCTTCAATTTTAAATTTTAAAGCTTGTTCATTAGCCAATTTTTCTCAGAAAAAAGTAGATAATAATAGAATTTTAAAGGATATTATTAAATCATATGAAAAATTTATTAGTGACTGCAAAAAATATAATTTTGAATTTCTAAAGAAAAGATTAAAATGAATTATATAGTTGGTGATATTGGTAATAGTCTTATTAAAATTTCTATTTTAAATAACAAATATGAGATCAAACAAATATACAATTTTGAAACTCGTAAAGTTTTTTCAAAGTCAATCAAAGAAAAATTTTTAAAAAAGATTATTAAAAAAAAATTATATAAAAAAGCTCTTTTTTCAAGTGTAGTCCCTAAAGCTTATCTCGAAATTAAAAGATATTTGTCTCAAAATAAATTTAAAGTTTATGAAATAAAAGATCTAAAGATAAGAAAAATCTTAAAAATTAATGTTAAAAATTATAATCAATTAGGTTCTGACAGAATATCGAATGCCTTAGGTTCAGTGAACTATAAGAATTGTATAATAATTGATTTTGGAACTGCTACTACTTTCGATATTATTAAGAACGGTTTTTATGAGGGTGGGGTCATTTCACCTGGTGTAAGACTCTCTATGATGAGTTTGAACCAATCTACCGCTTTATTGCCAATTTTAAATTTAAAAAACAAACAAAATACTGTTGGTAAAAATACACAAGAGGCTTTAAATGCAGGTTTTCTATGGGGTTATGAAGGGTTGATAAATAATATAATAAAAAGAATATCTTCCAAAAATAGAAAAAACTTTAAAATTATTTTAACAGGCGGTTACGCAAAACTGTTTAAAAAATATATATATAAAAAAAGTTTCATTGATCAAAATATTACTATAAAGGGTATTGCTGCAGTTTTAGAAAAATTATTATGAAGAAGGATGAGTTAGTTTTCTGCCCGCTAGGTGGTTCTGGAGAGATAGGGATGAATATGAATCTTTATGCTTATGGACCTAAAGATAATCAGAAGTGGATTATCGTAGATATGGGTGTAACTTTTGCTGATGATTCCATTCCAGGAATAGACTTAATTTTTCCTGATCCTGGCTTTATCATTGATAAAAAAGAAGATTTGTTAGGAGTGGTTTTAACTCACGCACATGAGGATCACATTGGTTCTATCGTTCATGTTTGGCCAAATTTGAAATGTAAAATTTTTGCCACACCATTTACCGCACAATTAATTCAGGAAAAATTTAAAGAAAAAAAAATAGATATAACAAAATTTTTAAATATTGTTCCTTTAAATTCTAAAATCAAATTAGGCCCATTTGAAATTGACTTTGTTACCTTAACACATTCGATTTTAGAACCTAATGGACTAAGCATAACAACTCCTTTAGGAACAATTTTACACACTGGTGATTGGAAAATTGATCCAAATCCATTAATAGGAGGGAGTATTGATGAAAAAAAATTAAAAGAAATAGGAGATAAAGGGGTATCAGTAATGATTTGTGACTCTACAAATGTTTTTAGTCCAGGAAGAGCAGGCTCAGAGTCTGATGTCAGAGATAGTTTATTGAAAATTATGGAGACTAAAACAAAAAGAATTTTAGTTACATCTTTTGCTTCAAATGTTGCAAGGATGGAGACTATTTTTTATTGTGCAAGTAAAACTGGTAGATCAATCTGCCTGGTAGGCCGTTCGATGCAAAGAATTTATAAAGCAGCGAAAAAATGTGGTTATTTAGGTAATTTAATCGAGCCAATTGAGCTTAAAGATGCAAAAAATTTATCAAAAAATAAAATTTTATATCTAGCTACTGGCAGTCAAGGAGAGCCTATGGGGGCTATGAATAGAATTATAAATGATATTCATCCTGATGTTTTTATTGAGGAGGATGATTGTGTTATTTTTTCATCAAAAATAATACCTGGAAATGAGAAAAAATTATATTTTCTCCAAAATTTAATAGTTAGAAAAAATATTGAGTTAATTACTGAAGAAAATGCTTTTGTGCATGTGTCCGGACATCCTAATAGAGAAGATTTAAAAGATATGTATAAATGGGTAAAACCCAAATGTATTATCCCTGTTCATGGTGAGCATAGGCACATGAGGGAGCACGTAAATTTTGCGAAAGAAATGCAGATCTCGAAGACTCTTTTAATTGAAAATGGAGATATAGTTAAACTTCTTCCTGGAGCTGAACCAAAAATAATTGATAAAGCTCCTTCAGGTAGATTGTATCTTGATGGGAACCTAGGGGTAGATGCGGACTCACAGTCAATAAAAGATAGAAAGAATTTATCTATTAACGGCTATTTAGAAATAACCTTAATTGTTTCAAATAATGGAAAAATAAAAAAACCTGTTATCTCATACAAAGGTATCCCTCTAAACGGCGAAATTGAAACTTTTATCTTCGATATGGAAGATGAAATAATTAATATTTGTAGAACTTTTTCACTTGAGAGCAAAAACCAAGAAAAAAATTTAATTGAAACTATTAAGCAAAATTGTAGAAAAATTGTAAAAGAAAAAACAGGTAAAAAACCTTTTACAAATATAAATATAGCAAGAATTTAATGGGAATTACTGGATCAATAATCGTGTATGTTATGATTTGGTGGATAGTATTTTTCTCCATATTGCCCGTAGGCATAAAGTCTAATAAAGAAGTTTTTAAAGATAATATTGGAGGGATTGATCCAGGCGCACCAAAAAACCCAAAAATTGCTAAGAAATTTTTAATAACAACTATAATTACTTCTATACTGTTTATTGTGATATATTATCTTTCAAACAAAGGTTTCTTAAATTTAAGGGAATATTTGCAATAATGTATTTATCAAAACTATTTATACCTATTACAAAAGATCTTCCAGCTGAAGCAAAAATAAAGTCACATCAATTAATGCTTAGAACTGGCATGATAAAACAATCCTCAGCTGGAATTTATTCATGGCTACCTCTAGGTTTTAAAGTTATGAAAAAAATAGAAAAAATCGTTAGAGAGGAACAAAATTTAATTGGAGCCCAAGAAATGTTAATGCCAACGATTCAGTCTTCTGAAATATGGAAAGAGAGTGGAAGGTATGAGGATTATGGTGAGGAAATGTTAAGAATGAAGGATAGACAAGGACGAGAAATTTTATATGGACCTACAAATGAGGAGCTTATTACAGATATTTTCAGAACTAGTATTAAATCATATAAATCTCTTCCACAAATTCTTTATCACATACAATGGAAATTTAGAGATGAAATAAGACCAAGGTTTGGAGTAATGAGATGTCGAGAATTTTTTATGAAAGATGCATATTCTTTTGATCTTAGTGACGAGGAAGCAAAAAATTCCTACAATAAGATGTTTTACTCTTACATAAGAACTTTTAATCGACTCGGTTTAAAAGCAATACCAATGGCTGCCGATACAGGACCTATTGGAGGAGATCTTTCTCATGAATTTGTAATACTGGCTGAAACAGGCGAAAGTCAAATTTATGCTGATAAAAATATTCTTGAAATAGATCTTAACCAATACAAATTTAATGATTCATCTCTTCAAAAAATGCGAAATGATTTTTCAAAAATTTATGCAGTCACAGATGAAAAGTACAATGAGGATGAATTTAATAAAAAAGTAAAAAAAGATAATCAAATGATTACAAAAGGAATTGAAGTAGGCCACATTTTTTATTTTGGTGACAAATACTCTAAGCCTATGAATTGCTCGATAGATGATAAAGATGGAAAAAAAACTTCAGTCAAGATGGGCTCATATGGAATTGGAGTTTCAAGGTTAGTTGGTGCAGCAATCGAAGCAAATTATAATAACAACATAATGAAATGGCCTAAATCAATATCTCCGTTTGATGTGGTTATCATACCAAGTATTAGTAAAAATAATAAAGAAAACCTTGAAAAAGCTAAGAAAATTTACCAAGACCTAAAAAATCAAAATATTGACGTATTGTTAGATGATGTTGATGAAAATATGTCAAACAAATTTAAAAAACATGATTTAATTGGAGTCCCTTTTCAAATAATTATTGGCTCAAAATCTGAGGGTAATAATTATGAATTTAAGGAATTAAATTCTAAAAGTGAGATATTAAATCTTGAGAAAATTAAATTAAAATTAAAAACTTAATACATTGTTTACAAAAGCTGAGAGAGTTATTTCTTTAAGAAATTTAAGACCTAAAAAAAAAGAGGGCTTTCTAAAAATTATTTCAATATTTTCATTTTTAGGGATAATGCTTGGTGTAGCAATTTTAATCATTGTTATGTCAGTAATGAATGGATTTAAAACTGATTTAACAAACAAAATTTTAGGTTTAAACCCGCATGTCGTAATTCAACCAAATAGTTTTGAAATTTCTGATGAATTTATTTCAAAATTAAAGAAAAAATTTAAAAATATAAATTTAAGTAAAGCATATTCTGGCGAAGGTATTATTATTAGCAAAAATAATGCTAAAGGTGTAATTTTAAAAGGCGTAGACAAAAATGAAAAGAAAACAATTGAATTTTTCAATAATTTTATTTCAAAAGGAAATTTAAATAACTTTAATACAAACAATATATTTATCGGCTCAGAGCTCGCATTCAATCTAAATCTTAAAGTAGGAGACTCTTTAAATTTAATGTCATCAGTTTTTGTAGCGACTCCATTTGGTAGCTTACCAAAGCAAGAAAATTTTAAAATT
>CACMCJ010000010.1 GCA_902612235.1 uncultured Pelagibacteraceae bacterium
TTTAGTAGAACCTCTAATCTGATTTCTTTGTTTAGTTTTTGCTGTTCGAGGTTTTGAGTGATTGAGTTGCCAATCAATCACTGATTTTATCAATTTATGATTCACTTTGAGCTTGATCATTTTGTCTGACACTTCAATTGTCTCGTTCTTTTTTGAAACATCGATATTTAAAAGTGGTAATTTCATGATTTATTTTTTACCTTTCTTTGACTCAGCTTTTTTAACTTTTGCATCATATTTTTCTGAAATAGTTTTCTTTGTGATATTTTTTACAGACTCTCTCAAAAAAACTGTGGTATTTTTTGAGCCAGGTATTGATCCTCTTAAATATAACAAATTGTTTTCTAGATCTGACTTAATAATTTCTAAATTAAGCATTGTTCTTAATTTGTCTCCCATATGTCCTGCCATTTTTTTCCCTTTAAAAACTTTACCTGGGTCTTGTCTTTGTCCTGTTGAACCATGTGATCTATGCGAGACGGAAACACCGTGTGATGCTCTTAATCCTCCAAAATTCCATCTTTTCATAACACCTGCAAATCCCTTACCAATTGTTTTTGATCTTACATCTAAGAATTTTTTATCTTTAAATACCTCTAAACCAAGTTCATTTCCTTCTTTGAATGTTTCATTATTTTCTACTCTAAATTCTTTAAGTAACTTTTTTGGTTCTGTTTTTTTTTTAGCAAAATAACCTTTCATTTGTTTTGTGAGTTTTGAATTTTTAATACTAAAGAATCCAACTTTTATAGCGTTATATCCTTGTTTGTCTTTAGTGATAACATCCATCACTCTACCTTTTTCAATTTTTATTACAGTCACAGGAACAGACTGACCGCTTTTCATAAATTCACGAGTCATTCCAATTTTAGTTCCTATCAATCCTATGCTCATTTTAAATTTTTATCTCTATGTCTACCCCTGAAGCTAAGTCTAATTTCATTAAAGCTTCGACTGTTTGTGGAGTTGGTTCAATAATATCAATTAATCTCTTATGTGTTCTTGACTCAAACTGTTCTCTACTTTTTTTATCAATATGTGGTGAACGTAAAACAGTATATCTCTCAATTCTTGTAGGTAATGGGATTGGTCCTTTAACCTGTGCTCCGGTTCTTTTAGCTGTGTTTACAATCTCTTCTGTAGAAAGATCTAATATTTTATTATCGTAAGCTTTAAGATGTATTCTTATATTTTGATTTTCCATAATTATGCTAGTTTTTTTGTTACTTCATCCTGTACGTTTTGTGGGACTTTATCATAATGACTAAATTGCATCGTATATTGAGCTCTTCCTTGAGTAGAAGATCGTAGATTATTAATATAACCAAACATATTTGCTAAAGGCACAGTTGCATTAATCGCTGTAGCATTTCCTCTAGGTTCGGTAGAGCCAACTTGTCCTCTTCTACTATTCAAATCACCAATTACATCGCCCATAAATTCTTCTGGCGTAACTACTTCGACTTTCATCATTGGCTCCAATAATTTTAAAGTAGCTTTTTGACATGCGTCTCTAAAGCAAGCTCTACTCGCAATTTCGAAAGCTAATACACTAGAGTCAACTTCATGATGTAAGCCGTCTAAAATTTTCACTTTATAATCGATTATTGGAAACCCAGCTAAGATTCCGCTGTCAGAAACACTTTCAACTCCTTTTTCAACGCCTGGAATAAACTCTTTAGGAATGGAACCACCCTTAATCAAATTTTCAACTTCCCTGCCTTTTCCTGCCTCCAGAGGTTCTACACTCAATTTAACTTTTGCAAATTGACCAGCACCACCACTTTGTTTCTTATGTATGTATTCCATTTCAGCAGAACCCAGTATTGTTTCTCTATAAGCTACTTGCGGAGCACCTATGTTCGCCTCTACTTTAAACTCCCTTTTCATCCTATCTACAATTATATCTAAATGTAATTCACCCATACCTTTAATTATCGTTTGACCTGATTCTTCATCAGATGAAACTCTAAATGAAGGATCCTCTTTAGCTAATCTTGCTAATGCTTCACCCATTTTTTCTTGATCACCTTTTGTTTTAGGTTCAACTGCAATTTCTATTACTGGGTCTGGAAATTCCATAGGTTCTAATAAAATTGGATTTTTTGAATCGCACAAAGTATGGCCAGTTATAGTATGTTTTAAACCGGCTAAAGCAACAATATCTCCTGCACTAGCTGTCTTTATATCTTCTCTACTATTAGCATGCATAAGTAGCATTCTTCCTATTCTCTCATCTTTATCTTTTGATGAATTTAAAATAGAAGTACCTGCATTTAAAGTTCCTGAATAAATTCTGATAAATGTTAAAGAACCAACAAAAGGGTCATTAGCAACTTTAAAAGCTAAAGCTGAGAAGTTTTCCTTTTCATTAAAATTAATTGTTACTTTTTCATCTGAGCCTACTTTTGTTCCATCAATTGATTTTAAATCACTAGGACTTGGTAAATAGTCTATGACTGCATCAAGTAAAGGTTGCACACCTTTATTTTTAAATGCTGAACCTGTTGTTATAGGTACAAAATTAAAAGCTAGTGTCCCTTTTCGAATGCATTTAATTAATTCTGCTTCTGAAGGTTCTTTTCCATCTAAATAAGACTCCATCAGTTTTTCGTCTTCTTCAACCGCTGCTTCTACTAGTTCTTTTCTATATTTTTCAGTTTTTTCTTTTAACTCTGCAGGAATGTCTACATATTCAAATTTTGCACCTAAATCCTCGTTTTGCCAAACAATTCCTTTCATTTTTACTAAATCAACTACACCCTTTAGGTCTGCCTCAGAACCAATAGGAATTTGAAGTACTAATGGTTTACAGCCAAGTCTATCTTTAATCATATCAACACATCTATAAAAATCAGCTCCAGTTCTATCAAGTTTATTTACAAAACAAATTCTTGGAACTTTATATTTATCTGCTTGACGCCATACTGTTTCAGATTGAGGTTCAACACCTGCAACTCCATCAAAAACAGCTACAGCTCCGTCTAAAACCTTTAATGATCTTTCCACTTCAATTGTGAAATCTACGTGACCTGGTGTATCGATTATATTAATTCTATGGTCTCTCCAAAAACATGTTGTTGCTGCTGAAGTAATAGTAATACCTCTTTCTTGTTCTTGTTCCATCCAATCCATAGTCGCTGCACCATCATGGACCTCACCTATTTTGTGGCTTTTGCCAGTATAATATAAAATTCTTTCGGTAGTGGTTGTTTTACCGGCATCTATATGCGCCATGATGCCTATGTTTCTATATTTATCCAATGTATATTTTGTTGCCATATTTTTTTACCACCTAAAGTGAGCAAAAGCTTTATTAGCCTCTGCCATTTTATGTGTATCCTCTCTTTTTTTAATAGCTGAACCTTTATTTTGAGACGCATCAATTATTTCAGAATATAATTTATCTGCCATTGTTTTATTTTTTCTTTTTCTAGTAGCGTCCATTATCCATCTTAATGCTAAAGCTTGAGCTCTTTTTGATTTTACTTCTACTGGTACTTGATAGGTTGCTCCACCCACTCTTCTCGATCTACATTCTAAATTTGGTTTTACATTACTTATCGCAGTGTTAAATATTTTTAAAGGATCTTCTTTATTTTTGGATTTAATTTTATCCAATGCATCATATAATATTTTTTCTGCAGTAGATCTTTTTCCGTCATACATTATTGAATTAATAAATTTAGAAATAATTTCCGAATGAAATTTAGGATCAGGATAAACTTTTCTAATTGGTGCTTTTCTTTTACGTGACATAATTTATTTGGGTTTTTTTGTTCCGTACAATGATCTTCTTTTTTTACGATTAGCTACACCTTGTGTATCTAAGTTTCCTCTTAAAATATGATAACGTACACCAGGCAAATCTTTTACTCTTCCACCTCTTAGCAAAACTACAGAATGCTCTTGCAAGTTATGCCCTTCTCCTGGGATATAAGCAGTAACTTCAAAGCCGTTTGATAATCTAACTCTAGCTACTTTTCTGAGTGCTGAGTTAGGTTTCTTTGGAGTTGTAGTATAAACTTTGACACAAACACCACGCTTAAGTGGTTGTTTTTCTAAAGCAGGCACTTTGTTTCGAGCTATGGGTTTAACTCTACTTCGTTTTATCAACTGATTTATAGTCGGCATAATTATATTTTGAAGTTAAAGTAAGATAAGCTTATGTGTTTCTGGTTAGTGTTTAAGGCTATAATATGCCTTACTTCTAACATTCAAAATGTGCCGTAAACTAGCATTGAAATTGTAAAAGTCAACTTATATTGAGGTTATTATTTTAGATTAAGTTGTTTGTTCTGGAGCCTTTTGGGCATCCTCTATCTGCTGTTTTTTTAAATCTTCCAGTCTTGCTTTATCTTGCTCTCTCGCCTGTTTGTCCCACTCCATTTTTGTTAACCCTGTTCCTGCTGGGACTAATCTTCCGACTATTACATTCTCTTTAAGGCCTTCAAGTGTATCTGTTTTACCCTTTATGGAAGCGTCAGTTAAAACTCTTGTCGTTTCCTGGAAAGATGCAGCTGATATGAATGAGTTTGTTTGTAAAGAAGCTTTTGTTATTCCTAAAAGAATTCTTTCAAAAACTGCTGGTTTCTTCTTATTAACAACTAGTTCGTCATTAATCTTATTAATTTCAAGAAGATCAATAACTTCACCCATTAATAAATCTGAATCACCGGGATCTTTAATTTCTACTCTTTTTAACATTTGTCTTACAATTGTTTCAATATGTTTATCATTGATTACTACACCTTGCATCCTGTAAACTTCTTGTACTTCTGTCACAAAATATTCAGTTAATTTTTCTACTCCTAAAACTCTTAAAATATCATGAGGTAGTGGAGCTCCATCAAGAAGGTACTCACCTTTTTTAATTTTTTCACCTTGATTGAAATTTACGTGTTTACCTTTAGGTATTAGATAATTCGAATTCTCTCCATTAGCAGAAACTATTGAAATCTTTTGTTTTCCTCTTACCTCTTTTCCAAATTCAATTACTCCATCATTTTCAGCAATGATAGCACTATCTTTTGGTTTTCTTGCCTCAAATAACTCTGCTACTCTTGGCAAACCTCCGGTTATATCTTTGGTCTTTGAAGTTTCTTTTGGTAATCTTGCCAAAACATCACCTGCAGATATTTTTTGACCATCTTTCACTGATAAAATTGTATCAGGAACTAAATAGTATCTTGCTTCATTACCATCCGCTTTTTTAATAATTTCACCTTGATTATCTCTTAATGTAATTCTGGGCTTTAATTCAGAATTTTTCGATAAAGATTTCCAATCTGTAACTGATTTTGAAGATAAGCCTGTAGCATCATCTAAAGTTTCTGTTAAAGATACGCCTTCATTTAAATCCATATAGTTTACAATTCCTGATGTTTCAGCAATTACTGGCAGTGTATAGGGGTCCCATTCTGCAATTTTTTTTCCTTTAAATACTTTTTCTCCGTCTTTAAAAAATAATTTTGAACCATAATTAACTTTATATATAGCTAACTGTCTCCCGCTTTCATCCTCGATACTTAATTGAGTATTTCTACCCATTACAATCATATTTTTCTTAGAGTCTTCAATTAAGTTTTTATTTATTATGTTTAATTTACCATCAGTTTGAGCAACTATTTGTGATTCTTCTTTTATTTGTGCTGTGCCACCAACGTGAAAAGTTCTCATTGTTAGCTGAGTACCAGGCTCTCCGATTGATTGAGCAGCTATCATTCCTACAGCCTCTCCAATACTAACTAGCTTGCCCCGAGCTAAATCTCTTCCATAACATATCTGGCAAACTCCTTTAGTTGAAGCACAAGTTATTACTGAGTAAACATTTACTGATTTTACTCCAGCTGCATCTATTTTTTCACAATCAAATTCATCAATTAATTTATTTTTTTTAATTATTATTTCACCCGTTACTGGATTTTTAATATTTTCAGCTATAACTCTTCCTAAAACTCTTTCAGACAAACTTACAAGAATGTTACCGCCCTCTATTATTTCAGAAATAGTAACGGAAGACCTTTTCTTGGGATCACATTCAGCTTTCGTTATTTGAACATCTTGGGCTACATCACATAATCTTCTGGTTAAATAGCCTGAGTTTGCAGTTTTTAAAGCAGTATCTGCTAATCCTTTTCTGGCTCCGTGAGTTGAATTAAAATATTCTAGAACTGAAAGACCTTCTTTAAAATTTGCAATTATAGGAGTTTCGATAATTTCTCCAGATGGTTTAGCAATAAGTCCTCTCATTCCAGCTAACTGTTTCATTTGTGCTTGGGATCCTCTTGCGCCAGAATCTGCCATCATGTAAACAGAATTAGTTTCAATTCTATCGTCGTCGTAAACTTTTTCAGCAGAAGAAATCTCTTTCATCATTTCATTAGCAACCGTATCTGTGCATTTTGACCATATATCAACTACTTTATTATATTTTTCTCCACGAGTGATTAGGCCGTCTGAATATTGTTTTTCATATTCTTCTATTTGTTTTTTTGTATTACCTATTAAATTCTCTTTAGTCTTGGGGATTAATAAATCATCTTTCCCGAAAGAAATACCAGCTTTAAAGGCATGCTTAAATCCAAGAGATTTAATTCTATCACAAAAAATTACTGTTTCTTTTTGACCGCAAAATCTAAAGATTGTGTCTATTATTTCAGAAACATTTTTTTTAGTTAAAAGTCGGTTAACTAAGCTAAATTTAATATTAAAATTAGCTGGCAGCACGTTTGCTAGCAAAAATCTGCCTGCTGTACTTGTGTATTTTTCAACTTTTGGGCTCCCATCTTGATTCACTGTCTTGAAAGTGGAGATAATTTTTGTATGCAAACTAATTGATTTATTTTCTAAAGCCTGTTCAATTTCATTAATACCATAAAAAATACCTTTTGGTTTTTTCTCATTTTCAGTGGCTTGAGATAGGTAATAAATACCAAGCACTATATCTTGGCTAGGCACAATAATAGGTCGTCCATTTGAAGGACTAAGAATATTGTTTGTTGACATCATTAAAACCCTCGCTTCTAGTTGGGCCTCTAAACTAAGAGGGATATGAACTGCCATTTGATCACCGTCGAAATCTGCATTAAATGCTGCACATACAAGCGGGTGTAACTCAATTGCATTCCCTTCTATTAATTTGGCTTCAAAAGCTTGAACACCTAGTCTGTGTAAAGTTGGAGCTCTATTGAGAAGAACTGGATGCTCTCTAATAATATGTTCAAGAGAGTCCCAAACTTCACTTTTTTCTTTTTCTACTAATCTTTTGGCTTGTTTAATTGTTGTTGCTAAACCAAGTTTATCTAACCTAGCATAAAGAAATGGTTTAAATAATTCTAAAGCCATTTTCTTTGGTAAACCACATTGATGTAATTTTAATTCTGGACCAACTACAATTACTGAACGTCCTGAGTAATCAACTCTTTTACCAAGTAAATTTTGTCTAAATCTACCTTGTTTGCCTTTAAGCATCTCTGCAAGAGATTTAAGAGGTCTTTTACCTGTTCCTGTAATTACTCTACCTCTTCTACCATTATCAAATAAAGCATCTACCGACTCCTGAAGCATTCTCTTTTCGTTTCGAACGATGATGTCTGGGGCTTTTAAATCTAAAAGTCTTTTTAACCTATTATTTCTATTAATAACTCTACGATAAAGATCATTTAAATCTGACGTGGCAAATCTTCCACCATCAAGCGGCACTAAAGGTCTCAATTCAGGTGGAATAACTGGTACTGATGTTAAAATCATCCACTCAGGTTTATTTCCCGATGAGATGAAAGACTCAATAAGTTTTAATCTTTTGATAGTTCTTTCTTCTGTAACTTTAGACTTTATTTCTGGAAGTAAATCTCTTAGTTTTTTTTGTTCTTTTTTAAGATCCAAATTTAATAAAATTTCTCTTACAGCTTCTGCGCCAATACCTGCAGAAAAAGAGTCTTCACCAAACTCATCTTGTGCTTTCATAAGTGCTTCCTCGGATAATAGCTGGCCTTTTTTAAGAGTTGTTAATCCAGGCTCTATAACTATAAAACTTTCAAAGTATAAAACTTTTTCAACTTCTTTTAGTTTCATGTCTATCGCTAAAGATATTCGACTCGGCAATGATTTTAAAAACCATATATGGGCTACTGGACAAGCCAAATCTATGTGTCCCATTCTTTCTCTTCTGACGTTAGACTTAGTTACTTCAACTCCACATTTTTCACAAATAATTCCTCTAAACTTCATTCTCTTGTACTTTCCACAAAGACATTCGTAATCTTTTACAGGGCCAAATATTCTTGAACAAAATAGACCATCTTTCTCTGGTCTGAAAGTTCTATAGTTAATAGTCTCAGGTTTTTTTATTTCACCATAAGACCAAGATTTAATTTTTTCAGGGCTTGCCAGAGTGATTTTTATATTATCAAAATTATTCTCTGGAACTACATTTTGATTATTAAAATTTTTTGTTAAATTCTTTTCCATTTTAATTTAATTCTATATTTAAACCTAAAGCTCTTATTTCTTTTACTAAAACGTTAAAAGACTCTGGTACACCTGATTCAAAATTATTATTACCTTTAACAATTGTCTCGTAAACTTTTGTTCTTCCAGCTACGTCATCCGACTTGACAGTCAAAATTTCTTGCAATGTATATGATGCTCCATAAGCCTCTAGCGCCCAAACTTCCATTTCACCAAATCTTTGGCCACCTAATTGTGCTTTACCGCCTAGAGGTTGTTGAGTAACTAAACTGTATGGACCAGTTGATCTAGCGTGAATCTTATCTTCAACCAAATGATTCAGCTTCAACATATATATTATTCCAACAGTAACAGGTCGATCAAACTTTTCTCCTGTTTGACCGTTCCACAACTGTGTTTGACCTGAATTTGGTAATTTTGCCAGATCAAGCATTTTAGAGATATCATCAGTACTAGCACCATCAAATACTGGAGTAGATATGGGAACGCCCTTTGAAATATTTTCTACTAACTCAGCTATTTCTTTTTTATTCAATTTAGATATGACGTTTTCAAAGTATTCTTTTCCGTAAATTTCTTTTAGTTTTTCTTTAATTTTATCAATTTTATTTTCAAAATCTTTAAGATAAACTCTTATTTGTTCTCCGAGTTCTGAACAAGACCAGCCTAGATGTGTTTCCAAAATCTGACCAACGTTCATTCTACTAGGTACACCTAAAGGATTTAGCACTATATCTACCGGTTTACCATTTGCTAAATACGGCATATCTTCAACTGGTACTATCTTACTAACTACTCCTTTGTTGCCATGCCGTCCTGCCATTTTATCACCCGGCATCAATCTTCTCTTAACTGCAACAAAAACTTTAACTACTTTCATTACTGTTGGCAAAAGATCGTCACCTGATTGAATTTTAGAAACTTTATCTTCAAATCTTAGTTTAATATCTTCAGAGGCTTCTTCAAATTGATTCTTTAATTTTTCTAAATTTTCATTTATTTCATTTTTTGAAAATGAAAATTTCCAAAGATCTTTTAGATTTAAGTTTTCAAAGTCATTTTTGTTTAAAGTTGTGCCTGGTTTCAAGTCTTTATATTGTTTGTTAATACTTTGGTTATTTAATAAGTCAATAGCTCTCAGTTTTATATTTCGATTAAGAATTTCTTCCTCAACCTTTTTATCTTCTTGAACTGATTCTATTTCTGCTCTCTCTATTGCAATAGATCTTTCATCTTTTTCTATTCCATGCCTATTAAATACTCTAACATCGATAACTACACCGGTGCTTCCTGACGGAAGTTTAAGTGAAGAATCTCTAACATCTGTTGCCTTTTCACCAAAAATTGATCTTAATAGTTTTTCTTCTGGACTTGAAGATGTTTCACTTTTAGGAGTAACTTTTCCAACTAATATATCACCAGGTTTTACCTCCGCACCAACATAAACAATTCCTGACTCGTCTAAATTTCTTAAACTCTCTTCACTAACATTCGGTATATCTCTAGTAATTTCTTCAGCACCAAGTTTTGTATCTCTAGCCATAGACTCGTATTCTTCAATGTGTACAGAAGTAAATACATCGTCAGTAACACATCTTTCAGAAATTAAAATAGAGTCTTCAAAATTGTAACCTTGCCAAGGCATAAAAGCTACAGTTACATTTTTACCTAATGCAAGTTCACCAAGTTTAGTAGCTGGGCCGTCAGCAATAATGTCTCCTTTTTTTATTTGGTCACCAACTTTAACTAATGGTTTTTGATTTATACATGTGTTTTGATTGGATCTTTGAAATTTAGAAAGGTTATAAATATCTACTGCTGACTGAGATAAATCAGTTACTTCAGTAGCTTTCACAACTATTCTTTTACCATCAATTTTATCTACTACTCCGTTTCTTTTAGCTACAATTGTTACTCCTGAATCTAAAGCTACATCGGACTCTATACCAGTGCCAACCAAAGGAGACTCTGGTTTTAATAATGGAACTGCTTGCCTCATCATATTGGATCCCATCAAAGCTCTATTAGCATCATCATTTTCTAAAAAAGGAATTAATGCAGCTGCAACTGAAACTAGTTGTTTTGGAGAGACATCTATAAAATCAATATTTTCTCTATTTGATAATTCAAAATTTAAATTTTTTCTGCAAGCGACAAGTTCTTCTTCGAAAGTTCCATCTTTTTTTGTTTTTGAGTTAGCTTGAGCAATGGTATATTTTTCTTCTTCAATGGCAGATAAATATTTTATTTCTGAGGTTACTTTACCATTAACAACTTTCTTATATGGACTCTCTATATATCCAAATTTATTTACTCTACAATAAGTTGCTAAACTATTTATCAAACCAATATTTGGTCCCTCTGGCGTCTCTATTGGACATATTCTACCATAGTGCGTAGGATGAACATCACGAACTTCAAAACCGGCTCTTTCTCTAGTGAGGCCACCAGGACCTAAAGCTGATACTCTTCTTTTATGAGTAATTTCAGATAAAGGATTGGTTTGATCCATAAATTGTGAGAGTTGTGAAGTAGCAAAAAAGTCTTTTAAAGAAGTTGTAATAGGCTTAGCATTAATTAGATCTTGTGGCATAGCAGACTCAATTTCTAAAAAAGTAGACATTTTCTCTTTTACTGTTCTTTCCATTCTTAAAAGACCTATTCTAAAATGATTTTCAACTAATTCTCCTACTGATCTGACTCTTCTATTCCCTAAATGATCGATATCATCAACATCTCCTTTTCCATCTCTTAAATCCAACATAAATTTAATAATTTCAACAATATCTTCTTTACTCAGAATAGTTTTTTTATCACTAATTTTTAAAGCTAATTTAGAATTTAATTTTACTCTACCTACTTCTGATAAATCATATCTTTCTTTTTTAAAATATAAGTTATTAAAAATTTCTTCTGCAACTTCAATTGAAGGAGCTTCGCCAGGTCTTAAAACTTTATAAATATCGTTTAAAGCTTCTGATTTGTTTGAGTTTTTATCAATTTTCAAAGTTTCTAATAAATAAGGTCCTTTGTTTATTGGATCTATATTTACCAACGTTAGAGTTTTTTCTTCTGAAGCTATAATTTTTTCTAACTGCTCTTCTGTAATGTCAAATCCAGCTGAAACTATTATATTCCCGTTTTTGTCTTTAATATCTTTTACAATGTACTTTCCAATAATTTGATCATTCGATATAGAAATTGATTTTAAACCTTTTTCATGAAGTTTTTTTGCAATTATAAAATTTAATTTTTCACCTTTATTTAACAACTTTTTATTATTTTTTGAGTCAATTAAATCATATGATAATTTTATAGGTCTTTTATAATTATCCGGATTAAAATCTGTGGTCCATTTTTTGTTTTCTAAATCATATTTATATTCGTCTGTCTGATAAAAACTGTTTATTATTTTTTCTTTTGTAAAACCTAATGCGTATAAAATTGTGGAAATAGGAAGTTTCTTTTTTCTATCAATTCTAAAATATAAAATGTCTTTAGGGTCAAACTCGAAATCTAACCAAGATCCTCTACCAGGAATAATTCTGCAGCTAAATAAAAGTTTTCCACTTGAATGGGTTTTCCCTTTATCATGATCAAAAAAAACTCCAGGACTTCTGTGCATTTGATTAACAACTACCCTCTCAACACCGTTAGTAATAAATGTAGCACTTGGAGTCATTAAAGGTAAGTCACCAATGAAAACTTCTTGTTCTTTAGCAGAAAGTATTTGTTTTGTATTTTTTTCTGCATCTATATCATAAACGACTAATCTTAAATTAGCTTTAAGAGCAGCTGAATAAGATAAACTTCTTTGCTTACACTCTATGACGTCAAATTTAGGCTTTTCGAGTTTGTAGGAAATATATTCTAACGTGGCTTTGTCAGCTCCATCTTCAATTGGAAATATGCTCTTGAATACTTTATCAATACCTTTTGAAATTTCATCTAATTGCTTTTCTAAAGATTTAGACTCCAAAAATTCATTATATGAGTTTTTTTGGACCTCTATTAAATTTGGGATAGACAAACCCTCTATTAGTTTGCCAAAATTTTTTCTAATATTTTTCTTTTGAGTAAAAGATAATTCCATCAATAATAAAAATTCTACTACATTTTTTGTCATGCAGTAAAATTTAGTCTTAAAATTTGTTTACTTTAATTCTACTTTAGCTCCAGCTGCTTCTAGTTTTTTCTTAAATTCTTCAGCTTCTTTTTTAGCTACACCACCTTTAATTTCTTTTGGTGCGCCCTCTACTAAATCTTTAGCCTCTTTTAAACCCAGTCCTGTTATTGCTCTCACTTCTTTAATAACATTAATTTTTTTGTCTCCTGCTGCTGCTAGAAAAAGTGAAAATTCAGATTTTTCTTCCCCTGCTGGTGCTGTTCCACCTGCTGCTGCTGCTGCTGCAACTGGTGCAGCTGCTGTTACGCCCCACTTTTCCTCTAACTGTTTAGAGAGTTCGGCTGCTTCTACAACTGTTAATGTTGATAACTCTTCTATAATTTTATTTAAATCTGCCATTTTAGATCCTATGAATTAATTTTTTAAACTCTTTGCGCGCGCTAAATTAGCAATTTTTGAGCCAGGTGCAAGCAAAATACTTACTAATTTTTGTGCTGGAGAAGCTAAAATACCCACAATTTTAGCTCTGGCTTCCTCTAGAGAAGGTAGTGTGGCGATTATAGCCACTTCTTTTTGGTCCAAAACCTTACCGTCCATGAATCCAGCAACTATTTTTAATTTGTCATGTGATTTTGCAAATTTAGTTAAAATTTTTGCAGTAGAAATAGGATCCGAAGAGATTGCTGCAGCTGTAGGTCCAGTAAAATACTTTTCTAAATCTTTAACTGGAGTTTCCTTAATTGCAATTTTTGTAATCGTATTTTTTGTTATTTTAAATAAAATACCTTTTTCTCTTAATTGCTTACGAAGTTCGTCAAGCTCGTTTACATTTAAACCTTTGTATTGAGCAATCATTACAGACTCGTTTGATGAAAAATTTTTTTTCATCTCCTCTATATAATTTTTTTTTGCTTCTTTGCTTAACATAGTCTTTATTTAGTTTTAACTTTGTAAGAAATACCCATAGTTGATGTAATAAATATATTTTTTATAAAATCGCCTTTAATAGTGTCAGGTTTTTCTTTTTTAATAAAATCAACAAAATAATTATAATTTTCAACTAATTTTTCTGAAGTAAAACTCTTCCTGCCGATAGTAGAACCTAAATTTCCATCTTTATCATTTCTAATCTCTACTAAACCATTTTTAATATCTTTTACAGCTTTAGATATATCGCTTGTAACAGTCCCGAGCTTTGGGTTTGGCATTAGACCTTTAGGTCCTAAAATTTTGCCTAATTTTCCAATCTTGGCCATCATAGATGGTGTACAAATTAATTTCGTAAAATCAAATTTACCAGCACTTATTTTTTCTAGAAGATCGTCGGATCCTACAACATCTGCTCCAGATTTTTTTGCTTCATCAACTTTTCCAGTTTCACATAGTACTGCGACTTTATTTTTTTTACCAGAACCATTAGGAAGATTAGCTACAGTTCTTAAACTTAAATCACCGCCTTTTGATTGCTTTAAATTTATTCGCATAGATACATCGATTGACTCGTCAAATTTAGCTGAAGCATTTTTTTTTACTAAATCTACAATTTCCTTTATTTCAAGTTTTTTATCCGTAGATTTGTTTTTATTAATTTCTTTATACCTTTTTGATCTATTATTCATTATTCTTTAACCTCAATTCCCATTGATCTAGCTGAACCACAAATAATTTTAGTAGCCTCTTTTAAATCAAAAGCATTTAGATCTTTCATTTTTTCTTTTGCAATTGACTCTGCTTGCTTCATTGTAATTGAGCCAGCAACAACTCTTCCGGGTTCACTCGATCCACTTTTTAATTTTGCTGCCTCTCTTATAAAGTGAGAAGCCGGTGGAGATTTAATTATAAAATCAAATTTTTTATCTTTATAAACAGTAATAACTACTGGGACAGGTTTGCCCATAAATGATTTTGTTTTTTCATTAAATGCTTTACAAAATTCCATAATATTTATTCCTCTTTGGCCTAAAGCTGGCCCTACAGGAGGAGCAGGATTAGCTTGTCCTCCTTTAATTTGTAATTTTACGTAACCTGTTATTTCTTTTGCCATTTAATTTTTCTCCACTTGATTAAATTCTAAATCTACAGGAGTAGGCCTACCAAATATAGAAACTGACACTTTAAGTCTAGATTTTTCTTCATCAATTTCTTCAATTAATCCATTAAAAGACGCAAATGGACCGTCACAAACTTTAACTTTTTCACCAATTTCAAAAGTAATGCCGCTTTTTTGACTAATTGCACTCTCAGATACTTGTCCAAGAATCCGCTGAATCTCTTTGTCAGATATTGGAGTAGGCTTGTCCGAAGAACCTAAAAATCCACTCACCTTCTGCAAATTTTTTATCAAATGATAAATTTGTTTTGTTAACTCTATTTTTATTAATACATAACCTGGAAAATATTTTTTTTCTTTCTTTGTTCGTTTACCTTTTTTTACTTCCGTTATTTGATGTGTTGGAACTAATATTTCACCTAAATTATCTAATAATTTATTCTTTTTTAATTCATCTTTAATAGACTCAACGACCTTTTTTTCAAAACCTGAGTATGCTTGAACTATGTACCAATTCATAATCTAAAAATTAATTGTTAGGACTAAATTTAAAAAAAATCTTAAAATTTGATCTAAAATAAGAAAAAATATTGCTGCAACAGAAGCTAATGCAAAAACCATTACTGCCCCCATCATAGTATCTTTTTTTGTTGGCCAAGTAATTCTAAAAGTTTCTTGTTTAACTTCTTGGATAAATTTTAAAGGGTTTTTCATATTTTTTTTTTGGCAGGAGCGGAGGGACTCGAACCCACAACCTCCGGTTTTGGAGACCGGCGCTCTACCAATTGAACTACGCTCCTAAGCGTTTATTTAATAATTTTAGTTACTACTCCAGCTCCAACTGTTTTTCCACCTTCTCTAATTGCAAAATTTAATTTTTCACTCATCGCAATAGGTGTAATTAATTTAACAGTGAATTTTCCATCATCTCCTGGCATAACCATTTCTGTTCCAGAAGGTAATGTAACTTCACCAGTAACGTCAGTTGTTCTAAAATAAAACTGTGGTCTATATTTTGTAAAGAAAGGTGTATGTCTTCCGCCCTCCTCCTTTTTCAAAATATAAGCCTGACACTCAAACTCTGTGTGGGGAGTTATCGAACCTGGTTTACATAGAACTTGACCTCTTTCGACGTCTTCTCTTTCAACTCCTCTTAGTAACGCACCAATGTTATCTCCAGCCTCACCGCTATCTAAAAGTTTTCTAAACATTTCTACACCGGTGCAAACAGATTTTTTTGTCTCCCTAATTCCAACTATTTCAATTTCTTCACCTACTTTAATAACTCCTGACTCAACTCTTCCAGTTACAACTGTTCCTCTTCCAGAAATAGAGAAGACATCTTCTACAGGCATAAGAAATGGTTTGTCTTTTGGTCTGTTAGGTTGAGGGATAGTATCATCAACAGCCTTCATTAATTCCATTATAGCATTTTTACCAGTTGCTTCATCTTTGCCTTCAACTGCATTAAGTGCTGATCCTTTAACTATAGGAATCTTGTCTCCTGGAAATTTATAAGATGTTAATAATTCTCTAATTTCTTCCTCAACAAGATCAACTAATTCTTTATCTTTTACTGTATCGATCTTATTTAAAAATACTACTATTGCTGGCACACCAACTTGACGAGCAAGAAGAATATGTTCTCTTGTTTGTGGCATAGGACCGTCTGCAGCATTAACAACTAGTATAGCTCCATCCATTTGAGCTGCACCTGTTATCATATTTTTTACATAATCTGCGTGTCCAGGACAATCAACGTGAGCGTAATGCCTTTTTTCAGTTTCGTATTCAACGTGCGCAGTAGAGATTGTTATTCCTCTTTCTTTTTCCTCAGGTGCTTTATCAATTTGATCGTAAGCAACAAAGTTTGCGCTCGACTTACCTCCTGCCTCAGATAACACTTTTGTTATCGCTGCAGTTAATGTTGTTTTACCGTGGTCTACGTGTCCGATTGTACCAATGTTACAATGCGGTTTATTTCTCTGAAACTTTTCTTTTGACATTTTATTTTTTCCTCACTTTATTAATTTGTTTATTTTGGAGCGGGTAAAGGGAATCGAACCCTTACATCCAGCTTGGAAGGCTAGCGTTCTACCATTGAACTACACCCGCAATATCCAAACTTATCGCGCTCTTGTTATTGAACTTCAAAGTTGGTGGAGGGGGAAAGATTCGAACTTTCGAAGACCGAAGTCAACGGGTTTACAGCCCGCCCCATTTGACCGCTTTGGTACCCCTCCTTAATATCTAATTAGGGATACCCCCTAACTTAAAAAGTATTCAACAACAAGGGTTTTATAAGCAATTGTATAATAAATGCAATCAATCATTTATCCTTAAAATATGCTAATTATTTAAAAAAATTACATAAATTTATGAAAAAAACCACATTTTTTATAGTCGGCAAACATGCTGTAGTAGAGGCTCTTAAAAATCCCTCTCGTAAAATAGAGAGAGTTTTTTTGACTGAGGATGCTCAAAAAAAACTAAATAGGGAAAACCAATCATTAAATTTACTTAAAAATATTCATGTATTTTATAAATCTAAAAGAGAGTTAGATAATTTATGTGGAAGAGATGAGACGGCACATCAAGGATTAATAGCAGAGGTTGAGCATTTAGAGGAAATTACGTTAAAAGAATTCTTATTGAATAATAAAAATAGAAATATCAACTTAATAGCTTTGGAAGATGTAACTGATCCTAGAAATATTGGTTCAATAATAAGGAGTGCGGTTGCTTTTAGTATAGATGGAATAATTGTAAAAGAGAGATCTTTTCCATCAAAAAGTAAATTACTTTATAAAAGCGCTAGTGGAGGAACTGAATATTTACGAATCTTTAAAGTTTCAAACATAAATACTTCTTTAAAATTTTTGAAAACAAAGGATTTTTGGGTTAGTGCTTTTGATTTATCAGCTACCAAAGACTTTACAGAAAATGACTGGAAAGGTAAAAATGTTCTACTGTTTGGTTCTGAAGGTTATGGTTTAAAATCAAAGACGTTAATGCATTCAGATTTTAAATTCAGAGTTAAAATTAACAAAAATATGGAAAGTTTGAATATTTCAAACACTGTATCTGTTGTTTGCCATTATATTAGTCAATCAAAAAATAAATAAATATTTATATTGTGTTTTTTAATAATTTGCCTTAAAGAATTCTTAAAGCCCTCATAGCTCAATTGGTAGAGCAATTGATTTGTAATCAATAGGTTCGCGGTTCGAGTCCGTGTGAGGGCACCACATTAATTGATTTCTCTCTTTAACTGTTCGAGCTTTATTTTTTTTTGTAAACTTCTGTTACTGTCGTATAAAAGATTAAATTTTATTTTCTTTTTAATTTTAATTCTTATAGTTTTTGCATTTCTTATTTCTACATTATCAGCCACTGCACTTATTGGTCTTTTTTTTGAGTTTAAATTTTTGATTATAATTTTAGATTTGTCACTAACTATTCTGCCTTTCCAACGTCTTGGTCTAAAGGGACTGATAGGAGCTACAGAAATCTTTTTAGAGTTTAAACTTAAAATTGGCCCATGAACTGACATATTGTAAGCAGTGCTTCCTGCTGGCGTTGAAACAAGGACTCCGTCAGCAATTAATTTTTTAATTAAATATTTTGAACCAATCTTTAAAGAAATTGATGCAGCCTGCCTACTTTGCCTGAGAATTGAGACCTCGTTGACCGCTAAACATTTTGTTTTCTTTTTATTATTTTGAACTTCCATTTCTAGTGGTGATATTTTTATCATTTTAGCTTTTGATAAATTTTTTATTATTTGTTTTTTTACAAACTTATTCATCAAAAAACCGTAACTGCCAGAATTAATTCCATAAAAAAGATTTGAGGACTTTTTATTATTTTTCAGTGTTTTTAACATGAAACCATCTCCCCCAATTACTATTATTAAATTAGTTCTTTTAATTGGATTCTGCTTAATTTTTTTTAATAAATAATTTCTGATTCTCGACGATTTATTATTTTTATCTGAAATTATAATAGGTTTAATCATTTTTTAGTGGTGCCCTCGGCCAGACTCGAACTGGCACTCCCAAAAGGGCAAGGATTTTAAGTCCTTTGTGTCTACCAATTTCACCACGAGGGCACGTCATTATTTTTATTGTTAATGTTATTATATTAATACTTTAAGTTAGGTATATATATGAAAAAATCATGATTTATAACTTTAAATTCTATATAAACCTAAAATGATTAAATTGCGTAATTTCAATAAATTTCTCAAAGTTCCAAATAATTTAAACAAAATCACTATTCTTATATTAATATTATTTTCGTCTACGATATTATCTTTATTTTTATGGGAGCACATCAATATTCCGGTTGATAAAAGTTCAGAGTATGGAGGTGATTACTATGATAAATCCTATAATAAAAATAATGATACTCTAAGATTTATAGTCTTTATAACTTTAAGTATATTGCCTTTCTTAGTTTCATATATCTTTTTATTTAAAGAGAATAACACAAAAATAAATCAATTTTTATTTTTAAATGATGCCAATAAATCAAGTAAGGATAAAGTTTCAAATTTTATAATTTTTTCAATTTTTATTTTTTGCATATTAGAATTTTTTATAATTGACTTAACTTTTTTTATTTCTGATTTAGATTTATTCCATGAAGGACTTTGGCTTACGCCTTCTTTTAACTTTAGCTTAACTCAAAAATTCTGGGCTGAAAATTATATTGGTAGAGGTTTATTTGGTAACTTTTATCCAGTTTTAATATGGAATTTGATTAATGAGATGACCATAGGATCAGTAAGATTTTTTAACATTTTTTTATTACTTTTAAATAAATTACTTCTTATTTTTTTAGCAAAACAAATATCTGAAAATATAAATTTTTCACTAATCAAGAAGACTATTTTTTTTATTTCATTAAGTTTGTTGCTAGTTTCTTTAGTAGATTACTATAATAAAGAAGAATTTGTTAAGCGTTCTCCTTTAATTATACTTTTTTTGAACTTTCTTTTATTTTCACTTAAGGACTATAATAAATATAGCATTAATTTTTTCTGTTTGGGTATTTTTTCAATTATTTCATTTTTATGGTTTATTGATGTTGCTGCTTACTTAAATTTTGTTTTGATATTTATTATTGTTTTTTATTTAATCAAAATGCAATTTAAAATATCCCTTTCAATACTCTCTGGTATTACTTTTGGTTGGGTTTTGTTTTTAGTTACTTTTCCAGATAATGAAATAAGTGCTTTTTTTTCTAACACTTTAAACATTTATAAAAGTATTGATCAAATTCACGGAATTGTTTTTCCTGAACCTTTCTCGGGCAATACTAGGGCTCTAAGAACTTTACTTTTGTTTGTTATTGGAGGAGTTTTCTCAATATTTATATGCCTTGATCAAAATAAGTTTAACAAAAGAAATAAATATTTTTTTCTTTTTTTATTTATATTAGCTTTAGTTTCTTTCAAAACTGGACTAAGCAGATCTGATAACGGTCATATACGAACAGCAACTGGGCCATTGATGATAATACTATATACATTTGTGGTTTATTGGATAATAGATTTTGTTAATTTTGATAAATATAAATACTTTTCAAGTAAATCTATAATTTTTAAATTAATTTTTTTTGCACTAATTTTTATTAACTTTAAGACTTATAATATTAATAAATTATTGAACTTTAATGATAATTTAAATTCGTTGATATATGCAGAAGATAAAATTTATTTTAGAAATGAAAAAAGTCAGTACCTAGGTTTAATAAATCATTATAAAAAAATTTCAAAAAAAGATAATTGTATACAAATAATAACAGAAGAAACTGCACTTCCTTATTTGCTTAAAAAAAGGAACTGCACAAATTATTTTTCTCCATGGTATGTATCACCCAAAAATATTCAAAAAGACTTTATAAAACAGCTTATGAAATCACAACCACCTATAATTTTATTTAGTTCAAGAGAAATAAGATTTATGCCAAAATTTAAACAAGTAGTATTATATATTGAGGAGAATTATGAACTACACAGCAAATATGAAAGTTGGACTTTCTTGAAAATAAAAAAAAAATGAAGAAAATTTTAATATATAATTCTGGAGGTGGCCTAGGAGATTCTATCCAGTTGTTCCCGCTTTTAATTAGTCTTAAAAATCATTTTAAAAAAGCAAAATTTTATTATTTAGGGTCTCACGCTAATCACTTTAACGGTAAATTAAAAGAGTATAAGATAAATTTAGAAACTGTAGATTTAGGTCTAAAATATTTTGGCTTTAGATGGTGGCATCTTATTCTAGCAAAAAAAAGATTTGTAAATAAATCGTATAGCAAATTTGATCTCATAATAGATTTACAAACTAAATTTAGAAATTCGTTTATTTTAAAAAGAATTCCTCATGGTTTATTCTATTCAAGAACATTCAATGGTTTATTTTCTTCAAAAAAAATAAATTCAAAGTCATCCGATCATTTAGAAAATTTAAGTTTGTTTATAGAAGAAGATGTTATTAAACTAGAATTTAAAATAGATAGAATAGCCAAAGAAATTTTGTCTGAAGCAAAAAAATTGCTTCCGAATTCTAATTACGTTGGTTTTTCTATTACTCAAGGAAATCAATACAGAAAAAAAAGCTGGTCAATTTACAAATTTACTGCCCTAGCAAATAAAGTAACATCTAAAAATAAAACTCCTGTTTTTTTTATAGAAAAAAACCAATTTGACTTAATTCAAAAAATAAAAAATCAAGTTCCCTCAGCATTGTTCCCTGAGTTAAAGTCCAAATACGCATGTCCGGCTCTTGTTACAGCCTTATCTTCGAGACTTGAAACAGCTATCTCTATTGATAATGGTATTATGCACATGATGGCTTTATCAAATGTTCCAATGGTAGTTTTATTTGGTCCTACAAATTCTGATAAGTTTGCCCCAAAGAATCCTTATACAAAAATTTTAGATAGCAAAAAGATGCATAAAACTAAAGATATAAATTCAATTGAAGTTGATGAAGTTCTTAGCCTTATTTAAATTTTTAAAATCTTAATTTTTTTAGACTTAACGAGATTTAATAACTCTTTATTAACCTGACCTAACTTTAATTTATATGTTGACCTTGTTACTACAGAAACACCAATTTTTCCCAGTCTAAAAAAAGGATAACTTCCTATTTCTACAAATTTGTTATATTTCTTTTGAATGTTTCCTAATTCTTTAGAAATATTGCTCTCTACTGTAAAGAGATTAATAGTTTTGCTGTGAACTTTTAAGCCTTTCACTAAATATCTTTTACAATTTTCAATCATTGAGTTAAGAATTGAAGGGACACCAGGTAAAGAAAAAACATTCTTGGTCATAAATCCTGGCGCAGCACTAGAGGGATTATAAATTAATTTAGAACTTATAGGCATCTTTGCCATTTTTTTTCTGCCATCATTAAACTTTTTTTTTCCATAATAACTTTCTAGTATTTTATAAGCTTCTTTGTGAAATCCATACTTTAATTTAAAAGCTTTAGCTAAAGATTGAGCCGTTATGTCGTCGTGTGTAGGGCCAATACCTCCTGTTGTAAAAACATAATTAAATTTTTTTGATAAAAGTTTAATGTTATTAATAATTTCTTTTTCAACGTCAGGTATAATTCTGACTTCAGATACTGAAATACCACAGTTAGAATTTAGCCATTTACTGATAAATGATACATTTTTATCTTGAGTTCTACCGGATAAAATTTCATTACCAATTATTAAAATTGCAGCATTTACTTTTTTGGTTTTTTTCTTCATAGATAATTAATTATACATGAACTTTGAAAAAACATTAATATCAGGAGAATTTATAAAAAGATACAAGCGTTTTTTTGTTGATGTAAAGATACAAGATAAAATAGTGACGGCTCATTGCCCTAATACTGGTTCTATGATGGGTTTGCTTAAGAAAGGCAATAGAGTGTGGTTGAGTAAAACTAATGACCCAAGTAGAAAATTAAAATATACATTACAAATCATTGAAGATGAAAGATCAAAAGTTGGGGTAAATACCCATCTTACAAACAAAATCGTGCTTGAGGCGATATACGATAAATCAATTAAAATTTTTAAAAATTTTAACATCATAAATCGTGAAGTAAAATTTGGTAAAAATACTAGATTTGATTTTCAAATTATTAATGAAAAACAAAAATCTTTTATAGAGGTTAAAAATGTCACTCTTTCTAGAAATAAAGGTTTAGCTGAATTTCCTGATGCAGTGACCTCTAGAGGTCTTAAACATATAAAAGAATTATTGAGGGCATCTAAACAAGGATATGAAATATACCTTTTGTATATTATTCAAAGAGAAGATTGTGAAGAGTTAAAAATAGCTAAAGATATAGATCCTGAATATCATGAATTTTTAATAAAAGCTGTTAAAAAAAAATTAAATGTGCTTTGCTATGATTGTAAATTTTCCACAAAAGGAATAAAACTTAACCGTAGAATAAAATTCAAAATAAAATGAAATGAGTGAAAGTTACAAAGAGGCTTTTGAAAAAACTAGATCAGCGGGTATCATAGCCGCTGGGGCTCTTGATGAAGTAGCTAAAATTGCTCATCCAGGAACTCGAACAGATGAAATTGATAAACTTTGTTATGAGTTTATTAATGATCATGGAGCATATTCTGCTCCTTTATTTTACAGAGGTTTTCCTAAATCATGTTGTACGTCTACGAACCATGTAGTTTGTCATGGAATACCATCAGAAAAAGTTTTGAAAGAAGGAGACATTGTAAACGTTGATGTTACTGCTTTAAAGGATGGATGGCATGGTGATACAAGTAGAACTTTTGAAATTGGAGAAGTGTCTATCAAAGCAAAAAAATTAGTGAAAACAACTCATGATGCAATGATGAAAGCGATCAAAATTGTTAAAGAGGATATTCATTTAGGTGATATTGGAGATATTATACAAAGTCATGTTGAGGCTGAAGGATTTTCAGTAGTACAAGATTTTTGTGGTCACGGAATTGGACAAATATTTCATAAAGAACCGAATATTTTACACTATGGAAAAAAAGGGACTGGTGAAAAAATAAAGGCTGGTATGATTTTTACAATAGAACCTATGATAAATATTGGTAATTATGAAACAAAAACATTAAATGATGGGTGGACAGCTGTAACAAAAGATAAATCCTTATCAGCACAATTTGAACATACTGTAGGTGTAACAAAAGATGGTTATGAAATTTTTACTCTACCAAAAAATTGAGAACAAAATTTAAATGATTGAAAGATACTCTAGAAAAGAAATTAAAAATATTTGGGATGATTATAACAAATACTCTATATGGTTAGAAATAGAATTAGCTGCTGCACAAGCTATGGAAAAACTTAAAATTATTCCTAGAGGTATTGTTAAAAAGGTAAGAAAAAAAGCTAAAATTGACGTAAAAAGAATTTTACAAATAGAAAACAAAGTTAAGCATGATGTAATAGCCTTTCTAACTTCAATTAATGAGAAGGTAGGATTAGATGCTAGATATCTACACAAAGGTATGACTTCATCAGATGTGTTAGATACATGCTTTAATCTTCAACTTAAACAATCTGGTGAAATTCTATTAAAAGATATAGACCAATTGCTAAATTCAATTAAAAAACAAGCCATAAAACATAAATTTACTTTATGCATTGGGCGAAGCCACGGTATTCATGCGGAGCCAATTACTTTTGGACTAAAAATGTTATCCTTCTATCAAGAGTTTGTAAGAAACAAAAAAAGATTAGAAAACGCTATTAAAGAAATATCAACTTGTGCTATCTCTGGTGCAGTAGGAACTTTTGCAAATATTGATCCAAGAATAGAAAGTTATGTTGCAAAAAAACTTAAATTAAATATTGAACCAATATCTACACAGGTCATACCAAGAGATAGGCATGCATGTTATTTTTTAACTCTCGGAATCATTGCAAGTTCTGTAGAGAGATTTGCTACAGAAATTAGACATCTACAAAGAACCGAAGTATTAGAAGTTGAGGAATTTTTTGGAAAAAAACAAAAAGGTTCTTCAGCAATGCCACATAAAAAAAATCCTATCTTAAGTGAAAATTTAACTGGCTTGTCTAGACTTATAAGATCAACTGTAGTTCCCGCTCTTGAAAATGTTGTATTATGGCACGAAAGAGATATCTCACATTCTGCAGTTGAAAGAAATATTGGCCCTGACGCAACTATTGCTCTAGATTTTGCTCTAGATAGATTAAGTAATATTGTAAAGAACCTTAATATTTATCCTAAAAATATGAGGAAAAATTTAGATATTACAAATGGAATTTTTTTTTCGCAAAGAATTTTACTTGAATTAACAAATGTGGGTTTTTCTAGGGAAGAGTCTTATAAAATAGTGCAAAAAAATGCTATGAATGCATGGAAAGAAAAATCCTCATTTTTCAACAATATCATTTCTGATAAAAAAATTACTGCAAAAATACCTGTTAATAAACTAAAAAAACTATTTAATTTTAGTTATCATACTAAAAAAATTAATATAATTTTTCATAGAAGTCTTAAAAAAAAGTAATCACATGAATAAAGGAAGTAAATTATACGAAGGAAAAGCTAAAATTCTTTACGAGACCAAAGATAAAAATTTGGTTATTCAGCATTTTAAAGATGATGCAACAGCTTTTAATAATCTTAAAAAAGCAAAAGTTGAAGGTAAAGGGGTTTTAAATAATAGAATTTCAGAATATATTTTAACAAATTTAGCTCAATGTGGAATTAAAACCCACTTCGTTAAAAGATTAAACATGAGAGAGCAGCTAATTAAAAAAGCTGAAATTTTTCCCATTGAATTCATAGTAAGAAATATCGCTACGGGATCTTTAACAAAAAGACTTGATATTTCTGAGGGCACTGTTTTAGAAAGACCTCTCTTAGAATACTGCTATAAAAAAGATCAACTTCAAGACCCTCTTATATCAAAAGAACACATCTATTCATTTGGTTGGGCCACTGAGACTGAAATAAATCAAATAGATAAAATGACTTTAAGAATAAATGATTTACTTTTAGGAATATTTAGAGGAATAGGGATTAAATTAGTAGATTTTAAAATTGAATATGGGAAAACTTGGAATAAAGACACTGACGAGAAAGAAATTGTTTTAGCCGATGAAATAAGTCCTGACACTTGTAGATTATGGGACGTAAAAACTGAAAAGAAATTAGATAAAGATAGATTTAGAAAAGATCTAGGAAATGTAATTCAAGGGTATCAGGAAGTTGCAAGAAGATTGGGTATAATGCCTGAAGAAACTAACATAAGTGAAGTAAACTTTGGAAAAACAACTTCAATAAAATTTAAAAAAAAATAAATTGAAATTTTCAATCACAATTACATTAAAAAAGGATGTGTTAGACCCTCAAGGAAAAGTAGTTCAAAATACCTTACAAAACCTTAATTTCAAAAATCTCAAAAATATTAGACAAGGAAAATATTTTGAAATTGAAGTTAATAACGATGATCAGAAAGATGTAGAAAAAAAAATAGATGAAATGTGCAAAAAATTATTAGTAAATTTAATAATAGAGGATTATAAAATAAATAAGATTTCATGAATTCTACAGTTATTGTTTTTCCTGGTTCAAATTGCGATAGAGATATAGCTGTTGCTTTAGAGAAGATGCAGTTTAAAAATAAGATGATTTGGCACAAAGAAACTAAGCTACCAAAATCCGACTTAATAGTGATACCAGGAGGTTTTTCTTACGGTGATTATTTAAGATCTGGGGCTATAGCTGGCAAGTCTTTAATTATAAATGAAGTAATTAAAGTGGCTAACCAAGGTTGTTTAGTTCTAGGTATATGTAATGGTTTTCAAATACTTACAGAAACAGGATTGTTAAAGGGAGTGCTTCTGAGAAATAAAAACCTTAAATTCATAAATAAAGATGTAAATATTAAAGTAATCGATAATAATAATAAATTTTTAAAAAAATATAAAAACAATCAAATTTTAAAAATCAACATTGCTCATAATGAAGGTAATTTTTTTACAAACAAAGATCATTTAAAAGAGCTTAATGAAAAAAAGTTAATTGCATTTAAGTATTGTGATGAAAATGGTGAAATAAATGAGGACTCAAATCCTAATGGTTCAATCGATAATATCGCGGGAATTTTTAACTCAAAAAAAAATATACTAGGAATGATGCCTCATCCGGAAAGGATGATAGATAATTTAGTTTCAAATACTGATGGCACAAATTTATTTTCAAGTTTGCTTAATTAAATTATGGAAATTAATGAAAAGTTAGTAAAAAAACATGGTTTAAGTTTAGAAGAATACTCCAGTATCAAAAGACTTCTAGGAAGAGATCCAAATTTTTTAGAGCTTGGTATTTTTTCAGCGATGTGGAATGAACATTGCTCATATAAATCTTCAAGAAAACATCTCAAAATTTTACCGACAAAAGGAAAACAAGTAATACAGGGGCCTGGCGAAAATGCAGGAGTAATCGATATTGGTGACAATGATGCGATTATTTTTAAAATTGAAAGTCATAACCATCCCTCATACATAGAACCTTACCAGGGTGCAGCAACTGGGGTAGGAGGAATTTTAAGAGACGTCTTTACGATGGGTGCCAGACCAATTGCACTTCTAAACTCTATACATTTTGGATCTCCTAAACATTTTAAAACAAAAAGTTTATTAAATGGTGTTGTCTCAGGAATAGGCGGTTATGGAAATTGTATTGGTATTCCTACAGTGGCAGGTGAAACAAAATTTAATAGTACTTATAATGAAAATATTTTAGTAAATGCAATGGCGGTAGGTCATGCCAAAAAAGATAAAATTTTTTATTCAAAGGCCAAAGGAATAAATAAGTCTGTTGTCTATGTAGGATCTAAAACCGGTCGTGACGGAATACATGGTGCTTCAATGGCTTCTGCAGAATTTGATGAAAACTCGGAAGATAAAAAACCAACAGTTCAAGTTGGAGATCCTTTTACAGAAAAATTATTAATGGAAGCATGCTTGGAATTAATGAAAGATAATTCAGTTATATCTATTCAAGATATGGGTGCTGCTGGATTAACATCTTCAAGTGTTGAGATGGCCTCTAAAGGTGAATTGGGAATAGAACTGAATTTAGATAAAGTTCCATGTAGAGAAGATAATATGAGTCCATATGAAATGATGTTGTCTGAAAGTCAGGAGAGAATGCTCATAATATTAGAAGATGGAAAAGAAAATCATGCAAGAAAGATTTTTGAAAAGTGGGACATTGATTTCGTTATTATTGGGAAAACTACAAAGGATAATAACTTACTCCTAAGGTATAAAAATGAGATAGTAGGAAAAATTCCTATTGAAGCTTTGGCTTCAAAGGCACCAATTTATGATAGAAAATGGACTAAGAAAAAATTACCAAAAAAAAAAATTAATTCTAAAAAATTAAATAAGTTGAACTTAAAAGATGCAATGATAAAAATTTTATCCTCGCCTAATCATTCAAACAAAAGTTGGATTACTGACCAATATGACCAAATGGTAATGTGTGATACTATACAGAAATCTGGATCAAATGCTGCAATTATAAGAGTCCATGGTAAAGAAAAAGCAATAGCAGTTAGTGTAGACTCATCAGCTAATTATTGTAAGGCTCATCCATTAACAGGTGGGAAGCAAATAGTGTGTGAAAATTGGAGAAATTTAATTTCAGTTGGTTCTAAACCGCTAGCTATTACGAATTGTTTAAATTTTGGAAATCCAGAAAATCCTGAAATAATGGGAGAGTTCGCTGAGTGTTTAATTGGAATAAAAGAGTCCTGTGAATTTCTTAATTACCCAGTAGTTTCGGGAAATGTTTCTTTTTATAACGGGACAAATAATAAAAACATTTGGCCAACTCCGGTAATTGGTGGAGTAGGACTCATTGATAAATTAACAAAACCAATGAATCATTTATTTAAAAAGGATAATAGTACAATCATAATTGTAGGCAAAACTTTTGGACATTTAGAACAAAGTGTTTTTTTAGAGGAAATTTACTCAGACTTAGATGGCCAACCACCTGAAATTAATCTAAATAATGAGAAAAATAACGGGGAAATTGTCTTAGATATTATAAAAAACAATTTAGTATATGCTGTTCATGATATATCACAGGGTGGCTTATTAGTAGCATTGGCAGAAATGTGTATAGGTAGTAAATTAGGAGCCAATATAAGAAAACCAAAAAAATTAGGAAATATATTTGAGTACTTTTTTGGTGAGGATCAAAGTAGATATATTTTAGAAGTAGATAAAAAAAATTTAACAAAGGTAGAAAAGTTATTAGAAAATAATAACATTTTTTACGAAGATATTGGTTATACGCAAAGAGAGAAACTGGAAATAGAAAAAGAAATGACTGTAGACATAAAAGATCTATGCGAAATAAATAATCAATGGTATAAAAATTACTAATGGCTTTACCAAAAGAAGAGATCAAAAAACTTATTTTGTCATCAATACCAGACGCAGTGATTGATATAAAAGATCTTATGGGTGACAATAATCATTACTCTGCTAATATAAAATCTAAAATGTTTAATGGTTTAAGTAAAATTGATCAGCACAAATTAGTTTACAAAGCTCTTAAAGGCAAAATGGGAAATGAATTACATGCACTTTCTTTAAATACGGAGGTTAAATAATGGAGATAAAAGAAAAAATACAAAAATTAATAAATGAAAATAATATTTGTCTATTTATGAAAGGGACTCCCGACGCACCTCAATGCGGTTTTTCAATGGCAGTTTCTAATGTCCTTAAACATCTGAAAGTAAATTTTAATTCTATTAATGTTTTAGAAGATGAAAAAATGAGACAAGGTATAAAAGATTTTAGTGATTGGCCAACTATACCTCAACTATATATTAAAGGTAATTTTATTGGTGGTTGCGATATTGTAAAAGAAATGTTTGAAAATGGTGAATTAAAAACACTTCTAGAGAAAAAAAAATTAATTTAAATTTTCTTGATAAAGCATATATCTGAGTCCTCTAGGTTTCCCCTATAGATTTTAATTTCACGTATATTTTTATGTAAATATATTTGGTCTTCTTCTGCAAAAATATTAGATGGGAAAAACTTTTTCTTTATAAGATTTTGTAAAAATTCATCAACCAAGATGTGCTTTATATCTCTATTGTAGTTATAATAATTTGGATGCTTGTAATCTTCAATTACATAAATTCCACCTTTATTTAAGAAGCTAAAAAATTTTTTTATATTAAATAAAATATCACTTAAATTATGCGAACCATCATCGATAATTATATCGAAAAAGTTAGAATTAGACTTAATGCTGATTTCGTTTAATAACTTGTTAATTTTTTTTTCATTTTTTATATCTACACCAAAAACATGAATATTTTTTGAATAATAAATAAAATTAGAAATATTTATGTCAAAACAATAAACATTTGAATTTAAAAAATATTTGGAAAAAGCAGCCGCAGATGCTCCAGCGTAAGATCCTATTTCTAATATTTTTATATTTTGTTGTTTAAGGTGATTAAATTCTTTAGTATAAAAATCTGCAAAGCCATGACCTTTTGAATTCTTAATTCTAAATTCATTTGCTTTATCACTTCCATAATGGTGAAATAATTTATCTAAAGTTTTTTGGTTAAGTGTTTCCTGGTCGATATTTATTTTTTTCTTTAATTGATAAAGAAGTTTTCTCTTAAATAAACTGAAGAAATTCAATTATCTAGAATAATATTCAATTACAAGGTTTGGTTCCATGATAACAGGGTATGGAACTTCTGAAAATTTTGGCACACGTACCAATTTTGCTGTTTTTTTCTCATTATCTAATTGAATGTATTCTGGTACATCTCTTTCTTTGCTTTGTAGGGCATTATCTATGAATGTTAATTTTTTTGATTTGTCCCTGACTTCAATTAAATCTGTATCTTTTACAAGATAACTTGAAATATTAACTCTTTTTTTATTTACCTTAATGTGACCGTGATTAATCATCTGTCTAGCAGAAAACACGGTTGTTGCAAACTTTGCTCTGTAAATAACTGTATCTAGTCGGCTTTCAAGTAAAGCAATTAAGTTTTCTGTAGTATCGCCTCTTTTTGCAAGTGCTTTCCTATAAATATTTCGAAATTGTCTTTCATTAATATTGCCATAATAAGATTTAAGTTTTTGTTTGGCTTGCAATTGGATGCCAAAATCAGTTGGTTTACCCTTTTTATTCTGACCATGTTGGCCTGGAGGATAAGCTCTAGAGTTAAAAGGGCTTTTTGGTCTGCCCCATAGATTAGATTTTAGTCTTCTATCTACTTTGTGTTTTGATTTAATTCTTTTTGTCATTATTTGAAAGGGGTTTACTAGGTTTAGGGGGTGAATGTCAATTATGCTTTTTTTTATTTTTAGCTAAAGACCCAATTAAACTCGCTAAAATCCTCAATTCTTTGTCATTGGCCTCCATCCTATAAAATAAATTGTTAATATTTGTGATCATTGAATTTTTCTTCTCTGGAGGTTTGAAAAAATTTTTTTTTTCTAAATAAAAATGCAAAAGTTTTAAAACTGATGTCAATTTTCCCTTTTTACCAATTTTTTTTGTGAAAGATGATTGGTTAAGTGGTTTTAATTTCTTTAATTTAAATATTTCATAACAAACTATTGATACAGAGTGGGAAAGATTTAATGATTTAAACTTTGAAGATGAGGGTATTTGAACAAGATAATTTGAAAATGAAAGATCATAATTTGATAATCCAGATGCTTCAGGACCAAACATTAGTCCAATTTTTTTATTTTTTATCTTTTTAATTAATTTTAAAAATTCTGACATACTAATATGTTTTTTATTCACATCTCTTTTTCTGCCTGTAAAAGAAAAAATTATATCAAATTTATCTATTACTGCGGTAGTACTATTTAAAACTTTAGTTCTTTTTAAAATATCATATGCCTCAACTGAAGTAGCCTTTGCTTTAACATTAGGCCATCCATCTCGTGGAGAAGTTATTAAAAGATCTTTTAATTCAAAGTTTTTTAAAATTCTTGCTGATGCACCGATATTCTCACCAAGTTGAGGTTTTATTAAAATAACACCAAACTTATTTTTCATGAATATTTGCAGGAGCCTTTTCTTTAAATAGTTTATATTCCAAACTATCAATTAAGGCCTTAAAGGATGCTTCAATAATATTCTGGGAAACACCTATCGTAAACCAGCTCTTACCAGTCTTATCTGTGCTTTCTATAGAGACTCTTGTTGTTGCACCGGTGCCAGTATTTAAAATTCTTACTTTGTAGTCTAAAAGCTTAAGATCAGAAAAATATTTGTAGTATTTTTCAACCTTTTTAAAATTTGATCTAATTGCATTATCCAGTGCATTCACAGGTCCATTTCCTTCACCCTGACAATGGATTTCCTTACCATCAATTATAAAAGTAACCTCTGCAGTTGTTTTTAATTCATTATCTTTTTTTACATTCACATTATAGTTTTTAACTTTCAAATATTCTGGGAGTTTACCTAATAATTTGTTTGCCAAAAGTTCAAAAGATGCATCAGCACCATCGTACGAGTATCCAGTAAATTCTCTTTCTTTAACTTCATTTAAAATTTTTTGAACATTGGTGTCTTTTGAATCAATTTTTATTCCATAATTTTCAAGTCTGGATATTATATTTGATCTTCCTGCTTGATTTGAAACAATAATATTTCTATGATTACCAACTTCTTTTGGATCTATATGTTCGTAGGTTTTTGGATCTTTTTTAACTGCAGAAACATGTAATCCTCCTTTATGAGAAAACGCGGATCCACCAACATAAGCCATGCTTTTGTTTGGTTTTTTATTAAGAACTTCATCTAAAAACCTAGAACATTCAGTTAATGATGAAAGTTTCTTTTTGTTTATATTTAAATCAAATTTGTCACTAAAAGTTTTTTTTAAAAAAAGTGTTGGAATAATAGACATTAGATTTGCGTTTCCACATCTTTCTCCTAAACCATTAATAGTTCCTTGTATTTGTCTAGCTCCTGCTAATACAGCCGTTAATGAGTTGCTTACAGCATTTTCTGTATCGTTATGAGCATGAATACCTAAATTTTTTCCTGGTATTACTTTGGTAACACTATTAATTATTTCTCCAACCTCATTCGGTAAGGTTCCGCCATTTGTATCACATAAGACTACCCATCTAGCTCCCTCATCATAAGCTTGTTTTAAACAATCAAGTGCATAATTAGGATTATTTTTATATCCGTCAAAGAAATGTTCAGCATCAAAAAGAAATTCTTTATTATTTTTTACAAAATGCTTAGCTGTTTCTTTAATGTTTTTCAAATTATCCTCGTTTTTTATACCTAAAGCAGTTTTAACGTGAAAATCCCAAGTTTTTCCAACAACGCAAACTGTTTTACAATCAGCGTTCATTAAAGGAGATAAATTTGGATCATTATCTGCACTAACTCCATTCTTCTTTGTCATCCCAAAAGCTGTAAATTTTGAGTTTCCAAGATTAGGGGATTTATCAAAAAATTCGTTATCCACAGGATTTGCACCTGGCCAACCACCTTCTATGTAATCTACTCCAATATTAGATAGAATTTTTGCAATCTTATTCTTATCTTCAACTGAAAAATCGACTCCTTCAGTCTGTGCACCATCTCTTAAAGTCGTATCAAAAATGTATATTTTTTCTTTGTTCATTTATAGTTCCAA
>CACMCJ010000011.1 GCA_902612235.1 uncultured Pelagibacteraceae bacterium
AAAACCATCACACGCTAAAATGTTGCAAAATGCTGACTTAATATTTTGGGTTGGCGAAGACTTAGAAACTTTTTTAGAAAAACCATTAAAATCAATACCAAAAAAAGCTGAAAAAATAGAATTAATGGAAATCAAGGGTTTAAAAAAATTAGAATTCAGAGAAAGAAACATATTCGAAGGGCATGATGATCACGGACACGATGATCATAAAGAGCATGGTCATAAAGAGGATAAACATGATGATCATAAAGAGCATGGTCATAAAGAGGATAAACATGATGATCATCACGAGCATGCTCACGGTGAACACGATCCACATATTTGGCTTGATCCAATGAACGCAAAAGTAATTTTAAGTGAGATGGCAGAACATCTAATTGAAAACGATCAAGAAAACGCATCTAAATATGAAGCTAATTTAAAAAAAGCACACAAAGATTTAGACAAACTTACCAAAAAAGTAAAATCTGAGTTAAATAAAGATTTTAAATCAATTGTTTTTCATGATGCATACCAATATTTTGAAAAAAGATTCGATGTAAATGTCTTGGGAGCTTTTACAGTAAATACAGATGTATTGCCTGGAGCGGAACAGTTATCTGAGATAAGAGAAATAATTGAACATGAAAAAGTAAGTTGTGTGTTTTCTGAACCTCAATTTAACCCTGATATAATCAAAGCTGTAGCAAAAGATACAAATATTAAAACTGGAGTTATAGATCCATTAGGTGCTACCCTAAATCCAGGAAAAACTTTGTATTTCGATTTAATTAAGAATATGTCTTCGTCTTTTAAAAGTTGTTAATTATTTCATCTTTCAATAACTAAAGTATCTTTTGATCCACCTCCCTGCGAACTATTAACAATTGTACTTCCTTTTTTGAGAGCAACTCTTGTTAATCCCCCTGTAGTTACCCATGAAGTTTTACCAGCTAAGACGAAGGGCCTTAAATCTAGATGCCTTGGCTGAATTCCTTCCTCTGAAATTGTTGGTGTAGTTGAAAGTATCTCTAATGGTTGTGCAATATAATCCTCTGGTTTAGATTTAATTTTTTCTATCATTTTATTTCTTTCATCTTTTGATGATTTTGGTCCAATCAATATTCCATTTCCACCTGATCCGTTAGTGGGTTTTACTACTAATTTTGAAATATTTTGAATTACATGGTCTTTATGAATTTTTTTTCTACATAAAAAAGTTTGAACTTGTTTTAGTTTTGGCTCTTCATCCAAATAAAATTTTATCATTTTATCTACATAAGAATAAATTGCTTTATCGTCTGCAATTCCTGTGCCAGGAGCATTAACTATACCAACGTTTCCTTTTCTCCAGCACTTAAATAATCCTGACACACCAAGAACCGAATGTTTATAAAAAACTTTTGGATCTAAAAAATTATCGTCAATTCTTCTATAAATACAATCAACTTTAAGAGGGCCTTTTACAGTTTTCAAATAAACAAAATCTTTTTCTACAAATAAATCCTTACCTTCAACTAAAGCTATCCCCATTTGCTCAGCAAGAAATTTATGCTCAAAATATGCTGAATTGTAAATGCCTGGAGTAAGTACACACATGTGAGGATTTTTAGTTCTTCTTGGAACACACTCGAGCATGCAATGATATAGTTTATTTGGATATTGATGAACTGATGCAACTTTATATTTTGTAAACAATTCAGGGAAAACATCTCTCATTACCATTCGATTTTCTAACATGTACGAAACTCCTGATGGAACTCTAAGATTGTCTTCAAGAACCTTAAATTCACCATCAATATTTCTAATTAAATCAACACCAGATATATTAGACCAAGCTTTGTATTTTGGTGAAAAACCATAACATTCTCTTAAATAATGTGGTGAATTAAAAACAAGCTCTTCAGGAATAATATTATCTTTAAAAATTTTTCTATCGTTGTAAACATCATCTATAAAAAGATTCAAAGCTTTTACTCTTTGTAGCAACCCCTTTGAAACTTTAGCCCAATCTTTCTTGAGTATTATTCTTGGTATAATGTCTAGAGGCCATTTTTTTTCATGAAGTTTTTTACCAGATTCATAAACTCTAAAATTAATACCCCGAGCACTAATCGTACTTGCACAGTTTTTTTCTATTTCATTTAATTTTTTAATACCGTGTCTCTCTAGTATATGTGATATTATTATTGCTTGTCTTCGTAGTTTATGGTCTGAATTAAGATACTCGTCATAGGTCTTTTTAGAGTCGTATTTTTTCCATAAATTGTCCATTTTATTAATTTTTAATAAATTGAGCAGATTATCAAATGCACAAATTAGATAATAGGTATGATAATAAAGAATTGAATAATTGATGTTTTTTAAATAATAATTCACCATGACTTATTGCGTAGGCATAAAAACTAATGAAGGAATAGTCCTGGCATCAGACTCGAGAACAAATGCAGGTTTAGATAACGTTAATATTTACTCTAAAATGCTGACGTACGATGTTGGAGATAGAACCGTCATTATTGTTACTTCAGGAAACTTAGGAACGTCTCAGGCAGTATTTAAATCCATTGAGAAAGACATTAATGATAAAAAAGCCTCCATTAGTCTTAATACGTGTAAAGATTTCGAACAAATTGCATCTTACATTGGTAAACTTAATACAAAACATTCTTCACCAGATGGCGTAAATACTGACAGTCTAGTGTTAGGATCTACGTTTATTATAGGAGGTCAAATACGTGGGCAACATTTAGAATTGTATATGGTTTATCCTCAAGGAAATTACATTAGGCCTGCAGACAGCAAACCTTACTTGGTTATAGGCGAAGTAAAATATGGAAAACCTATTCTTGACAGAGTTATAACTCCAAATGTTTCAATTGGTGATGCATCTAGATGTGCCTTAATTTCAATGGACTCGACTCTTAAGAGCGACTTAACAGTCGGTCCTCCAATAGATATTGCTGTTTACAAAAAAGATCAGCCAAAGATATCTTATCTTAAATGCCTTAACACTAGTGATGAAGACTATTCTAGAGTTTGCAATCAGTGGTCAGAAAAAGTACTTCAAGTATTTGATACTTTTCCTAAATTTGATTGGGAAAAATAATCTTTAGTCTTAAACTTTTAAAGGTTGTTAGATCTAAGTTATTATTTCAGCAAATCTATTTTCTATAAGATTTAATTTAAGATTATTTTTTTTTGTAAAATCATTTATAGCTTTTTCAACATCAGGAATATAACTCTCTTTACCATAATCATCGCATAAAATAACTTTTTTTTTGTCCTTCATGCTGTCATATAAAATTGTAAGATCATTTATTACTGTTTGATAACTATGCCCACCGTCTAAAAATGCAAAATCAATATTTTCAAGCTCTAATTCTTTTAATACAATATTAGTGTCGCCAGCTATTAATTTTATATTATCTCGATATTTTTTTAAAAGTTTGTTCACACTTTTAATTGAATTTAAGTTTTCTTTTAAAATGTAATTGTAATAAATATTTTTTAGAGGATTTGAAAACTTTTGGTCTTTTAAAAAAGTCGGTTTAACTTCATCTTTTGTATCGTTATTAAATTTCTCAAACAAATCTACTCCGGTATATTTAAAATTGTTTAAATTTTTTTCATATAAAAAATCGCATATGTTTCTTGCAGTTACGCCACAAAAAACACCGACTTCTAAAACATTTTTAGGATTATGCTGATCAAGCTTTTTAAGAAAAATATTTCCCCATTTTCCTTTTAAGCCAGATTTTCTCCAATAACTTTTATATTTTAATTGCAAATACTAAGCAAATACCTCGCCCCATGTTCCTTTTGTAGAAGCTTTAGAATATTCTGTAGCTCTACCTTCAAAAAAGTTCATGTGCTCTACTCCATTAAGCATTGTGTCCAACCAAGTTAATGGATTTTTCTTAACATCGTAAATAGGATTTAAGCCTAATTGCTCTAATCTTCTATTTCCAATAAATCTAATGTATTTTTTAACTTCTTCCGCTGTCAAACCTTGCATTGGACCCATTTGAAAAGCTAGATCAATGAATGCGTCTTCGTGATGGACAATAGTTTTGCATGCTTCATAGATTTCATTTTTTAATTTATCATTCCAGATTTGTGGCTCTTCTTTAACGAAATCTCTGAAAAGTCTAATCATAGAATTACAGTGCAATGTTTCATCTCTTACTGACCAAGTTACTATTTGGCCCATACCTTTCATTTTATTAAATCTTGGGAAGTTTAATAAAATTGCGAAACTTGCAAATAATTGTAATCCTTCTGTGAAAGCTGAGAACACTGCCATTGTCATCGCAATATTGTGTTTTGATTTTACATCAAAGCCTTGCATGTAGTCGTATTTATCTTTCATTTCTTTATACTGTAAGAATGCTGAATACTCAGTCTCTGGCATTCCAATCGTATCCAATAAATGAGAGTAAGCAGCAATATGCACGGTTTCCATAGCAGCAAAAGCTGTCATCATCATTAAAACTTCTGTAGGTTTAAACACTGTTGTGTAGTGTCTTAAATAGCAGTTATTTACTTCAACATCCGCTTGAGTAAAAAATCTGAATATGTGAGTAAGAAGATTTTTTTCTTCAACTGAAAGATTTTTTTGCCAATCTCTTACATCGTCTCCTAATGGCACTTCTTCTGGTAACCAATGAATTCTTTGTTGAGTTAACCAGGCATCATAACACCATGGATATCTGAATGGTTTATAAACTGGGTTTTCTACTAATAAGCCCATTTTTGGTTGAATTATTCCTGGTTTATTTTTTTCTGCTACTGACATGATAAACACTCCTCATAGTTGTTGTCTTTGTTGTTTGATTGATTTGAATTTGAATAGACATTTTTCGTTACATCTTTTGATGATCCTGCTTCAACATTTTCAGCTCTTTGGATTGATTTAGACCTACAATAGTAAAGGCTTTTTAGACCTTTTTTCCATGCCTGAAAATGAATATCGTGAAGTTCTTTTTTGTGAATGTCTGCTGGTACAAAAACATTTACAGACTGAGCCTGGGAAATATGCGGTGTTCTATCTGCTCCTAACTCAACTATCCATCTTTGATCTATTTCAAAAGCCGTTTTAAAAGTATCTTTCTCATCAGCTGTCAAAAAATCTAAGTGAGAAACTGAGCCTTGATTAGTTGTAATTGTAGACCAAACTTCGTCTGTATCTTTTTTATATTTTTTTAGTACTTTTTTAAGATATTTGTTTCTTACGTTAAAAGACCCTGACAATGTCTTGTGAGTATAACTATTAGCTGCAATCGGCTCAATACCTGGGGAGGAACCTCCACAAATTATAGAGATTGACGCAGTGGGAGCAATAGCTGTTTTATTTGAAAATCTTTCTTTAATTCCATATTCAGCAGCATCTGGACACGCGCCTCTTTCCTCAGCTAACATTATAGAAGCAGTGTCTACTTTTTCTTGAATATTTTTAAATATTTTTTTGTTCCAAACTTTACTCATTACTGAACCAAAGGGAATATTTTTTTGTTGAAAGTAAGAGTGTAAACCCATAACCCCAAGACCAACACTTCTTTCTCTCATTGCAGAATATTTTGCGTGAGCAAATTCCTCAGGAGCTCTATTAATAAAATCAGTCATGACATTGTCTAGAAATCTCATAACATCTTCAACAAATTGACTATCGTCTTTCCATTGATCGTAAGTATCTATATTTAAAGAAGAAAGACAACAAACAGCCGTTCTTTGTTTTCCGTCATTATCCATTCCTGTCGGTAAAGTAATTTCGCTGCATAAATTTGAAGTCTTAACTTTAAGACCAGCTAATTTATGGTGTTGAGGTATTTGCCTATTAACAGTATCAATATAAACTATGTAAGGTTCGCCAGTTTCGATTCTTGCTGTTAAAAGTCTTATCCATAAATTTCGAGCTGAGATAGTAGATTGAACTGAGCCGTCATATGGGCTTCTAAGCGCCCATTGTCCATCGGTTTCCACTGCTCTCATGAAGTCATCTGTTACGAGAACGCCATGATGTAAATTCAAAGATCTTCGATTTACGTCTCCACCTGTTGGCCTTCTCATTTCAATAAATTCCTCTATTTCTGGATGATCAATTTGCAAATAACAAGCAGCCGAACCTCTTCTTAAAGAACCTTGGCTAATTGCTAAAGTTAATGAGTCCATGACTTTAATGAAAGGAATTATTCCAGAAGTTTTTCCTACTTTTCCAATTTTTTCTCCAATGGATCTTAGATTTCCCCAGTAGCTTCCGATACCCCCTCCTCTAGCTGCTAACCAAACATTTTCTTCCCACAAGTTTGTTATACCTTCTAAACTATCGTTAGCTTCATTTAAAAAACATGAAATTGGCAGTCCTCTTTCAGTCCCGCCATTAGATAAAACAGGAGTAGCGGGCATAAACCAAAGATTGCTTATGTAATTATAAATTCTTTGTGCGTGTAAATTGTCGTCTGCATATACACTAGCTACTCTGGCAAATAAATCTTGAAAACTTTCATTTTGACCAAGATATCTGTCTTTTAAGGTAGCTTTACCAAAATCAGTAAGATTTGCGTCTCTTGATCTATCAATTTTTATTGTAATACCTTTTTCATTTTGAAAGAGTTCTGTCTCTCCTGATAATGAGAACAAGTCCGGTTTTTTAGGTCCTACACTCCTTGGTTCAATTTGGTTTTTTTGACTTATTGAGTCGACAGCTTTCTCTATTGCCAATGATACGTTTTTATTCATATTTTCCTTATTTATCTCGATTTGTTAACAAAACAACTATATGTTGTGTTACAACTACCTGAATATACTATATAACAGTAAAAGCAATAGAACATTATAAGAACATTTGAATAATTTTGCAAGTGGAAAGTTTTGTTAATAAACATTTAATAACAAATGCCTATATTCTTTAGTATTTATAGCTAATGAAAATCAATCCAAATGGTTTTAGAGAGTACGACGCAAGATGGATCTTTGAAAAAGAGATCGATATTGAGGGAATCACAAATTTAGGTAAAGGTCTTGGGACTCAAATTATTAATCATACAAAAATAAATAATCCTCGAGTTGTAGTTGGACATGATTATAGGTCTTACAGCGAGAAGATTAAAAAAGCTCTTATAGATGGGTTAATTTCGACTGGCTGTAAAGTTGAGGATGTTGGTTTATCTCTTTCGCCAATGGTTTACTTCGCACAATTCAATTTAAATTCTGATGCTATCGCAATGGTCACAGCAAGTCACAATGAGAATGGATGGACGGGTGTTAAAATGGGTATCAAAAAAGGTTTAACACATGCGCCTAATGAAATGACTGAACTAAAAAATATTACTTTAGATAAAAAATTCAAAAATGGAAAAGGTGATGTCAAAAAAATTAATAATTTTAAAGATATATACTTAAAAGATTTAATTCAAAAAAATAAAGTTGGTAAAAAAATTAAAGCTGTGGTGGCTTGTGGAAACGGCACTGCAGGTATATTTGCACCAGATATTTTAAGAGGAGTTGGTTGCGAAGTAATAGAATTAGATTGTAATTTAGACTGGTCATTTCCAAAATATAATCCAAATCCTGAGGACCTAGAAATGCTTCATGCAATATCTAAAGCAGTTAAAGATAACGAGGCCGATATTGGATTTGGTTTTGATGGAGATGGCGATAGATGTGGTGTGATAGATGATAAAGGAAATGAGATATTCTCTGATAAAATAGGATTGCTTATAGCTAGAAATCTTTCTGAAAGACATAAAAATTCTAAATTTATTGTGGACGTAAAATCCACTGGTTTATTTACAAACGATAAAGTTTTGAAAGGCAACAAATGTAAAACTATTTACTGGAAAACAGGTCATTCACATATTAAAAGAAAGGTGAATATTGAAAAAGCATTAGCGGGGTTTGAAAAAAGTGGACATTTCTTTTTTAATAAACCTTTTGGCTATGGTTATGATGATGGAATAAATTCCGCAATACAAGTTTGTCACCTTATAGTAAAACAAGATAAAAAGATGAGTGAAATTATCAAAGAATTACCTGTTACGTACCAAAGTCCTACAATGGCCCCGTTTTGTAAAGATGAAGAAAAATATGGAGTTGTAGATAAAATTGTATATGAGGTTAAACAATTAAAACAAAATGGTCATAAAATAGATGATCAATTAATTACTGATGTTTTAACAGTGAATGGTGTAAGATTTTCTCTAGAGGATGGATCATGGGGATTAGTAAGAGCCTCCTCAAATAAACCATCATTAGTAGTTGTTGTTGAAAGCACTACATCTGACGATAGAAAAAAAAAAATATTCAATTTTATTGATGGCCTTCTACAAAAAACAAAGAAAATTGGAGAATACGATCAAAAAATTTAAAGTTTAAAATACTCGTACAAAAAACGTGTTCCAATAACGACTAAAAATAAACCAAAATATTTTGTCATTTTTTTTTTATTAATTCTATGACTTGCTTTAGCTCCTATTCTAGCCATAAATGTTGTTATAGGGAAAAAAATTAAAAAAGCAGGAATATTAAAAAAACCAATACTTAAAGGTAAATTTACATTTAAATAAGAACCAGAAATTAAAAAACCTACAGCACCAAATAAAGCGATTATGAAACCAATTGCAGCAGCGCTGCCAATTGCTTTATTGATTGGATACCCAAAGAATTTTAAAATTGGAACATTCATTACAGCTCCTCCAATTCCCATAGGTGCTGAAATAAATCCACTAATAATACCTGAAACTCCTTTAGCTAGAAGACCCATTTTTATCTCAAGATTTTCTTCCTTCTCTTTAAGAAAGAGTAAATAAAAAGCTAAAATGTAAACCACAATTGTAAAAAATAAAATTAAAGGTTTAGTTTTCAAACTTGCAGCTAAAATTGTTCCTAAGACTACTCCAGTTGCAACAAACAAACCATATCCTCTTACAATTCCAAAATCTACGGCTTTATGTTGGTGATGAGTCAAAACTGAGACAATAGAAGTTGGTATTATAATACCAAATGATGTTCCTACCGCTAAGTGCATTAAATAAATTGGCTCAACTCCTGACGCGCTAAAAATATAAAATAATATTGGAACAGTTATTAAACCTCCACCGATACCAAACAACCCGGCAGCAAAACCAGCAGGGATAGCTGTTACAACCATTATAAAAATTAAATAAATAATTTCTGACTGCGAAAGTATTTCCAAAATTATCTTTCTAGCGTTACAGGATTTGATTTTTTAACCTGGTCCATTATATGGTTTACTTTTTGAAGATCTGCATCTCTAATGCACATATTTTTTGAAAGATACTGTTTCCAAGTCCTTGATCCATTTTGCCCATGAAATAAACCTACTGTGTGTCTCATAATATGATTTAATTGAACACCTTTTGAGGTTTCCTCTTGAATATACGGAATTAAATTTTCCATAACTTCAGCTCTAGTTGGAACATTAGTGTTACCAAAGATTTCTCTTTCTATTTCAGCTAAAAAGTAAGGAGAGTGATAAACTGCTCTTCCAATCATAACACCATCAACTTTGAGAAAATGATTTCTAATTTCTTGTAATGTTTTAATGCCTCCATTTATAATTATTTCGTCATTTTTAAAATACTCTTTAAGTTTATAGACAAAATCATATTTCAATGGTGGAATATTTAAATTTTCTTTTGGACTTAATTTTTTTAATAAAGCTATTCTAGCGTGAATAATAAATTTTTGTGAACCAGCGTCTTTGGTTTTTTGAATAAATGATTTTAAAAAATCAAAGTTTTCAACATTGTTGTAACCTATTCTTGTTTTTATTGTAATTGGTAGCTTAGTTGCTTTTGTCATTTTTTCTAAGCATCTAGCGACCAGGTCGGGTTCTTGCATTAAACAAGCGCCAAATTTATTTTTTTGAACTTTTTTACTAGGGCAGCCTAAATTAAAATTAATCTCTTTATAACCGTAATCTTCTGAAATTTTACATGCTTCAGCTAATTCGTCTGGATTTGATCCACCGATTTGTAGAGTAACTGGATTTGATATCTTTTTAAAAGATAATAATTTTTTTCTATCACCTCTAAGTATAGCATTAGCAACTATCATTTCTGTATATAAGTGAATATTTTTACTGATTAAGCTTAAAAAATAAATTTCATGCCTATCAGTGCAGTCCATCATAGGTGCAACTGAAACAGTCTTTTTCATCTATTATTCTGATTTATTCTCTTGGTCAGATACCTCTTCATTTAGTTCTAATGGAGCTTCTTCGGTATCCAAATTTTCTTCTTTTATTTCAGGCTGTTCTTGTTTTAGTTCAGATAATGCTTCATCAGCTAAACTAGGTTTTTTGACTTCGGGTATTCTTCTTGTCCTTTTTGAGGGCAAGATTGCTATACCGCTTTTCGAAATCTGTCCTTTATATAAATTTTCAAAATCATCATTTGTTTCTTCCTCAGTTTCTTCTTGCTGCTCAGCCTCGTCTGGCTCCTTTCTTAATCTTTTAATTGCATTTTGCTCTAATTCCTCAACAGAAAGCTTACCATCTCCAATTTCTCTGAGTGAAATGATTGTTCTTTTGTCGTTATCCTCTTCAACTAACATTGGAGAACCTGCATTTAATTGTACTGTTCTCTCTTTTGCTAATAAGACCAAGTCATACTGGTTATCAACTTTTTCTAAACAATCTTCTACTGTTATTCTTGCCATGATGAAAGTGTATATTCAAATAATCTAAAGAAATCAATATTATTTTCTAAGCTTAATTGGCTCTAAAGTTTTTCTTATAGAAATCAAAAGACTTAATGAAATAATAATATAAATCCCTGCAATAAAAGCAATATTTTCAATTGTGTACCCACTATCAATTAATAATCCAAAAAATGCTGTACCAAAAGCTGTAGAAAATACCATAAAAGCAGTAGTTAATGCTTTAATTGAGCCAATAAATTTTACACCATAAATTTCGGCCCAGGTAGACGAACCTAATACGTTTGCTAGTCCGTTAGATATTCCTACTAGACCCAAAAAAATATAGGCAGAGATTTCATGTTGAGCGTTGAGTAATACAATCATGGCTAATAACAAAGGGATATTCATTAATGAAATTAACTTTCTACTAGTAAATTTATCTACTAATAATCCTGAAAAAAAAAGTGTCACTATTGAAGCTACCGAGTAAATCATAAATGCTTTGGGAATAGTATAAATGCTCCACAATTTTGATTCAGAAATAAATGATTGATATACAAATATACCTGTAGCTATCCATGGCATAGCTAACATGTTGAGTGAAAGAATATAAAATCTATAATCTTTTATTACTTCTCTTCTTCTCCAACTTTTAATTTTAATTTTTTTAAAGTTTGGGTTTTTATCTTTTTCTCTCGAATCTAACTTAATATTTTTGATTGTATTTATAATTATTAGTGGTAAAAACAAAATAATTATAATTGCAATTCCCTGCCAAACAGTTCTCCATGAATAAATAGCGAATAAAGATGTAATCAAAACCGGTAAAATAAATTCAGCAGATGATAAACCAAACCAAATTGTGCTCAGGGCTTTACCTCTAGATTTTTCAAAAAATCTCGAAATCGTAGTTGTAGAGGTATGACTCATTAAACCTTGGCCTGAGAACCTCATTAAAAATATTCCAATTGCTAAGAAATAAATACTATTTATAAATGAAAAAAATAAAGAAGAAAAAAATAATAATATAATTACAAAAAAAGAATAATAAATTATTTGATATTCATCAATTTTCTTTCCTACCCAAATTAACAAAAGACTAGAAAAAATTGTTGATGCTGCGTATATATTTCCGAACTGGCCATGAGAAATATCTAATTCATTTCTTATTGGTGCGTTAAACAAACCTAAAAAAAAGCTTTGTCCAAAACTAGAAAAAAATGTAAATATAAACCCAAATATTATTACTTTTTTATTTAGAGAAAGGTTTTTCATAAATGAGTTGTAAAGTTGCTTTTATAGGTTTAGGTGTCATGGGTTATCCTATGGCAGGTTATATATCAAAAGCAGGTCACAATGTAACTGTTTATAATCGTACAAAAGCCAAAGCCGAAAAATGGACTAAAGAGTATAAAGGCAAGTTAGCAGACACTCCAATGGATGCTGCTAAAGACTGTGATTTTATTTTCACATGTGTTGGTAACGACAACGATTTAAGAGAAGTAACGCTAGGTTCTAAAGGTTTGTTTAAAACTGCAAAGAAAGGTTCTATTTACATAGATAACACTACTGCCTCAGCAAATATTGCTAGAGAACTTTATAAAGAAGCTAAATTAAAAGGTTTTGAATTCTTGGATGCTCCGATCTCAGGAGGACAGGCTGGAGCAGAAGGGGGAACTTTGACTGTAATGGTTGGTGGTGACGAGCCTACGTTTAAAAAAGCTGAACCAGTAATAGATTGTTATAGCAAAAAAATAAAATTACTTGGACCATCAGGTAGTGGGCAATTAACAAAAATGGTTAATCAAATTTGTATAGCAGGTTTAGTTCAAGGTTTATCTGAAGCTATAAATTTTGGAATGAACGCTGGTCTTAATATGCATGATGTTATTGAAGTAATTTCTAAAGGTGCTGCACAGTCTTGGCAAATGGACAATCGACACAAAACAATGATTGAAGATAAATTTGACTACGGATTTGCTGTTGATTGGATGAGAAAAGATTTAAAAATAGCAATGGATGAGGCTAAGAAGAATAATTCACCACTCCCCATAACTAAAGTCATTGATGATTATTATGCCGAAGTACAAAAGATGGGAGGCCAAAGATGGGATACTTCAAGTTTAATCAAAAGATTTAGAAAGTAAAGTATGCAACCAGCGTACTACGAAAACTTTAAGGAAATTGAAAAAAAACTTTGGTCTATGTTAGATGATGCGGTGGTTAATAGAAGTTCTCCATTTAGAATACCAGTTTTTATTTGTGCAGATAAAAAAGAAATTGATGGAAGGATAGTTGTTTTAAGAAAATCAGATAAGAACAATAATCTATTACAATTTCATACTGACCTTAGATCTCCAAAAATAAGTATTCTCAAGAAAAATAAAAATGCATCTTTAGTCTTTTATGACAAGGAGGAAAAAATTCAATTAAGGGTTAAAGTTATTTGTGAAATAAATAATAAAAATACATTGGCTGAGGATTCTTGGAAAAGAACTCAACATATTAGTAGACGATGTTACCTAACAGATGATGCGCCTGGCACTAAATCAGAAAATCCAACATCCGGTATGATTTCAAAATTAGAGAATTTTGATTATACGATGGAACAAAGTGAAAAAGGTTACGAAAATTTTACGGTAATCAAATGTAAAATTAAATCTATTGAATGGCTGTACTTAGCTGCAAAAGGTCACCGTAGAGCTTTTTTTGATATTGAAAATAAAAAACAAAATTGGCTAGTTCCCTAGTTTTTTTGTATTAGTTTTAAAAGTTTTTCTTATATTTTTTATAGTTTGAAACATAATGTTCAGCGTTTTCTTTAATACTTTTAATTTCTTCATCAGTAACTTGTCGTACAATTTTACCTGGACTACCTAAAACTAAAGATCTCTCAGGGATTATTTTATTTTCTGTTACAAGAGCATTTGCCCCTATAATAGAATTTTTTCCTATTTTTGCTTTATTTAAAATTGTGCTTCCAATTCCGATTAAACAGTCATCTTCAATTATACATCCATGAAGCATTACCAAATGACCGACAGTCACATTTCTCCCAATAATGACTGGGCAACCAGGGTCTGTATGTATTACGCTTCCATCTTGTACATTTGAGCCTTCCCCAACTGTAATAGGCTCAACATCGCCCCTTAAAGTAACATTGAACCAAATATTCGAATCCTTTTTTAATTCTACCCTTCCAATGACTACTGCATTTGATGCAGCCCAGCTATTTGGGTCTAGTTTCGGTGTTTGTCCCTCAAAATCATAGATCATAAAATTGCTGTATAATTAATTTATAATTCTTATAATATATTATGACCTTAACTAAAACACCAATTTGTGACTTTGGTAAAAAAGCTATTAATTTTAAACTTAAATCTACAAATAATGAATTTATCTCTCTTGAACAGATAGTAGGTGAAAAAGGAACTTTAATAATGTTTATTTGTAATCACTGCCCTTACGTAAAAGCTATAATTAGAGATTTAGTAGAAGACTGTAAAAATTTGAAAAAAGAAGGAATTAATTCTATTGCCATCATGTCTAATGACACTAAAAATTATCCAGAAGATTCGTTTGATAAAATGATTTCATTTGCAAAAGATAATAATTTTGGAGAATTAAAATATTTAATTGATGAAACTCAAGAAGTAGCAAAAAACTACGGGGCAGTATGCACGCCTGATTTTTTTGGTTACAATAAAAATTTAGAACTTCAATACAGAGGCAGAATGAGGGAACTAAAAGATTTAAATCCTGTTAAGAACGGGGATAGTGATTTAAAATTAGCAATGAAAATGATAGCAAAAACTCAGAAAGGTCCTTCTGAACAAATACCAAGTATGGGTTGTAATATTAAATGGTTTAAATAATGTTCCTTGTTTCAACTAGAAATTTTCCACCAGATATAGGAGGTATTCAAAATTTAATGGAAGGCCTTTCTTTAGCTTTGCTGGATCATGGTCCGGTTAAAGTATTTGCTGATAAATTTGATAATTGTGAAAAATATGATGAAACTTCTAACTTAAATATCCAAAGAGTTTCAGGTTTAAAATTTTTTAAGAAATATAGAAAGGCAAACCTTGTAAAAGAATTTATTAGCAATAATAATTTAAGAGCAGCATTTTTTGATCATTGGAAAAGTATTGAAAATATTGATTTATCCATATTAAAAAGAACTAAATCATTTTGTTTAATCCACTCTAAAGAAATTAATCACCCTATGGGATCTTCTTTAAATAAAAGAATGGTAAGTGCACTTAATAAAGCTAACTTTATTATAGCTAATTCAAATTTTACTAAGATTTTAATAAATAAACTCGGATATAAAAAGAATAATGTAAAGGTAATAAATCCTGGTTGTAATTATCCAATCACAATTCATGAAAAGTCAAAAGATTATGCAAATCAAATTTACGAAGACTCTTTTCCTAAACTAATAACAATTTCAAGATTAGACAGAAGAAAAAGTCATCGAAATATTTTGATGACTATAAAAAATCTCTTGCCTAAATTTCCAAAACTAAAATATGTTTCTGTAGGAGATGGAGATGAAAAAACAAATCTTGAAAATTTAATTAAAGAACTTGAACTAACAAAGGTAGTAAAATTAATATATGAATCAACCGAACAGGATAAATTAGGTTTGTTAGAAAAATCAGATTTATTTGTGATGCCTTCTGTAGTTTACAAAAAATCTGTCGAAGGATTCGGTATAACTTTTATTGAGGCTGCTTCTTATGGCAAACCTTCAATAGGTGGAGTTTATGGCGGTGAAGCGGATGCAATAATTGATGGGAAGACCGGATATTTATGTGATGGTAATGATTTAAATTCTATTTATGAAACAGTTATCAAGACTTTTAACAATAATAATTACAAAAAACTTGGATCAAATGCTTTAGAATTTTCTAATAATTTTAAGTGGAATAAAATTGTAAAAAAATACATTGAATTAATTTAATCTTTTTATTATTTCTTTTATAACAGTATCTGAGGTTAAATCTTTTAAGTTTTTCACACTTATTGTCTTAAAATTTGTACTTTCAATACTTACTTTATCCGCTGATGTGTGACTTCCAAAAAGAGCTAACCCTTTTTTATTTAAATGTGATGCTATATGAGCAGGTCCTGTATCATTAGAGATAATAAATTTAGCATTTCTTATAACTGAAATTAGTTCTTTTATATTAATTGGATTTCCGTCATTTCCTAAAACAATTTTAGCATTTAATTCATTAGCCTCATTCACTTCTCCATGTCCTGGAGCAACAAGTATTGAATAATTATTTTTAAATTCTCTCCTTATTTTAGAAATTAACTCTTTATAAAAAGGCCATTTTTTATTCTTATTTTTCTTAGAGCAAAATGGAAATACTAAAATATAGTCTCTATTCGTATATTTTTTAATTAAATTTGATAAGTCTGTTTCAGTCCAGCTAAGGTCAATATTTTTTATAAACTTAGTTGGTATGTTACTTTTTTTAAGTTGTTTTTCCATTCGATCCAGTACTGGATAATTATCAAATTCATTTTTTGTTTGATTAGGCTCAAGTGCAGATAAAGAAGAAGACCATTCAACATTTTTAATAATAAAATTTTTATAAAATTTTGTTCTTCTAGAATTTTGTAAATCAAATACTTTTGAAAAATTATATTTTTTTAATAATTTTTTAAGATTATGTAAATAAAATAAGTTCCAACGTGGTAATCTTTTGTCTATTAATACTCCATCAATGTAAGGACACTCAGACATAAAAAGTGAGTAAGCTTGTGAAGTAAGTAAAAGTACTTTTCTATTTAAATAGTATTCTTTTATATCTTTAATTGCTCCATTAGCTTGTATTAAATCTCCAAGAGAGCCATGTTTGATAATTAATATATTTGACATTATTCAATCTGCGTATATTTTTTAATTAGTATAACTAAAAATAAATAATATGAACATAAAATTAGACAAAATATTGGCAGAAATATCAGCTGGTGAGTTAATTGATAAGATCACTATTTTAGAAATCAAAAAGCTCAAAATAACAAATAAAGAAAAATTAAACGAGGTTGAAAAAGAATTATTATCTTTATCTCATACAATGAAAAAATTTATTCCTGATGACTCTAAAATTTTAACTTATAAAAAAAATCTAAAAAGTATAAATTTAAAACTTTGGGAAATAGAAGATGGGAAAAGACTTGCAGAAAAAAAACAAGATTTTGGTGAAAATTTTATTGAACTAGCAAGAAAAGTTTATAAATTCAACGATGAAAGAGCTAATATTAAACTTTCAATAAATAATGCACTTGGTTCAAATATTAAAGAGGTGAAATCCTACGAATGATTAATTTTTTTTGAGACTAGGTATAATACTTCTTAACTTAATTGAATATTTTGGATCAACATCTACTGTTATTACACCTTCTTTTTTACCCAACTGTTTTAAAATTTTTCCATCAGGAGAGACTATTAACGAATGTCCATAAGTTTTTCTCCCGTTATAATGTGTGCCAGACTGTGCTGGCGCAAAAATGTAACAAAAATTTTCAATCGCTCTAGCCTTTAACAGTGAATGCCAATGCCTTATTCCTGTAGTTTCAGTAAAGGCTGAAGGCACAGATAAAAATAATGCTCCCTTTTTTGCTAAGTTGCGATATAAATTTGGAAATCTTAAATCATAACAAATTGACATACCTAGTTTTCCCCAAGGTAGTTTGGTAACCTTATATTTTTTACCAGGAGTAAAAGTTTTTGACTCAAAGTATTTTTCTTTCTTACTTAAAGTGACATCATACATATGGATTTTATCATAATATGATCTTACCATTCCTTTATTATCAATTAAAACAGACCTATTCACTAATTTATTTTTTTGAGTTTTAATTATTAAAGAACCAATTAGTATCCACTTTTTAAATTTCTTTGCTAATTTTTTAATTTTAATTAAATAATTATCTTTATCCATAGACGAACAAATTTTTAAAAGTTGTTTTTTATCTAATAAAAAAATTGATGAAATTTCAGGTGTTAAAATAAAATCTGTTTTTTGTTTAATGGCCTTTTTAATTAATTTTTCTGTTTTAGCAAAATTATCGTTAAAACTATTATTTGATTTCAACTGAATACATGAAACTCTAAACATTATTTTGCCTCATACTTTTTTTCATTATACTTTATAAAACTATGAATAAGAAAAGTTAAAAATAAATAAATGCTCCCAGCCACAATAAAGACTTCAACTGGCTTGTAAGTAGTTGATATAATAAATTTAGAAACACCTGTTAAATCCATAAGAGTTACCGTACTAGCTAAGGAAGTGCCTTTTAGCATCAAAATTATTTCATTACCATAAGCAGGTAAAGATTGTTTGATAGCAACTGGAATTTGTATTGTTACAAAAATTTTAAATTTTGATAATCCTAGGCTTTCACCCGCTTCAATGTAGCCCTTACTAATTGTTTGAAAGGCAGATCTTAAAATTTCTGAGGTATAAGCGCCAGTATTTAGTGAAAAGGCGATGATTGCACACCAAAAAGGCTCTTTTAAAATAACCCACAAGAAACTTTCTCTTAACCAGTCCAATTGTGCTAAACCAAAATAAATTATAAATAGCTGAACTAACATTGGCGTACCTCTGAAAATATAAGAATAATAATAAGAAATTTTATTCAGTAGAGTATTTTTGCTTATCCTCATTAATGAAAAGATTAAACCAATAAATAATCCAAAAATAATTGAAAAAGATAATAATTTTAAAGTTATCAGAGTAGCGTATAATAACTTTGGAACACTTGTTATCATTAAATTTATATCCATTAAAAACTCCTACTATATTTTTTTTCAACTTTATTAATTACTTTCATGCTGAAAAAAGTTAAAATTAAATATAATAAAGCTGCAAATGAATAAAAGAATAAAGGATCTCTAGTTGATCCTGCAGCAATATACGATTGTCTCATAATCTCAACTAAACCAGTAACTGAAATTAAAGCAGTATCTTTTAAAGTTAATTGCCAAACGTTACTTAGATTAGGAATAGCGAGCCTAAGCATTTGTGGCAAAATTACTTTTAAAAAATATATATTTTTTTTAATACCAAGCACTTTACAAGCTTCAAATTGCCCTTTATCAATTGATTGAATTGCACCTCTAAAAACCTCTGTTGAATAAGCACCTGAGATTATCCCTATTGCTAATGATCCTGTGACAAAAGCATTTATTTCAATATATTCATTGTATCCGAATATACTTGCAACAAACATTACTGCTCCGCTTCCTCCAAAGAAAAATAAATATATAACTAATAGTTCTGGAACTCCTCTAATTACTGTTGTGTAGAAATTTGAAATAAACTTTAATAATTTAAGTTTTGAAAATTTAAGTGGGGTGAATAAAGCAGATAAAAATATTCCAACTGAAAATGCGGACATAGAAACTGCAATGGTCATTAAAAATGACAAAAAAAGCTCATCGCCCCAACCTTTTTGACCAAAGTAAAGAAGTTCCATATAGATAAAAGGCGGTTTAGTTCATAAACCGCCTTTTATAGATTATTACATTGATGCGTCAAAACCAAAATGTTTAATCGCAAGTTTACTTATAATCCCTTTTTTTCTTGCAGTATTTATGGCCTTGTTAAAATCTTTCAAAATTTTTGCATCTCTTTTGCCAACAGTGCTAGAACTATCGCCTTTTCTTATGCCTACTCCAACTCCGTTACCAAATGCCCCTCCAGAAAAAGTGGGGCCAACTAATACAACTGGTTTTCCAGATTTAGCTGCATAGTCTGTAAAGGCAACTGCTGCAGCTAACGCTGCATCAATTCTTCCTGCTGCTAAATCAAGATTAACTTCATCCTGTGTTTTATATTTTCTTACGTTTACTTTTCCCACATCTCCTGATTCTAAAAAGTTTTGATGAATTGTACCTGTTTGAACACCAATAGTTTTACCTGCCAAAGCATTTTTAAGTTGATCAAGCGTTTTCTTAACGTCCCCGCCCTTTTTTGATAAACTTAAAGACTTTACAGTTTGTAAATTAGCAAGACTTGATCCTTTCATAACTGCTAATGACGCAACTTCATCTGCATAACCTTGAGAAAAGTTTATAGTTTTTAATCTCTCCTCAGTAATTGACATTCCTGCCATTATTGCATCAAATTTTCTCATTAACAAAGCAGGTATCATTCCATCCCAATCTTGCTCTACAATTGTACACTCATGTTTCATTATTGCACAAAGTTCTTGGGCTAATTCTACTTCAAAACCAATTAACTTGCCTGATGCATCTTTAGAGTTCCATGGTGGGTACGCTCCCTCAGTCCCAATTTTAATTTTATCAGCCAGTGTATTATTTGCTAATAAAAAAAATACTGCAACTAAAGAGATAATCGTTTTACTTAATTTTCTCATAAATCCCCCTTTATTTTTTTTGATATTCTAGATAACTAAAATTAAATTTACTAGAGATTTATTTATCAATAAGAGCTGAGCTTATTTCATGATTGAGGAGGCAAAATTCCATTTACAGTCAAAACTTGGTATATACGCTCCTGATAATTTTACGTTTCCAAAGCTTTTATCCAATACTTTGCACCAATTTTCAACTTGTTTAGGTTTTTTATCTTGACTGCCTACTTGAGCGGTTATTATTCCACCTTTTTTAAGAATTCTCTTTAAGCCTTTCATATTTTTTTTTGCTAAATCTATACAATATTGATCGTCATTAAGATCTACAAAAATTTTATCATATTTTGAGTCCTCTATTTCTTTAATGCTTTTAAATGCATCACCCCAAAAAGTCTTAATCTTATTACTTTTTTTAACTTTAGAACAAACCTTAGGTAAATGACGGAAGCATGCGTTGACTATTTCTGGATCAAGTTCAAACCAATCTATGTAATTTGAATTATTTTCTAAGCATGCTCTAGCAACACCTCCGTCACCTCCACCAATAATAGCTACATTATTGTTTTTCTTGCTTAAATCATAACTGGAATTGAAAAAATTAGAGCTGTATATTTTTTCATCTTTTTCGGCTACTTGAATTTCATGATCGATAAACAGAGCATGTCCGAATTCCTCTAAATCCATTATTTCTACAAACTGACCAACTTTTGAAGTAAATTTTTCTAAAACATCTTTGACAACATAATATTTCTTTTGACCAGGAGTGCTATAAATATCATCATAAAGTCCTATGCTGCTTCTATCAAAAGCATTTGTAACTACACGCCTATGATCTATCTCTTTCCTTAAAATTTTTAAAGCAACTTTAGGGTTAACCTTTCCGCAAGTAAAAAAATCGAAACTTATAACTCCTCTTTCTGGAAAAGTGTGAAAACTAAAGTGACTTTCTGATAATAAAGCAACTAAAGTAAAGCCTTGTGGTTCAAATTTATGTGACGCTACATTAAGGATTTCAACTTTTGCTGCTTTCGCAATTTTATAAATTACTTTCTCATAAAATTCTGGAGAATAGTCTCTAGTCACACCAAGAAAATCAATTGTGATATGCTCACCAACTTTAATCATTAAAAACTATCCTTTTTTATAATTTTTAAATTTTCCTAAGACTATTTTCATTTCTTTTTTTGAAAGAATCTTAGGTATTCCGATTCTTATGGCATTTATATATTGATGGCAAATATTTTCGATCTCTTGAGCAAGCTCAAAAGTCTTTTCTAAATTTTCTCCAAAAGCAACCTGGCCGTGATTGGCAATTAAGCAAGCTGTTCTATTTTTTAAAGCTTTAATAATATTTTTTGAAAGCTGTTTTGTTCCAAAAGTTGCATATTTTGTACATTTTAAGTCCTCACCACCAGCTACTGCAACCATATAGTGAAAAGCTGGAATATTTTTTTGATGAGTTGATACTGCGGTAGCACAAGTTGAGTGTGCATGAACAACGGCTTTAGCTTCTTTTTTATTCACATATATATCTTGATGAAACCTCCATTCTGACGATGGTTTTTTCTTTTTTTTATCATAAGCACCTTTAAGACTTACGAAAACAATATCTTTAGGTTTTAAAGATGAATACTTCATTCCTGACGGAGTAATATAAAAACCTTCAACTCCTTTCTCTTTTGCTCTAACAGATATATTTCCAGATCTCAAAGCAGACAAATTTGTAATATTAAGTTTTTTAGAATATGCAATTACTTCTAATTTTAATTTGCTCACTTAAATAAACCTTTTAAACCTTTTTCTGACGCCTCACAAACTCCTTTCTCAGTAATCAAACCTGAGACAAATTTAGCAGGTGTCACATCAAATGCGAGGTTCATTGCTTTACTTTTGTTTGGATATATTCTTAACTTTTTTATTTTATCATTTTCGTCAATACCTTCAACATACGATAATTCTTCTGAATTTCTTTCTTCAATAGGAATTTGTTTGTGATCTTTTATTTTCCAATCAATGGTAGAGCTTGGAAGCGCTACGTAAAAAGGAATATTGTTATCTTTTGCTGCTAATGCTTTTAAATAGGTTCCAATTTTATTACAAACATCTCCATTAGATAAAGTTCTGTCTGTTCCAACAAGGCACATATCTACTTGACCTCTTTGCATTAAAATGCCGCCAGCATTATCTGTTATTATAGTATTTGAAACCCCTTCCTCATTTAATTCGTAAGATGTTAAATTAGCTCCCTGATTTCTTGGTCGTGTTTCATCAACCCATACATGAACTTTAATTCCCTTTTGATGGGCATGATAAATTGGAGAAGTAGCTGTGCCCCAATCAATTGTTGCAAGCCATCCTGCATTACAATGAGTAAGTATATTGACTGTATCTTTTTTTCGATTGGCAATTTCCTCAATTATTTTAAGCCCATTTAAACCAATATTTCTACAAAATTCTATATCTTCTTCAGCAATCGTCTTGGCTTCTTGCAATGCTGTTTTTAAAATATCTTGATCATTAATACCAGATAATTTTTTCATCATTCGATCAACTGCCCATTTTAAATTAATGGCTGTTGGTCTCGAAGCAATGAGCTCTTCGCTAGATCTTTTTAAGAAAGATAAATCTTTTTTTTCAATTATTGACAGAACTAAACCGTAGGCCGCAGTTGCACCAATTAACGGAGCACCTCTTACTTCCATTATTTTTATTGCATTTATTGCATCTTTAACTGTTTTTAAATCTTTAATTATAAATTTATGTGGAAGTTTTGTTTGATCAATTATTTTAACTAAATTGTTTTCAAACCAGATAGTGTTATAAGATTTGCCATTAATTTTCATTGTTTTTTATAAAGGACTCTTCCAGCAATGTTTTTGAGTTTTTTTCTAGTGTTATTAGTTCTCATCTTAGGGTCTGTGATGATGGCCGCATCTAAACAATTATTAGCTGGATCTTTCTCTACAGAAAAATCTTTAAATGTTTTTATAATTTCTTTAATCATGTTTTGAGCATTAGCAGCGTTCTTCATTAAAGTTTGAATAACCATACTTACATCAACTTCATCATGATCTGGATGCCAACAATCATAATCGGTGACCATAGCAACAGTACAGTATCTTATTTCGGCCTCTCTTGCCAATTTAGCTTCAGGCATATTTGTCATTCCAATTACATCTGCGTTCCAAGATCTATATAGATTTGATTCTGCTAATGTAGAAAATTGCGGACCTTCCATAACAACATAGGTTCCTCCAACCTGGTGAGTTACATTTATTTTTTTTAGTGCTGCTTCACAACATTTTATTAAACCTGGACTTGTAGGCTTTGCCATTGATACATGAGCGACTATTTCTTGATCAAAAAAAGTTTTTATTCTTGAAAAGGTTCTATCGATAAATTGATCAATAATAATAAATTTGCCTGGTTCTAAACTTTCTTTCAATGATCCAACTGCTGAAACTGAAATAATATCAGTAACACCTAATTGTTTCATAGCGTCAATATTTGCCCTAAAATTAATATTAGTAGGATTAATTTTGTGTCCCCTTGAGTGTCTAGGCAAAAAACAAACTTCTTCATTTCCTAACTTAGCTATTAAAATGTCATCAGAAGGTTTTCCCCATGGGGTATTAATATTTTTCCATTTTGTCTTTGTGAACCCCTCTATTTTATAAAGACCGCTCCCACCAATTATCCCTAGTTTTCTTTTTTTCATCATTTAATTATTAATGCTTTTTTGTTAGAACTTGAAGCTAAATATGGATTTAAAAAAATATATTAGGTCAATTCCTGACTATCCTAAAAAAGGTATATTATTCCGCGACATAACTACTTTAATTAAAGAACCAAAAGCTTTTAAATTCACAAACGATAAAATTATAGAATTTTCAAAAAAAATGGACTTTGATAAAGTTGCCGCTATAGAGTCTAGGGGGTTTGTTTTTGCTTCTACAATTTCATACATATTAGATAAACCTTTTGTTTTATTAAGAAAAAAAAATAAGCTACCAGCAGAAACACACTCTGTTGACTTTAAATTAGAATATGGAGAAGCAACAATAGAAATGCATAAAGACTCCGTGTCTAGTGGTGAAAAGATTCTCATTATTGATGATTTAATTGCTACGGGCGGGACTGCTGAGGCAGCTGCTAAGTTAATTGAAATTTCTGGAGGGAAAGTCGCAGGTTTTATTTTTGTAATTAATTTATTTGATTTGCCTGGAAACGACTTGCTTACAAAAAAAGGTTATAAAACTGAATTTTTAGTAAAATTTCCTGGACATTAAGAATTTTTTTTAATGAATTTTTTTATATAGTCTTTTAAACTTATCTTACCGTAATACTTATAGATTTTATTCGACAAGTTTTTATCAACTAAAGCCGAATTATATCTTTCTCCTTTGCGAGCCGGCAAATATCTTATTTTTGAACTAAACATTTTTGCAACTTTTTCAATTGAGTAAGATTTATTATTTGAAATAATGTAATGTCTGTTTAAATTTTTTTTCCAAGCTAAATAACAGACGTAAACAGTGTCATCTATGTGTGTGAATCTTCTTGTTTGATTGCCGGGCCTCACCACAGGAAGCGGCTTATTTCTCAAATAATGATTTTCAAATATACCTATAACAGTTGACATTTTTCCAGTAGTTATTTGATGAGGTCCATAAACATTATAAAAATATATTACTTCATATTTAAAACCAAAATATTTTTTTAAATTTTCTAAAATTTCAAGATTTTTTGCTTTGCTGAAGGCATAAGGAGAAAGATGTTTGTCTTTTCCTTTATTTCCTAAAGAGGCTGATGTAGCTGAATAAATAAGTTTAAGCTTATTCTTTAAACAAAAATTAAAAACTGCATTTGAGCCAATAAAATTTGATTTCATGCAGTCGTTTAGATTTAAGAAACTTTGATAAATTCTTGCAAATTCACCAAAATGAAATACCGAGTGTATATATTTGGCTTTTATAAGTTTCTTTATATCTTTTGTTTCTCCTCTTATATATTTAACTCTAGAGTTTTTAATGTGGTTTTTCTTTGATCCTGATGAATAATTATCTAGACTAATAATTCCTAAGTTGGTTTTCTTTAAAAGATATTTTATTAGATTAGTCCCAACAAATCCAGTTCCACCTGTAATTAAAATTTTTTTTTTATTTTTTGACATAATAATAAATATAACCTTGAAATAAGTAAATCAATCTAATCTTGGGCGAAACCATGAGCTCTTGTTAAGTGCAGCA
>CACMCJ010000012.1 GCA_902612235.1 uncultured Pelagibacteraceae bacterium
ACCTAAATCAAAAATAATTGCGTCTACCAGTGTATCTTTCGTTATTTGATCAATTTCACTAAATTTTATTTGATAAAAAGTAAACCTTTTTGGATATTTTTTTTCTAAGCTTTTACCGGTATTTAGAACAAACTCATCTCTATCGATTGCTATTACTTTTGTTTCTGGATAATTAAGTATTTTTTTTGAATAACTTCCACCACCGAAAGTACAGTCTATATAAACTCCACCCTTAATTGGAGAACAAATGCTAATTACTTCTTCTAGCATTACCGGAAAATGATGTAATTCCGGTAATGTTTGTTGATTGTTCATAATGCTTTGATTGCATCATTAAAATTTTTGTTTTCTTAAAAAAGCAGGAATTTCAAAGTCTTCCTCTTCACCATCGTGATCAAAAAGTTTATCATCGTGAGTTGTTTGCACATCAACACTTTGCTCTTGTTCTAAACTGTTTTCATCTGAAAATAGTTGTGGTGTATATTCTTCCTCGATTTTACCAGTATCTGTTTTAACGCCGATGGACTCGTTATTTTCCATGTAAGAGGCATTTTCTATTGATACACCTTTTGGAATACTTTCCGCATCTAAATTAGTGAGTTTATCATCTACTTTAATTTCGGTTTCCAAATCACTTGGATCAAGATTGTGAGTTCCAAGTTGGTTTTCTTCGTTATTTATTTCAAACCTTTCATCTAATTTTAATGCAGTAGCACCATCTATTGAATTTAAAGCGCTATTATCTAAATTAGAATTTTGGGGGAATAATCCCTCGGAATAACCTGTGTTTCTATTTTGAATACGGGAAACCATATTTAAAACTGTTTTATTTTCAACTTTATGACCATCTAAAGCTGTGGCAACTATGGATACTCTCATTTTACCATTCATATTTTCATCTTTAATTGCTCCAAAGATTATCTCTGCCTCGGTGTCTACCTCAGTTCTAATTTTTTGAACAGTTTGATCCACCTCAAATAATGTAAGGTCGCTACCCCCTGTTATATTAATAAGTAAACCTTTCGCTCCTTTTAAAGAATATTCATCAATTAAAGGATTATTTAAAGCCATTTCGGTTGCTGACATAGCTCTATTTTCACCCTCGGCTTCACCTGTGCCCATCATTGCTTTTCCCATCGAACTCATAACGGTTTCAACATCAGCAAAGTCTAAGTTTATCATCCCAGGTCTAACCATAAGGTCGGTAACGCTTTGAACGCCATGTTTTAAAACATCATTTGAAAGACTAAATGACTCTTCAAAAGTAGTTGACTCATTTGCTATTTTAAAAAGATTTTGATTAGGAACAACAATTGTAGTGTCTAAGTGTTTCTTTAGTTCCTCTAGACCTGCTAATGCTCTTCTCATTCTTTTTGGTCCCTCGTATGAAAAAGGTAAAGTCGTAACTCCAACAGTAAGAATGTTTAGTTCTTTCGCTGCTTTAGCAATAACATGCGAAGCGCCTGTTCCAGTTCCTCCGCCCATTCCAGAAGTTATAAAAACCATATTACTACCTTGAATATAACTCACTATCTCGTTAAGTGACTCGTCCGCAGCTGCTTGGCCAATATTATGCTTTGCCCCTGCACCTAAACCTTTTGTCAAATTCATTCCGATTTGAATTTTTGCATGCGCTTTGCTCATTTTTAAATCTTGCGCGTCAGTATTTACAGCAACAAATTCTACACCTTCCATTCCAGCCTCGATCATTGCATTAATAGCATTGCCGCCTGCCCCACCAATTCCTAAAACTAGAATTCTAGGTTTTAATTCTTTTAGTTCACCTCCACCGATATTTATACTCATTTTTCCTCCCTTTCTTTTTTATTTTCCCATTTAAGATTTGATCTATTTTGAAAAGCTTTTTTTCTGGCTGTAATTTTAAATTTTTCAAATATTTTCGGTTCCCAAATTTGAAAAGTTTGACCTAATCCTACAAACAAAACATTATTAATAATTTTTGCATGATCTAATAATTTTTCAGTAAGTGTAATTCGACCTTCTGTATCAAATTGAAAATTTACGCTTTCAGACAGTATTGATGTAGCAAAATAATCTCTATTTTCCTCAAATGGGTTTAAAGAATCGATGCTTTTTGAGAGTTTTTCTATTCGGTCTTGAGAACAACCTTCTAAAGCAGAATAATTGAATGATGGATAGCTGACAAAACCGTTATACCCCATTGAGCTTAAGTGAGATCTAAAAGTAGCTGGCACTGACACTCTCCCTTTTTTGTCTAATTTGTTTTCGAAACTCGATAAAAACATTTTTATAAAAATCTTTTGTTTGTTTAATTACTCGCAAATCACCCTCCATTATGGGATTATTTGGGATAGTATGGGTTTTAGATTAATAGTCAATATATTTGTTTTTTGAATAATAAGCACAAAACAGGAACATTTAAGGATGGCTGCCAGATATTCTATAAGCCGGGTTCTGTCATTTAAGATGTCATTTATCTAGGCTTAAATTCGCATTTAAGCTCAAGCGGTTAACCCAGAAGACTAACTAAAGACTGTTTTTTGCAAATATTGCAGTGTCTTCTCTATTTAACCTTGCTCCCAGTGGGGTTTGCCATGCGTTTTTTGTTACCAAAAAACCGGTGAGCTCTTACCTCGCCGTTTCACCCTTGCCTTGATTAGGCGGTTTATTTTCTGTGGCACTATCCCTGAAGTCACCTTCGCCAGCAGTTAACTGGCACTGTGTCTTTACGGAGCCCGGACTTTCCTCTAATAGATTTGACTAATAGGGACAATCCAAATATCTGGCAAGAATTTATGTAATATTTTTAATATGTAAAATCAAGTTATTTTTTTGATTTAAAGGCTAAAAAATGGCTAATTATCTGGGTTTTTTGATCAATTTTACCGGTAACATTTTTAGGTAAAAATCTTCTTTGAAAAGCTTTAATGATATAAACATCTTTTTTACTTCTTTTATTCTTATTGAAATAACGGTAACCAATTCTAAAGATATTTTTAAAAAATGTTTTATTATCAATTTTAAAAGCTTCATCTTTATATTTAATTTTAAAATTCTTGTACCAAATACCAATTTTTTTTTTCTGTAATTTTTGCCATGGAAATTTTTCACCAGGATCTCTTTTTCTTAAAGGAGCGATATCAGAGTGACCAACTATGTTTGAATTTTTGATCTTATATTTTTTTTTCAAATATAAGCACAATTTAATCAGTTGATTTACTTGTTTTTGGGTAAACTGCTCGTAACCGAAATCATGCCCTTTATTTACTAATTCAATTCCTATTGAATTTTTATTTAAATTCGAAAATTTTTTCCACTTTGATTTACCTGCATGCCAAGCTATTTTATTATCATCTAACATTCTTATAATTTTACCTTTTCTGTCTATAAAATAATGGCAACTTACTTTAGATCGTTTGCTTAATAGCCTTTTTAAAGATACAATCCTAGATTGCATTCCTGTATAATGAATTACTATAAGTTTTATTGACCTCAAATTTCTAAGTCTATTTGAATAATTGGGAGAGTTTAGTTTTTTAAAGATCATCTTTTTAACAATTAATTAAGAAATTATAGCCAAATTTTGCCTCTAAATCTCAGCAAATGTATCATTATTTCCCTAGCATAAGTAAATTTTTTCTATATATAGCTATAATTGATCTTATGAAATTAAGTAAACACATAATAGTAATGGTAGTGATAGCTTCATTTTTCTCAACGCAGATAAAGGCTGCAGAAGAGTGCTTTGAGGGAACTAGTAGAGCCATATTTAAATTTAATATGATGTTAGATAAGGCTGTTATAGGACCTATCTCGAGGGGTTATAATAAACTTCCAGAGCCAGTCAAAGAAGGAACAAGTAATTTTACATCAAATGTTGCCACTCTATTATCGATACCAAATCATGTATTTCAAGGTAACTTTAAAGACGCAGGAAATGCTACTGCAAGTTTTTTAATTAATACTAGTATAGGAATAGTTGGGTTAGGTAACCCAGCAGAAAAATTGGGATTTGAAGCTCAGCAGGAAGACGTTGGTCAAACATTAGGTGCTTATGGTGTAGGTCCTGGATGTTATTTAGTTCTTCCAGTTTTAGGGCCATCGACAGCTAGAGATACGGTTGGAATGATTGCTGATAGTTTTGTAGATCCGTTTGCTCATATTACATGGAGAGAAAAAGAGTTATTAGGAATTTCCGGAAATCAGGTTGATTATATAGGTGTCAGAAGTGTTACAGCAGTAGACTTTAGAGCTGACAATGATACAAATCTTACTAGCTTAGAAACTAATTCTATTGATTTATATGCTTCATATAAAAGTTTATATTTGCAAAGCAGGGAGAATAAGATTAAAAATTCCAGCAGTGAAAACGACGACTGGGGAAATCTAGACAATTAATTAAAAAATAAGATGAGAAAATTAAGTTTAATTTTAGTTATCTTTTCATTATTAACAAACGCCTCTAATGCAACTACCTATAGTACGGAACCTCAACAATTTATCAATGAGCTAGCAAAAGACCTTATTGGTAAACTATCTGATAAGAACCTTACTAAAGAGCAGAAAGAGAGTTTTATAGAGAAAATTGCAATCGAAAATGTCGATATTAACGCTTTAGGCTTATATACCTTAGGAGAACTAAGAAATTCACTTGATGAAAACACGAAAGCAAAATACCAAAAAACTTTTGAAAAATATTTTTTAAAAAATTTAACATCGCGTTTAACGGATTATTCTTCTAATAAATTTGAAATAATTGGTGCAGATAAAAAGAGTGCGAATTATACAATTGTAAAGACAAAAATAGCTCAAAGTGAAAAGCAACCAGAGGTTAAGATTGATTGGAGAGTCTACACAAAAAATCCGGAAAAACCTTTGGTGAGAGATTTAATAGTTGAAGGCCTCAGTTTAGCTAGAACTCAAAAAGAGGAATTTGCCTCAATTTTAAATTCTAATAATAGCGACATTAATATTTTAATTTCAAGATTAGAAGAATTTGTGAATAAATGATCTGTTCTGGTGGGCCCGCCAGGACTCGAACCTGGGACCAATACATTATGAGTGTACTGCTCTAACCAACTGAGCTACAGGCCCTTTTGAATATGTAAATATATACAAGGGTTTTAGCGGGAATTCAAATTAAGAATTTCAATCATCAGTTTATAAACGTGAACGTATGTTTCACGATGTGTGTCTTTGGTTGGCATATGGTTGGCCTCATCTTTAATAAAAATTTGTTTATGTGTACTGCTCTAAATATCTCGAGTATGCCTACAGTTATCAGAAAAGTATTTAGGGCAACCCCAAAAAGGTCCCCGTCTCCCGCTTCTTCTAACTAATCTCACTTTGTGTGTAGGACAAAGAAATTTTGAAAGTTTTTTCTGATTTGAATATCCTGAGGTATTTCCTGTATCAACAGGTCTAAATTCTTTTTTAAGTTCTTTAACAAACTCTGAGGAATAAAAACCATTCCCACTAAATAAATGTACTTCTTTTTTGGCTCTAGTCATGGCAACATACATTAATCTTCTCTCTTCAGCGTTAGGATAGTTTTCAGGGTTAGGAAGTACTAAAAACAATATTTCATCATCTTCCATTTGACTTGGAAAACCTAAAATTCCAGGAAACATATTTACTACGCAAACTATATCAGACTCTAATCCTTTGGCTCCGTGAATTGTTTTGTAATTCACATTCAAAGATTTATTTCTTACAAATTTATTAATTTCATATTTGGTAGCGATATTGCTCCACTTTAGCCTTGTCCTTATTTTATTGTCATATTTATCCAAATTATATCTGCCTAAAACAAATACATTTTTATGTTTTTTGGTAATTTTATTCATCACCTCAGTGAAAACATTTTTTTCATAAATATGAATATCACCTTTTATATCCGCATGTGGTTTTACAATTTTTTTCAGTTGATTTGGATTTTTTTGAACAAAATCTGATGAAATATTATTAATTTTTTTTCCATATCTAAATGTGGTGTCAATATCTACTCTTTCAAAATGACCGTACAGATTTTCAAAATCTTTTGTAAAAATTGTTACATCTCCACCACTAAATTGATTTATTGCTTGCCAATCATCTCCTACACAATAAAGCTTTGCATTGTTTCGTTCTTTAATTCTTTTTAAGAATTTTGCTCTTCCTTGAGAGATATCTTGGAATTCATCTACAATTACATACTTAAAATCTTCTATTTGTAATTTTTCTCTTCCCTCAATGATCATGTCATCAAAATCTATTGATTTATCTTTTTTTAAATCATTCTGATAATTGCTAAATATTTTTAAAAAAAGATCTAAAAAAACCAAACATCTTCTTTTATTATTATCACCGTTTACGCCTATAATTCTATTCTTAATATCATTTTCAGTAAGCTCATTTGATTTGTAATGGGATAAAAAAGTACTTACTAATTCAGTAAACCTACTTAGTTTTCCAGAAGATTTAAAAATCTTTATCAATTCATGATCTTTGAGCCTTTTGAATTTAACTTTATGTTTTTTAAGTTTTTTTTCTAAATTCTTTAAAAGTTTTCCCTCTGATTTTTCCCAACTAAATGTTGTAATTAATTTAGTTTTATTGTGCTTATGAACTTTAATTTTTTCAAGATATTGATAGTAATATCCCTCTGGATTTTTGAAAAAATTAGGTGCTTCATTATTTTTGTTTAGTGCAAAATGTTCTAGATAAATTTTATAATCAGTTAAGTAAAAATCAGGATGATATTTTTTATCTTTTTTTTGCTTTTGATGATTTTTATCCTTTATTGAAAAGTCAGCTTCGTCGCTTTCATAAAGGTAATCTCCGCTATACTCTTTTTCGTATTCAAATTTTATTCCATTAATAAAAAGATAATTAGCAATTTCAATCTCCTCATAACTTCTCATAAAATCTCCGTTAAGAGTAACTTGCCCAATATTTCTTATATATTTGATGTAGTCTTCATAACTCTCAATATCTTTAAAATAATCTTTGTAAGTATAAAAAAATTCTGAAAAGTAAGTTAATAAATTTTCCTTAAAACTTTTATTTGAATAAAGATCATTTATTATTTTATCTAATTGTTTGCCTTTTCTTATTCTTAATTCACTTTCAAAGTCAGAAGTTTTTTCATTAAACTTTGCAATTTTTCTTTTTCTAAGTTGTTTAGCCCCATATCCGTGAAAAGTATAAACATTATCATCTGCAACAACTTCTAAACTTTTTTTAATATTTTTATTTTCAAAATTTTTAATTCTTTCCTTTAGTTCCTCTTTAACATTTCTGTTGTATGCTAAAACTAAGATCTCGCCTGGCAATGCAAGCTTACAATCAATTAAATAAGCTATCTTATGCAGAATTGTTTTTGTCTTACCAGACCCAGCGCCTGCGTTGATTAAAGTACTATCGTCATCTGTTAGAACGGCTCTCTTTTGTGAAGGTATCAATCCTTTGAGGTTTTTATTATCTGAATTCTTTTTAATAAATATATCATTTATTTTTTTTCTTTCTAAATTTACAGTTTTATAATTAATCAGATATCTGCTTACAGATTTTTGATTAGCAGAGTCTAAAAGATTGGAATTTTCTATTTTTTCCTCTTGTTTTTCGCAAATAGTATGTACATTTTGATTTATATTTTTGAAAACATCTGAAAATGAAATGTACTTTTTATTTTTTTTTTGATTTTGTAAATTGCTAATCCATTTTTTTGATGATTTAATATTCTCTTTAATTTTTTGCGACAAAAATTCATTATAAATAAATTGTATTTCTGAAAGGTGGCTATCTTTTAAACTTGACTTAGAAGTAAAAGTAATTTTTTCATTGTTTATTAAAACAACGCTGAGAAAATAGATTTTTTCTTTAGAGAATAATTTGCCTGCCAACCAACCACTAAACCCTCCACCGATAGCACCAGTAAAATCCCCTGCTACGAAACCAGCAATAGTTCCGAGAGTGGCTGCGACACCACTCACATCATCGTCTGTTTCAGGAAGATTTTCCTCAACATCTAATATCTGAGAAAGATCAAATAATTTTTTTTCACCCTCAGCTAGAATCTCAATTTTTTCACCTCTCTGGGTAACGCTTATTATTTCAGATCCGCCTAGATTTAAACTCATTTTTTAAATATTATCTTAATGTGAATTTAAAACTTTCTCCATACTTAACTTCATATCTGCATTCAGTATCAAATATCCCAACAAAATGGGCTAATGATATTAAGCATTTAGAATTCGCAGAAATATTATCCTCATCGATTAGTATATTAGCAATAATTTATAATTGGAAAAAAAAAGAAAAAGGTGAATTTGTCGAAATTGCTAGTGGAGCTTTGTCGTCAAGTTTTGTTTATGGCGATCCAATTACTTCGATTGCCTCAATAGCTATTTTGGCTAATACATATAATAAAACAAAAAATAAAAATATTTTAAGAAAATATAAATGGGCAAGTATAAGGGGGCTTGCAGGGGTAGGAGCATTCGCATTATCTACTAAGCTTATATCTATCCCTTTGTTGAATATTCTTGTAGGTATCATTGCGGCTTACACTGTAAAAAATGTTGTTAAAAGCTTGAGATTATTTGAATATTTAAACTACTTAAGAACTCTTAAATTTTACCTTCCTTATATAAAAAAAGAAATATCTAGAAGAGATTTTTTGAAATTAGATATATTTGCATTTAAAGCAGTTTAATGTAAATTCGAGATTAATGGCCTCAATTAGACCATGCAATAAATGTGGGGAGAGAATTAGTATTAGGCAAATGCCACACGGACAATGGGTAGCTTTTGATGTAGCAACCGATGATCAGCACAAATGTTCTAAAAAAAAACCGAAAAAAATTCAAAAGAAAAGTATCTCAAAAAAATTATCTAAAGATGCAGACTACGGTGGATTAAGTTTAGAAGAGTCAAATTATAATTTAAATGAATATGATGAAACTAATGACCAAAGTGATTACCATTCTGATGAGGAAAAAATCCGAAGATTAAAGAATATTGGATCTGAAGAAAAAATTGAACATGAGAAAAATGAATTTAACCCTTTATTTATTGCGGTAATTGCTATTATTATATTAGCAATAGCTTTGAGTTAATCTCAAAAAATTATTTTTCTAAGAAACTTTTTAGTTGTTTTGATCTACTAGGATGTTTTAGTTTTCTAAGTGCTTTAGCTTCAATTTGCCTAATCCTCTCTCTAGTAACTGAAAATTGTAGACCGACTTCCTCTAAGGTATGATCTGTATTCATTCCAATACCAAATCGCATCCTAAGAACTCTCTCCTCTCTAGGAGTTAGGGAGGCCAAAATTTTTGTGGTAGACTCACTCAGGTTTGATTGAATTGCTGTATCTAAAGGCTGAAGTGCATTTTTATCTTCGATGAAATCCCCTAGACTGCTATCTTCTTCATCCCCTACTGGAGTTTCTAGAGAAACTGGCTCTTTAGCAATTTTTAAAACTTTTCTTACTTTTTCAAGTGGCATTGCTAATTTTTTTGCTAGTTCCTCTGGAGTTGGTTCTCTACCAAATTCACTCATTATTTGTCTTTGTGTTCTTACGATTTTATTAATCGTTTCAATCATGTGCACAGGAATTCTAATTGTTCTTGCCTGATCGGCTATTGATCTTGTTATAGCTTGCCTAATCCACCAAGTAGCATATGTGGAAAATTTATAACCCCTCCTGTATTCAAATTTATCGACTGCTTTCATTAAACCTATATTTCCCTCTTGAATTAAATCCAGGAATTGCAAGCCTCTATTTGTATATTTTTTAGCAATAGAAATTACTAATCTTAAATTTGCCTCAACCATCTCTTTCTTCGCTATCCTAGACTCTCTTTCCCCTTTTTGAATTCTGCTTACAAGTTTTTTAAATTCTCCAACTGACAAACCAATTTTTTTACTAAATTCAACAAGTCTCTCTCTAATTTCTGAAAAATCTTTTTTAAATTTCTTAAAAAAAGCTTTCCAAACAGGATTTTCTTTTAAAAATGACTCGAATTTCGGATTTATTTCATTTCCAATGTAATATTTTAAAAATTCTTCTCTAGAAATTTTGTTATCCATAGCCAATCTTAATAAAACTCCTTCTAGAGAAACTATCTTTTTATTTTCTTTATAATGAGATTGAACTAATTCTTCCACCACGTGAGGTGCTAATTGAAGATTTTTGAAATTATCTACTAGTAAAGATTGTATCTTTTTAAAATTTTTACTTTTTGAAGCGGATAATTCCTTGGCAGACAATAAACATTCTAATTTTTCTTTTTGATACTTTTGTAGCTTTTGATAATTCTTATTTAAAGTTTCTAATATAGTTATAATTTTTGGTTTAATTTCTTCTTCCATTTTGGCAAGCGAAACATTAAATTCATCTTCATCTAAAGTTGCCTCAGATTCTTTTTTTTCATCCTCAGTTTTTGGTTTCTTTGCATCTTTTGACTCTTCGTTCTCATCTAATGCTTCAAAATCTTCATAAGTAGAGTCGATATCTATTATATCTCTTACTAACAGTTGTTGACTTTCAATCTGTTCTTTCCACTCATATATTTTTTTTCCAACTATTGGGCTTTGGGTAAGAGCATTAATCATAACATCTTTTCCAGCCTCTATTCTTTTGGCAATAGCTATTTCTCCTTCTCGAGACAAAAGCTCAACGCCGCCCATTTCCCTGAGATACATTCTAATGGGATCGTCACTTTTATCGGAAGATTTTTCTTCGTTACTTCCTGTTGGCTCTTTCTTCTTATTTGACTGGTACTGAGATTTTTTTTCAACTAGAGTTATTTTTTCATCAACTAAAATCAATAATGCTCTATCAATATTTTCGATAGTGCTGTTTCTTTTACCCAAGGACTTACCGAGTTCCTCATATGTAATGAACCCTCTATGCTTTCCTTTGTCTAAAAGTCGTTCAAATGATTTTGTTATTAATTTTTCAGCCATTCGTATTTTTGATAAGTGGAATATATATAGTGTCTAGGTTAGAAAAATCTATCTTTATTTATTCCCTATTTATCTGACTTTTAAGCTTTATTAACTCTGAGTAAGAGTTTTCATCAAGATTATTAATAAGTTTTTTTTCAAGAGATTCTATTCTTTTTAAACTATTTAACTCTTTAATCTCATCTATAAGTTCGCTCAGTAGCTCTAAAATTTCGTCATTATTTTTTGCTTTTGCAATTATTTGAATACTTGAATTTTCCTTTATCTCATTAATCAGTTTTTCAAAATTTTTAGTAATTTTTTTTTCAATTTTTTGTTTATCATCTCCTTCTGAAATAGAGTTAATTATCATTTTTTTTAAACTTTCATTCTTTTCTGATATAAAAGTAATATTGCTTAGTTCTTCTATTCTTTTTTGAGCGATATCTAAATAATTTAATATTATAAATAATACTGAAAATTCTTTTATTTGTATTTTAGAAAAACGACTATTTTTTTGATGTAAATTTTTTGTTTCATTTAAAATTTTATAATCAATAATTTTTTTGTATTTGTTATTCTGATATATATTTTTTCTATTTTGATTAGGAGTTAACTTTTTAATTTTTTCTAGAAAATCCTCTAGAACATATTTTTTAAGCGTTTCATCTTTAATCGAATAAGATAATTTCTTAATATCCTTCTCAAATTTTGAAACTTCAAAGGGATTATTTTTATTAATTCTCTTTAAATAATAAGTCCATATATATGATTGGATAATTTCTTTTTTTTGTAAAAAAGAAAGAAAATGGTCTTTTCCATTTTTTCTTATGTAATCATCAGGATCAGTTTCATCAGGTAGAATTGAAAAGTAAATTTTATTTTCCTCGTTAATTAATGGGAATAGTCTTTCAGCAATTCTTATTGCAGCATTTTGACCGCTCTGGTCTCCATCTAAACAAATTATTGGATTAGAAAAAAATTTCCAGATCAAATTAATTTGTCTATCAGTTAGAGCTGTTCCAGAGTTTGCAATAACATTTTTGATTCCTGTTGAATAAATACTGACTACATCCATGTATCCTTCTACAATAATTACTTCGTTTGTATCTGATCGACAATTTTTAGCCTTATCTAAATTAAAAATCATACTACCTTTTTTATAGAATTCAGTTTCAGGTGAATTGATATATTTTGCTAATTTACTTTCTTTAATAATTCTTCCTCCAAAAGCAACGGTATCCCCTGTTATGTTGTTTACAGGAAAAATTATTCTTGAATTAAATCTATCTACATATTTCCCAGTTTTATCATGCTTATAGTATAGACCAGTTAAATTAATATCTTCCTCTGAATAGTTTTTTAATAAATCTTCGTAAAAATTATTTTTCCAAGGAATATAACCTAATTTAAATTCTTCAATTGAACTTTTTGCTAAACCTCTTCTGCTCAAATAATCTAAAGCCTCGTTATTGCTGGGGTTAAACAATTCTTTAGAAAAATATTCTGAATATTCTTTATAAATATTTTTGTAAGTTTGAAATCTTAAATCTTTTTTTTTATCAAAATTTGAAAATCTGTACGGTTGCATTCCAGCTTCTGCCGCTAAAATTTTTACTGCTTCACCAAATCCTACAGATTTAGTTTTCATCAAAAAATCAAAAATATTTCCATGTTCTCCGCTACTAAAACAATGATAAAATTCTTTTTCATCATTAACAGTAAAAGAAGGGCTTTTTTCATTTTTGAAAGGCGATAATCCTATAAATTCTTTTCCTCTTTTTTTAAGATTTACAAATTTACCAACAACTTGGGAGACTTTTAATCTTAATTTTATTTCGTTGAGATATTCTTTTGGATATTTCATTTAATTTAAAAGTTTTTTTATTATTCCACTCACTTTAGAGAAATCCAAAGTGTCCGCATGTTTAGACTTTAGAACCCCCATAACCTTTCCCATTTCCTTCATTGTTGAAGCTCCAACTGATTTTATTACCTCTTCGCAAATTTTCTTTGTTTCCTCTTCGCTGAGCTGTTTAGGCAAAAACAAATTAATTACATTTATCTCTTTTGTTTCGTTTTCTAAAAGCTCATTTCTTCCAGCTTTTTTATAAACTTCACAGGACTCATTTCTTTGTTTGATCATTTTTTTTAAAATACCAATTATGTCAGTATCTTTCATTTCATTTTGACCTTTGGATCGACTTGCAATTTCTGCATCTTTTATCGCTGAGACTATTAGTCTTAAAGTTGGATAAGTATTTTTGTCTTTGGCCTTTAAGGCTGAGTTTAGCTTGTCTTCTATTTGTTTTTTAAGAGACATAAATATTAAATTTATTTTAATCACAATTCTTATCTAAAATAAAAAGAACTTTCTTGACGATTTTAAATCTATTTCATATGTTGCGCAAAATCATGTTTATAAGTTTTTTACTTTAACTCATGAGTTGTATTTGAAGAAGATTGGTCAAAATATAAACTCAAAAAAAAATCTTAAAAGGATCGATTCCACAGCTATTTTAGTTCTTCAAAATGGTAAGTTTTTTAAAGGTATAGGCTTAGGTTTTAAAGGTACGGCAACCGGAGAAGTATGCTTTAATACTTCAATAACAGGTTACCAAGAGATAATTTCTGACCCTTCATATGCTGATCAGATAATTAATTTTACCTTCCCTCATATTGGAAATGTTGGAACCAATAAAGAAGATCATGAATCTGAAAAGATTTGGACTAAAGGAGTAATAATAAATGCTGAAATAACTGCTCCTTCAAATTATAGATCTCTAAAACATCTTGATGAATGGTTAAAGAAAAATAAAATTGTAGGTATAACTGGTATTGATACAAGAAATTTAACTAATTTTATCAGAGACAAAGGCGCTCCTAAAGGAACAATATCTTTTTACGACAAAAATAAGTTAAATATAAAAAAACTCATTAAAATAACTAATAAATGGAGCGGTCTTAAAAACTTAGATTTAGCTAAACAGGTTACTACTAAGAAGAACTATTCGTGGCAAGATTATAAAACTTGGAAAAAAGAAAATGGATATTTAAAAAACAAAAAAAAGATACTGCATGTGGTTGCCATAGATTATGGAATTAAGAAAAATATTTTAAGATATTTTTCAGATTTTAATTGTAAAGTTACAATCGTACCATGTAACACAAGTTCAATAGATATTTTAAAATTGAACCCTGACGGTATATTTCTATCGAATGGGCCTGGGGATCCTGCTGCAACTGGAAAATATGCCATTCCGATAATTCAAGAGTTAATCAAAAAAAAATTACCATTATTCGGGATCTGTTTAGGTCATCAAATACTTGCTTTAGCACTTGGTGCAAAGACAGAAAAAATGAAATTAGGCCATAGAGGAGCTAATCACCCTGTTAAAAATTTAGTAGAGGGAAAGGTTGAAATCACAAGTCAGAACCATGGATTTGAAGTAGTAAAAAAAGGTATGCCTGAGAATATAAGAGTTACTCACCAGTCTTTATTTGATAACAGTATTGAGGGTATCGAGTTAAAAAACAAACCTGTTTTCTCAGTTCAATATCATCCTGAGTCTAACCCTGGACCACAAGATAGTGTTTATTTATTTGATAAGTTTGTAAAGTGTATGAAAAAGAATGCCAAAAAGAAAAGATATTAAAAAAATTTTAGTTGTCGGTGCGGGGCCAATTATTATTGGACAAGCTTGTGAATTTGATTATTCAGGCACTCAAGCCTGCAAAGCTTTGAAGGATGAGGGGTTCAAAGTAATTCTTATAAATTCGAACCCAGCAACAATTATGACAGACCCAAATGTTGCTGATAAGACTTATATTGAACCTATTACATTAGAAGTTCTAGAAAAAATTCTTATCAAAGAAAAACCTGATGCAATTCTGCCAACCATGGGTGGTCAAACAGCATTAAATTTAGCAATGGAGGCAGAAAGAAAAGGAATTCTTAAAAAATATAAAATTGAACTTATAGGCGCTAACTCAAAAGCTATATCTAATGCTGAAGATAGAAAAAAATTCAGAAAAAACATGATTGAGATTGGATTAGATCTTCCCAAATCGAAAATAGTAAATAATTTTAAACAATCTTCAAAGGTATTAAAACAAATCGGACTACCAGCAATTATAAGACCGGCTTTTACTTTAGGTGGTTTAGGAGGTGGAATAGCCAAAAATAAAAAAGATTTTTATAAGATAATAAAAAACGGACTTCACGAGTCACCCGTTAATCAAGTCTTGGTTGAAGAGTGTTTAGAGGGTTGGAAAGAATTTGAGATGGAAGTTGTCAGAGATAAAAATGATAATTGTATTATTATTTGTTCAATAGAAAATTTGGACCCAATGGGTATTCATACTGGGGACTCAGTTACCATCGCCCCAGCTCTTACTTTAACTGACAAAGAATATCAAGTTATGAGGAACGCCTCCATAGCTTGCTTAAGAAAAATTGGTGTGGAAACTGGCGGTTCTAATGTTCAATTTGCGATAAATCCAAAAAATGGAAGAATGGTAATTATTGAAATGAATCCTAGGGTTTCAAGATCATCAGCGCTAGCTTCCAAAGCCACAGGGTTTCCAATAGCAAAAGTAGCAGCAAAGTTAGCTATAGGATACACTTTAGACGAATTAAAAAATGAAATTACAAAAGTAACACCTGCATCTTTTGAGCCCACGTTAGACTATGTCGTCACTAAAATACCAAGATTTACTTTTGAAAAATTCTCCTCTTCAGCTGCAATTTTAGGGACATCGATGAAATCAGTGGGAGAGGCAATGGCTATAGGAAGAAATTTTAAAGAGTCACTACAAAAAGCTTTGGTTTCTTTAGAAACAGGTTTTTCAGGACTAGACCAAATATTTAATTTAAATACAAAAGAAATCAGAAAAAAACTTAAGGAAAATATACCAAATAAGATTTTACTAGTTGGAGAGGCTATAAGAAAAAATATAAATTTAAAGGATATAAATAAACTTTCAAAAATTGATCCCTGGTTTTTAGATCAAATAAAAGAAATCATAGACAATGAAATAAAAATAAAGAAAAAAGGTCTTCCTAAAAATTTCAACGAGTTTAATTATATTAAGTCTATAGGATTTTCTGACAAAAAATTATCTGAACTTACAAATACTTCAGAGGCACTAATTAGAAAGAAAAGAGCTGCTTTAAAAGTTTTGCCAGTTTTTAAAAAAGTTGATACTTGTGCTGCAGAATTTAAATCTTTCACTCCTTATATGTATTCTACTTATCAAAGAAATTTTTCCTCTAATTCAGAATGTGAGGCCAACCCCTCTAACAGAAATAAAATTATAATACTTGGTGGGGGCCCTAATAGAATTGGTCAGGGAATAGAGTTTGATTATTGTTGTTGCCAAGCTAGTTTTGCTCTTAAGGAAGCTAAATATGAAACTATCATGGTTAATTGTAATCCAGAAACCGTATCAACAGATTATGACACAAGTGACAGATTGTATTTTGAGCCTTTAATAGATGAGTATGTTTTTAATATTTTAAAAAGAGAGAAATCAAAAGGTAATGTAAAAGGTATCATTACTCAATTTGGAGGACAAACTCCGATTAAACTTGCAAAATTTTTGCACGAAAACAAGCTTCCAATTTTAGGAACTCAATATTCATCAATTGATCTTGCTGAAGATAGAGATAGATTTAGAAATCTTTTAAATAAATTAAACCTAAAACAAGCTGAAAGCGGCATAGCGAGAACTTTTTCTCAGGCAATTAAAATCGCAGATAGGATTGGTTTACCTTTAATGGTAAGGCCATCTTATGTATTAGGTGGAAGAGCAATGGAAATTGTGCATGAAAAAAGCCAACTTAAAGATTTTATAAAAGAAGCATTTAAAGTTGCTGAAAAAAATCCAATCTTAATTGATAAATTTATTGATAATGCAATGGAAGTTGATGTTGATGCAATCTCGGATGGTAAAAATGTTTTTGTAGCAGGTATTATGCAGCACATTGAAGAAGCAGGTATACACTCTGGTGACTCAGCATGTAGTTTGCCTCCTGTATCAATAAAACCTTTCTTAATAAAAGAAATTGAAAATCAAACAAAAAAATTGGCTTTAGCACTTAAGGTCAAAGGATTTATGAATGTTCAATATGCAATTAAAAAAGATGAAATTTATGTAATTGAAGTAAATCCTAGAGCTAGTAGAACCGTACCGTTTGTTTCAAAGGCAAAAAATTTACCTCTAGCTAAGATAGCCTCTAGAGTAATGGCAGGAGAGAAATTATCTAAGTTCAATTTAAAAAGTAAAACGAAAAATATGTTTGCAGTAAAGGAAGCGGTGTTTCCATTCAATAAATTTCCTAATAGTGATCTTTTGCTTGGACCAGAAATGAAATCTACAGGTGAAGTAATGGGTTTTGATAAAAATTTTGGAATGGCGTTTGCTAAAAGCCAAATTGCAGCTTCAAACTCTCTTCCAAAAAAAGGATTAGCTTTTATTTCTTTAAAAAATAGTCACAAAGAAGAAGGAGTACAATTAGCAAAGCAACTAATTAAATTAAATTTTAAACTTTGTGGAACTGGAGGCACCGCTGATTACATAAGCCAGCATGGAATTAAGTGTAAGAGGATAAATAAAGTTAATCAAGGATCTCCACATATTGTGGATGTTCTTAATGCTAAAAAAATAGCTTTGGTAATCAATACTGGAGGTGGAAATAGCGAGGCACAGCTAAGTGATGCAGTTGCTTTGAGAAGGGCTACTTTAGCTAACAAAGTTCCTTACTGCACCAATATGTCCACGGCTAAAGTTTGTTTGGAAGGTATAAAATCTCTAAAATTAAAAAATATTAATGTGACTTCTTTGCAAGATATCTAACTTTTTACTTTCCAGTCAGTCTCAAAAGTCACGTAGTTTATTTGGATACATCTTCTCTCTTTTTTAATTTCTTTTTTTTCCATTCCATGCCAAGTGTTTGGTCCACTTGTAAAGAAATATCCATAATTATGTTTGTAAGGAACTGTTTTAACTTTATTTAATTTTGCATCATAAAAATCGGTCCCTAAATTTTCTGACTCGTTATGTAAGTTCACAAAAACTATTGAAGACATTAATTTCTCTTCTATATCACAATGAGGTTTCAGCCAAAAACCTTCTCGATCACAAATCACCTCTAGTCTTACGTAAGAATTACTTAAATCTTTTCCAATTAACGATCCAATTTTTTTATAAACTTCAGGTGATCTTAATTCTTCAATAAATTTTGTTAAGTTTGGAAATTGATTAGAATTTTCTTTAGTAACATAACATCTTAGTTTTTTCGCTTTTCCACCATCTTTAATTCCGGCTCGAAAGGCCCCCTCTCCTCCATCAAGAGCTCTTGTTCCATCATAGTTTAAATTTTGCTTTCTGGGATCAGCTATTTCAGCATTACAAATTTCATCGATGGCACTTTGTGTTAGTGGTTCATTAATTTCAAAGTGTTTAAAAGGGTCACTGAATAATTTCGTTCTACTTTCTAAAGATTTAAATAATTCCATTTTTTTTCATTTTTGCTTTTACAATTGGAGCAATTCTATTTACCTCGTTTAAACTATTATAACTCCAACTTTCAACTCTATCTTCAAGTTCTCTTGTTATACCTAAATCTTTCAATTGTGAATAAAATTTTTTAAATCTTCCCGTTGGTTTAAAGGACTTCATCATAGCAATATAAACAGGTTTTCCGGTCATAGCAGCCTCTGAAATCATTGACGTGGAGTCGCACGTTACAACTATATAATTTGAAATCGCTAAAGCAGAAAGATAAGCCTTTTTATCAATACTTTTTACCACATGATGGTTTATGCTAAAGGTATTAAAAGCTATTTTTAAAATATTTTCAGGGGTTCTGTATGAAGGAATGACAATAATCTTAAATTTATCTGGAGTAAATAGAGTTTTTACTTTGTTAAAAAGTTCATGAATTTGTTTTTCCGAATAATTATAATACTTATTCGGTCCTCCAATAATAAATGCAACTAATTCTCTTCTCTTGTCTTTTTGTATTCCGAGATATTTCGAATTGTCATTAATTTCTTTTTTATTTAGATAATGAATAGCTCCTGTAGTGTTAATTACATTTTCACCTTTTAAATTATCATGATCTGGGCTTATTATAAGGTCAAAGTGTTCAAAAGAAACTTTAGGATCTTGTATGTGAATATTGAAAATTTGGTTGCCTAATCTTTTTTTTAAGGCCACTGATGGTATCACACTTTTTCTTCCACAAGATATAATAACTTTACAATCACATACAAATTTATTTTTTACCAAATTTTCTGATATTGGGCTGATTTTTGGAGGAATAAAATTCCAAAAAGATTTCAATACAATTTTTTGGTGTTTATAGCTTATGCCTAAAGCTTTAGCTAGACCCTCAACTTGGCTTACCATACCGTGCATACCTTGCGTTAAAAGTAGTGCTTTTAATTCTAACATTAGTTATTATATACCTTTTAATAATGAATAATAAATCAACAAAACATACAAAAGTGTTAATACTTGGGTCAGGTCCAGCAGGGTATACAGCGGCTATTTATGCAGCCAGAGCAATGCTAAAACCAATTCTTGTTCATGGTTCTCAACCAGGAGGGCAATTAACTACTACAACAGATGTTGAAAATTACCCTGGTTACTCAAAAGTAATTCAAGGCCCTTGGCTTATGGATGAAATGAAAGGCCAAGCTGAGGCCGTGGGAACAGAGATGATTCAAGACCACATAAGTAAAGTTGATTTATCATCAAAACCTTTCAAAGCTTTGGGAGATAGTGGAAATGTTTATACTGCTGATGCAGTAATAATTTCTACAGGAGCTCAAGCAAGATGGCTAAATTTAAAGTCAGAACAAAGTTTTCGAGGATTTGGTGTGTCAGCTTGCGCAACTTGTGATGGTTTCTTTTTTAAAGATAAAGAAGTTGCAGTTGTAGGTGGTGGTAACGCTGCTGTTGAAGAAGCGATGTTTTTAACTAAATTTGCTTCTAAAGTAAAACTTATTCATAGAAGAAATGCATTAAGAGCTGAAAAAATGCTCCAAGAAAAATTGAAAAGAAATAATAAAATTGAAATTATTTGGGACAGTGTAGTGGAGGATGTGATTGGTCAAGATAATCCAAAAGAAGTTAATGCGATTAAAATAAAAAATGTTAAAAATAATAAAATAACAGAGTTAAAAGTTAATGGATTATTTATAGCTATAGGACACGATCCAGCGACATCTTTGTTTAAAAATCAATTAAAAATGGACAAAGAAGGATATCTAATAACAAAAGCGGACTCGACAGAAACAAATATACCTGGGGTTTTTGCAGCTGGAGATGTTAAAGATAAAATTTTTAGACAAGCTGTGACGGCCGCAGGCATGGGATGTATGGCTGCTCTAGAGGCAGAAAAACACTTGTCTCATTTATAAAGTGAGAAATAATCTTCATGTTTTTTTAGGTGCTACAGTTGCAGATGCCGCTGCAAGACCATTACACTGGGTTTACGATCAAAAAAAACTATTAAATTATATAAAAGGCAAAAAAGATTTTACTTTTTTGAAAACAAATAGAAGTCCTTTTTATAACATTAAAACAGGAAAAGTTTCGGGTTATAATATGATCGGCCAAGTTATGTTTGACACACTGGTAGAAAGTCCAAAAAATATAGAACAAAGATTTAAAAAAAATATTTTAAAAAAATTTGGACCAGGAAGTATTTATTGGAAAAATCTCAGACTAAGAAGGAAATATAAGAAAGTAAAAGATTGGAGATCAATAATTAAAGGTCCGTGGATACATCAAAATATTATTGAAACAGTAGAAAATATTAAAAAGAGTAAAAATTTAACCGGTGGGAAAAAAGTTAATGAGTCAGATGGATTTTGCGCGGCTTTACCATTTTTTTTATATGGTTATAATTTTAAAGAGATTGAAAAAATTATAAAAATTGTGACAGTATCAAAAATTAGCATAAAATATGCGATTTCAAAGTTTCATATAATTGATTTGGCATTAAAAGGTTCTAAAGATCCAATTAAAGATTTTGAAGCAAAATTCAAAAGAAACAGTTATTTTAAAAGTGTGATTGAAGGTATACGAAAGGTAAAAAAATTTAGAAATAAACCACATACATCTATTGTAAAAAAATTAGGGATGGCTTGTAGTTATCCGGGAACATTTAACAGTGCAGTTCACTCAATTTTAACTACAACTAGTTTTAAATCAGCTGTTTTAAAAACAATTAAGGCTGGGGGTTGTAATTGTTCAAGAGTAAATTTTATTGGCTCGTATTATGCAGCTTTAAAAGGTAAAGATTCTATCCCAAAGTCTTGGATTAAAAAAACAATGTCTGCTAAAAAAATATTAAAGATAAATTAATTTGTTAAACTTTCACAAAATTCTTTTATTCTTACCATAGCTTTTTCTAAATTTTCCATGGATGTTGCATAAGATATTCTGAAATAACCTTCTAAACCGAAAGCTGACCCTTGAACGACTGCGACCATAGATTGTTCTAATAGTTTTTTAACAAACTCAGTGTCATTTTTAATTTTGGTTCTTTTATTTAATAAACCTTTACAACTTGGAAAAACATAAAATGCACCACTTGGCCGTAAACAACTAATACCGTTAATACTGTTAAGGCTATTAACAACAAAATCTCTTCTCTTTCTGAATGCCTCTGCCCTTTCTTTTATAAAATCCTGTTCACCGCTTAAAGCCTCCACTGCAGCAGCTTGACTTACAGATGATGGGTTAGAAGTTGACTGAGATTGAATTTTTCTAATAGCAGAAATTATATCTTTAGGCCCAGCGGCATAGCCAATTCTCCAACCAGTCATAGCATAAGATTTACTAACTCCATTCATAGTCAAAGTTCTCTCTTTGAGTTTTGAAATTTGCGCTATTGTAAAAAAATTGAAGTTATCATAATTAATATGTTCATAAATATCATCACTCAATATAAAAACATTTTTATTTTTTAATAAAACTTTCCCTAGTTTTTCTATTTCCTCTTTTGTATAACCAGCGCCAGTAGGGTTAGAAGGTGAATTCAATATAATCCATTTCGTTTTTTTTGATATTGCTTTTTTTAATTTTTCAGGGGTAAGTTTAAATCCGTCATGTTCCTCACACTTAATTATCTTAGGTTTTCCTCCAGCTAATAATACCATATCAGGATAAGAAACCCAGAAAGGAGCAGGAATTATTACTTCGTCTCCTTTATTCAATGTAGCCATAAACGTATTGTAAATAACTTGTTTTCCGCCAGTGCCGACCGTGATTTGATCGAGTGTATAATCTAAATTATTCTCTCTTTTAAATTTTTCAATAATTGCTTTTTTTAATGCCGGGGTACCGTCTACAGCAGTATATTTAGTATCACCCTTTTCAATAGCATCGATTGCTGCTTTTTTAATATTATTTGGAGTATCAAAATCAGGCTCCCCTGCTCCAAGTCCTATAACATCCTTGCCAGCAGCACGCATTTCTCTTGCTTTTGTGGTAACAGCTATAGTAGGCGACGGTTTTATACGTTTTAAATTGTTGGAAACTATGGTCATTGAAATTTATAATGTTTATTTTAAATTATTAATAACATAAAATGCAAAATACTTACCAAGAAAAAATAGCTAATTCAGAAGTTAATAACCCTAAAGAAAATCGTAAATTAGAGGGTGGTATTAAGTTTAAGATTAAAAGCAATTTTCAACCTAACGGCGACCAACCCGAAGCTATAAAAAAACTGCTTAAAAATCTTAAAAATAATAAACAAGAGCAAGTGCTTCTAGGTGTTACTGGTTCTGGTAAAACTTTTACGATGGCAAAAGTAATTGAAGAAGCTAATAGGCCCGCACTAATACTAGCTCCAAATAAAACCTTAGCTGCCCAATTATACGGTGAGTTTAAAAGTTTCTTTCCTGATAATGCTGTTGAATATTTCGTTTCCTACTATGATTATTACACGCCTGAGGCTTATGTGCCTAGATCAGATACTTATATTGAAAAAGAGGCATCAATTAATGAACAAATCGATAGAATGAGACACTCAGCAACAAGATCACTATTAGAAAGAGATGACGTTATTATTGTTGCAAGTGTTTCATGCATTTACGGTCTTGGTTCAGTCGAAGCATATTCTAAAATGACTATAACTTTAAAAAAAAATTATGAATACGAAAGAGAAGATATAATTAAAGCATTTGTAAATTTACAATATAAGAGAAATGATCAGAATTTTTTTAGAGGCACATTTAGAGTTAGAGGAGAAAATCTTGAAATATTTCCCTCACATTTAGAAGATAGAGCTTGGAGAATAAGTTTTAATTTAAATAAATTGGAAAAAATTGAGGAATTTGACCCACTAACTGGTGACAGGACAAATAATTATTCAATAATCAAGATTTATGCCAATAGTCATTACATAACTCCGCGACCAACTATTGATCAGGCAATTAAACAAATTAAGTCTGAATTAGAAGAGACATTAAAAAAACATCGTGCTGATAATAAATTACTAGAGGAACAAAGACTTAGGGAGAGAACAAAGTTTGATTTAGAAATGATTGAAGCCACAGGTACATGTGCTGGAATTGAAAACTATTCTAGGTTTTTGTCTGGTAGAAAGCCAGGAGAGCCTCCGCCAACTTTATTTGAGTATTTCCCAGATAATGCAATAATTTTTGTTGATGAAAGTCATGTAACTGTACCCCAGTTAAATG
>CACMCJ010000013.1 GCA_902612235.1 uncultured Pelagibacteraceae bacterium
GTTTATTTTTTTTTCTAATGTTAAGTTCATTTTTTAAAAGCTCATCTGATTTATTTTTTATAAGCTCATTAAGTGTTTCGTCTTCTGGTGATAAAGTTTGATATATAATCAATGAGTCAGAGCTAAATCTCCCAGCTCGCCCACTGAGTTGTTGATATAATTGTATATTTTTTTCAGTCGCACGTAGATCAAAACCTCTTCCAGAAAAATCTGCATCAATCACAACTATGCAATTAAGTTTTGGAAAATTAAACCCCTTTGATATCATCTGCGTTCCAATAATAATGTCAACCTCATTATCTTTAATATTTTTAAATAATTTTTGAGTTTCTTTCTTTTTCTTTAAATAATCACTTGAAAAAATTTTTACTTTTTTTTCAGGAAATATTTCTTTTACCTCATCATATATTTTTTCAACACCTGGCCCATACATTATATAATCACAAAAACTATTTTCTTTACATTTAGTTTTAATTTTTTTTTCATAGGAGCAATGATGACAAATGGCTTTGTTTTTTGATTTATGAAAAGTCAAATATAAAGTACAATTTTTACAAACAAGTTTATTGCCACATTTTTGGCAAATAAGATAGGGGGCATAACCTCTCCTATTAATAAAAAAAAGTACCTGCTCCTTTTTTTTCAAATATTTTTTTACTAACTCAATAGTTTCATTTGCAATAAATTTTTTTTTTATTTTATTAATATTTAAATTGATAATTTTAGTTTCAGGTAGAGGATAATTTTCAAATCTATTTAATATCCTTGTATGTCTATACTTTTTTTTTTGAATATTATAATAGGTTTCAATAGATGGCACTGACGTTATTAAAATAATCGGTATTTTTTCGATATTAGCTCTGGAAATTGCCATATCTCTCGCGTTGTAAATTACCCCTTCATCTTGTTTATAAGAACCATCATGTTCTTCATCGACAATAATTATACCTAACTTTTTAAAAGGGAGTAATAATGAGGATCTTGCTCCTATTACAATTTTAATTTTATTATTTATAATGCCCTTCCAAATTATCCTCTTTTGTTTAGGAGTTATCTTAGAATGCCAAACAGCAGGTTCAAATCCAAAAAAATCTTCAAATCTTGATTTAAAATCATCGGTTAAAAATATTTCTGGCAATAAAACTAGTGCTTGTTTATTACCTTGAATTATTTTTTTAATTCTTTCAAAGTATACTAACGTTTTACCTGAACCAGTTGTCCCTTGCAAAACTGACACGTCAAATTTTTTTTCCTTTATCTCGAGAAATTTTAATGCAGATACCTGCTCTTCATTCAAAATATATTTTTTTGCTTTAGTTTTTTTTAATTCTGCTGGTTCGTCTTTTTTTATTATAAATTTGTCAGACCCACCAATAACCATTTTAAGAACTAGTCCAATTGGAACCATGTTATATGTTGAAAACCATTCAACAAACTCAATTAATTTTTTATCTATTGAATAATCAATTTTTTTAGAAATATTTTTAATCCTAATATTTTTAGGTACAGGATGTGTATTTTTCCAAATAATTCCCAGTTCTGATTTTGAACCAAAAGGAACTTCAACCATATCACCAATTTCAATATTAATTTTATTTGAATTATAGGTAAAAGGAAAATTAAAGACTTTAGGCAACAACACTTGTGCTTTCATGCTATAATTGTAATTGAAATTTTTTTAATTAAAAATGAATTGGTCTCTTATCAACAGCCAATGCTGCTTCTTTAATTGCCTCAGTATGAGTTGGATGAGCGTGACACGTTCTTGCTATATCTTCAGCGCTTGCTCCAAATTCCATTGCTAAAGCCATCTCTGCGATCATCTCGCCACAATGTGGGCCAATTATGTGCACTCCTAAAACTTTGTCTGTTTTACTATCGGCTAATATTTTAACGAAACCCTCGGTTTCATTATTTACTTTAGCCCTAGAATTGGCCAAAAAAGGGAATTTTCCAACCTTGTAACTTTGACTCTGTGATTTTAATTGCTCTTCAGTTTTTCCAACGGTTGCTACCTCAGGAGATGTATAAACAACACCTGGTATGACATCATAATTTACATGCCCAGCTTGACCAGCTAAAATTTCTGCAACTGCAATACCTTCTTCCTCAGCTTTATGAGCTAACATAGGCCCTTTAATAACATCACCTATCGCATAAATATTTTGGACTGAAGTTTGTAATTTTTCATTTACTTCAATTTTTCCTTTACTATCTTTTTTTACTCCTATTTTTGAAAGATTTAATCCCTCTGTATAAGGTTTTCTGCCAATTGAGACTAAAACTTTATCTGCTTTTAAAGAACCTTTAGAAGAGTCTTTATTAACAAAATCTACAATCACAGAGTCATTTTGATTTTTGACTGAAGTAACTTTCGAGTTTAATTTGAATTTAATGCCTTGTTTACTTAAAATTTTCTGGAATTCTGAAGAAATTTCTCTATCCATTCCAGGGGTAATATGATCTAAATATTCAACGACAGTAACTTCTGTGCCTAATCTTGACCAAACAGATCCCATTTCCAATCCTATGTAGCCACCTCCAATAATTACTAATTTTTTTGGAATTTTTTTTAAGGAAAGTGCCCCAGTTGAAGAAATAATATTTTTTTCATCAATTTTTATGCCTGGCAAAGTAGCTACTTCTGATCCGGTAGCAATTACAATATTTTTAGTTATATACTGCTCTTTTTTGTTATCATTGTAAACTACTACGTCATTTTTAGAAAAAAGCACTCCTTTGCCTTTAATATAGGTAACTTTATTTTTCTTAAATAAAAACTCTACACCCTTCGTTAATACTTGCACTGACTTATTTTTCGTAGACATCATTTTATCTATATTAATTTTCACTTCACCAATTTCGATGCCTTGTTGATTAAAATCTTTTTTTGCTTTGTGATAATTCTCAGATAAATTTAACAAGCTTTTTGAAGGTATACATCCTATATTCAAACATGTTCCTCCAAGTGTCCCTCTAGACTCTATACATGCAGTTTTCAGGCCTAATTGTGCTGCTCTTATAGCACAAACGTATCCGCCTGGACCACCACCAATTACTATTACATCAAAATTATGTGCCATGTTATAAATTAAGAAAAAGTCTCTTAGGTTGTTCGAGTGACTCTTTTACTATTTTTAAAAAAGAAACTGCTTCTTTGCCATCAATAATTCTATGATCATACGATAATGCAAGATACATTATAGGTTTTATCTCCACACTACCGTCAACTACTACTGGTCTTTCTACAATATTATGCATACCTAAAACTGCTGATTGTGGAGGGTTTAGTATTGGAGTTGACAACATTGAACCATAAATACCTCCATTAGTAATTGTAAAAGTTCCACCTTGTAGATCATCAATAGAAATTTTTCCCTCTCGTGCTTTATTTCCAAGATCACCTATTTTTTTTTCAATATCAGCAAATGACATTTCGTCTGTTTCTCGCAAAACTGGAACAACCAAACCTCTATCTGTTCCAACTGCTATGCTAATATTATAATAATTTTTATAAACAATCTCATCATCTTGTATTTCAGCATTTATAGCTGGAAAATTTTTTAAACCAATCACGCATGCTTTAACAAAGAAAGACATAAACCCTAATTTTACTGAATACTGCTTTTGAAATTCGTCTTTATATTGATTTTTCATAGAAATAACTTCACTCATGTCGACTTCGTTAAAAGTGGTTAACATTGCAGCATTTTCTTGTGCTTCTTTTAATCTTTTTGCGATAGTTAATCTTAATCTAGTCATTTTAATTCTTTCTTCAGGGCCATATTTTATTTTTCTCTCTGATGGGCTAGGTTTAGATCCCATCAAGCTCATAATATCCTCTTTTAAAATAACCCCGTGTTTTCCAGAACCTTGGATTTTGTTAACATCAACTTTGGCTTCTGAAGCCATTTTTCGAGCGGCTGGTGATATTACAGTTTTATTTTTCTCTATTTTTTTTTGTTTTACTTCTTTTGTCTTGTCTGGTTCAACAAATGTGTCAAGTACAAGGGTTTCCTCGTCTTCTAATTTAAGTGGCTCATCTTCTAATTTTAATGGCTCCTCTTCTAATTTTAAAGGTTTTTGGTCTTTAAAAATTTTTGGTTGATCTGTTTTAGTTTTGGGCTTTTGAATTTTTTTCTTTGGAGGTAAATAACTTTTGATTTCTTCTGAACTGGATGTTTCTTTTGTAGATCCGTTAATCATCCCTAACATTGCACCAACATTTACTGTTTCACCTTCTTGTACAGCTATTTGTTCTAGGACTCCATTAGATGGGGAAGGCACTTCAACGTTTACTTTATCTGTCTCTAGTTCTACAATCGGCTCATCAGCTGAGACTTTTTCACCTTTGCTTTTAAGCCATTTTGAAACTGTTGCTTCAGTAACTGACTCACCTAATGTAGGAACTATTATTTTATCTGACATTTACTTTTCAACTACCTTTTCTAATATTTCTTTTTGTTGTGCAAGATGTTTATTAAGATTTCCAGTCGCAGTTGAGGATGAAGCTTTTCTACCCACGTATTTTACCTTACCCTCTTTAAAGTATATTATTTCCAAGGTTCTATCTATATAATTTCTGACAGTATTCCACGCACCCATATTTTTTGGTTCTTCTTGACACCATATAAATTCAGCGTTTTTATACTTTTTAAGTAAGCTCGCTAGGGTTTTAGCTGGAAAAGGGTAAAGTTGTTCGATTCGAATAAAAACAACTTTGTCATTTTTTTTATCTTCTCTTACTTGTAAAAGATCGTAATAAATTTTTCCCGAGCACATAACAACTTTCTTTATTTTACTTTCCTTTTGAAGTTTTATAAGCCCACTTCCTTGCATGTAAGCATCATCATGTAGTACGCGATGAAAAGTATTTTTTTTTGTAAACTCTTTCAAAGGAGATCTGCACTTTTTATGTCTTAGTAAAGATTTTGGTGTCATGACAATTAATGGTTTTCTAAAATCTCTATGCATTTGCCTTCTCAATACATGAAAATAATTTGAGGGAGTTGTACAATTAACTACTTGAATATTTTCACCTGCACAAAGTTGCAGAAATCTTTCTAATCTGGCAGATGAATGTTCTGGGCCTTGTCCTTCATATCCGTGAGGTAATAGTAGAACTAAGCCACTCGCTCTACCCCATTTTGACTCGCCAGAAGAAATAAATTGATCGATTATAATCTGAGCTCCATTGGCAAAATCTCCAAATTGTGCCTCCCATAATACCAAGGTTTCAGGTTCAGATAATGAATATCCAAACTCAAATCCTAATACTGCTAATTCAGATAAAAGGCTATCTATGATTTCAAACTTTTGCTGCGAGTTACTGATATTATTAAGCGGAACATATCTATCATGATTATCTTGATTCCTTAATACTCCGTGTCTTTGACTAAATGTGCCTCGACCTGAGTCCTGTCCGGAAAGTCTTACTGAAAATCCTTCGGTTAATAAAGTTCCAAAGGCAAGACTCTCAGCAGTAGACCAATCGATAGATTTGTCTTCCTCAAACATTTGATATCTTAAATCAAACACTTTTTGTAAAGTTTTATGTATGTTAAAATTTTTAGGAATTTTAGAAATTTTTTTTCCAATTTTAATCAATTGATCTCGTTCAACTCCGCTTACTCCCCTTTTATCTTTCCCTAGTCCTGGTTTAAATCTTGACCAAGCTCCCTCAAACCATTTTAATTCAGGTTTATATGTTTTGGATAACTCTAATTCTTTCTCTAAAAATTGTTTGAATCTTTTCTTTTGATTTTCGATTTCTCCTAATGAGACCAATCCTTCTCCACTTAATCTCTTACTATAGATGTTTAAAGTAGATGGATGAGTTTTAATTTTTTTATACATAATTGGTTGAGTGAATGAAGGCTCATCACCCTCGTTATGACCAAACCTTCTGTAACAAACCATATCTATCACTACATCTCTGTTAAACTTTTGTCTGTACTCAGTTGCAATTTTAGCACAATGGACAACTGCCTCAGGATCATCTCCGTTAACATGAAAAATTGGAGCTTGAGCTATTTTTGCAACATCAGATGGATACGGGGATGATCTTGCAAACCGTGGGGCAGTAGTAAAACCAATTTGATTGTTTACTATAATATGAATTGTTCCGCCTATATTATGTCCAGGTAGTCCAGACATAGCAAAACATTCAGCAACTATTCCTTGACCTGCAAAAGCTGCATCACCATGCATTAAAACTGGAATTACTTTTTTTCTTTTCAAATCTTTATGAAAAAATTGTTTTGCTCTTACTTGGCCCAATACAACCGGGTTGACTGCTTCTAAATGTGAGGGATTATCTGTAAGACTTATATGCACGGAGTTGCCATCAAACTCTCTATTTGAAGATGCTCCTAAATGATATTTAACGTCTCCACCTATTTCCTGACTTGAACTTTTGCCAAAAAATTCACTAAATATTGCTTTGTAAGGTTTTCCCATTACATTAGCTAAAACGTTTAACCTACCTCTATGGGGCATACCAATTTTAATTTCTTTTGCACCTAAATTACCTCCACGTTTAATAATTTGCTCAAGAGCAGGAATAAGAGACTCTCCCCCATCCAATCCAAACCTTTTTGTGCCAACAAATTTCACTGCTAAATATTTTTCAAAACCTTCGGCTTGTATCATTTTATTTAATATTGCTTTTTTCCCATTATCTGTAAATTCAATATCTTTTTTAGGTCCTTCAATTCTATTTCTAATCCATGTTTTTTCATCTGGATCTCCCATGTGCATAAATTCGTAACCAATATTTGAACAATAAGTTTTTTTCAAAATTTTCAATATTTGATTCAAATTTCCGTATTGAAGACCAAGCACTCCATCTAAAAATATTTTTCTTTCGTAGTCTTTTTTTGTAAAACCATAAGTTTCTGGTTTAAGCTCAGGGTGCTCCTCCTTTTTTTGTAATGTTAATGGATCCAATGAAGCAATTAGGTGGCCTCTTATTCTATATGCTCTAATAAGCATAATTGCTCTTACGGAGTCTTTTGTTGAAATTACATCAGTATTAAAATTTTCATCCTTTGATAAAACATTGTCATTTTTTTTCTTATTGTTATTAAGAATATTAATTTTTTTTCTATGAGGAGACCAACTAGGCCCTATGATATCTTTATGAATGAGTTTTTGTTCCTCACTTAAACCTTCAAAAAATTTACGCCAACTCTCTGGCACGGACCTAGGATTAGAGAGATAATCAGCATAAAACTCATTTATAAATTCAATATTGTTTCCAGCTAAAAAGGAGGTTTTTTTATAGGTCGTATTATTTTTAGAAGATGACATTTAATAAATCACTTTAACATATATTATAATTTTAACCATTCAGTTTTTGAAATAGTGTCTTTCCAATATCAGCTGGAGACTTAGAGATAGTAATACCTGCAGATTTCATTATATCTATTTTATCCTCCGCTCCACCTTTTCCGCCTGAAATTATTGCACCAGCATGCCCCATTCTTCTGCCTGAGGGGGCAGTAAGACCTGCTATAAATCCTACCATAGGCTTTTTGATTTTCTCTTTTTTTAAAAATTCTGCAGCCTGTTCCTCAGCAGAACCTCCAATTTCACCTATCATGACTATAGATTTGGTCTCATCATCTTTTAAAAATAATTCTAAACAGTCTATGAAATTTGTGCCATTCACTGGATCTCCTCCGATGCCTATACAAGTTGATTGCCCCATGCCATTTGCTGAGGTTTGAGCTACTGCTTCATAAGTTAAAGTTCCTGATCTTGAAACTATTCCAACTGTCCCTTTTTTATGAATATTTCCTGGCATAATTCCAATTTTACATTCATCTGGAGTGATAATTCCTGGACAATTAGGGCCAATTAATCTTGATTTACTTTTTGATAATCTTTTTTTTACTTTTAGCATATCTAAAATTGGAATCCCTTCTGTTATGCATACAACTAGTTCAATTTTAGACTCTATAGCTTCGATAATAGCATTAGCAGCAAATTTGGGAGGAACGTAAATCATAGATGCATTAGCCCCGGTCTTTGATTTTGCCTCTTCTACAGTATTAAATACAGGAAGATTTAAATGTTTTTGTCCTCCCTTTTTTGGGGTAACTCCCCCTACTAATTTTGTACCGTAATTTAAAGCTTGTTTTGAATGAAAAGTCCCATGAGTTCCTGTAAATCCTTGGCAAATAACTTTTGTATTTTTATCAACTAAAATTGACATTTATTTAATAGCTCCTACAATTTTTTTTGCTGCATCATTTAAATCTGATGCAGATAAGATTTCGAGATTTGATTTTTCAAGAATTTCTTTACCCTCTTTAAAATTTGTGCCTGCTAATCTTACTACCAAAGGAACCGACAATTTTACTTCATTCGCAGCATCAACCACACCTTGAGCTAATACATCGCAACGCATTATTCCACCAAATATGTTTATCAAAATACCTTTAACATTTGTATCTGATAAAATTAATTTAAAAGCAGCTGATACTTTTTCCTTTGAAGCCCCTCCTCCTACATCTAAAAAATTAGCTGGCTCTTCACCGTAAAGTTTAATGATATCCATAGTTGCCATAGCTAGACCTGCACCATTAACCATACACCCAATAGATCCATCAAGTTTTATATATGCTAGGTCATGTTTACTAGCCTCTATTTCAGCTTGATCTTCCTCGTTTAAATCTCTTAGATTTAAAATTTCTGGCCTCCTAAAAATTGCATTATCATCAAAGTTCATTTTTGCATCTAAACATAATAGATTTTTTTGCTTTGTAATTATGAGAGGATTTATTTCAATTAAGTTAGCATCTTTTTCAATTAAAATCTTATAAAGAGCTTTAATCAATTCATAGGCTTGTTTTTTCAGAATTTGATCAAATTTAAAAGTAGAAATAATCTTTTCTATATCTGAGATACTTATATCTTTCTCAAATTCTACTTTGTTAGTTATAATTTTTTCTGGTTTTTCAGAGGCAACTTTTTCTATGTCCATGCCCCCTTCAGTACTACTTATAAAAGCAATTTTTGAACTTTCTCTGTCAATTAAGCAAGAAAGATAGAGTTCTTTCTCAATATCAGAGGCTTCTTCTATATATAGTCTTTTTACTATCTTTCCTTGAGGTCCTGTTTGATGAGTAATTAATTTTTTTCCCATCATCTTGTTTGCTTCTTTCTCTAAATCAACAATATTTTTGACTAATTTTACTCCTCCAGCCTTACCTCTGCCTCCAGCATGAATTTGGGCTTTTAAAACAAATTCTTTAGCATTGAGCTCTGATATTTTTTTTTTAATCTCCTCTAAAGAATATATAACTACGCCATTAGATACTGGTGCTCCAAATTCTTTTAAAATTGACTTTGCTTGGTGTTCATGAATATTCATTTTAATTTACAATCAATTATTTTGTGAACAGAAAATTTATTTTTTTCAAGCGTTTTACTTTTAAAGCAAACGTCAGTAAAGTAGTTTTTTACATCGTCTAACAGAATCTCATTTTCTTGACCCAAGAGATAGATCACTTTAATATTATTTTTTTTTACATTTCTGTTGACCATATCTTTATAAATCTGAAAATACTTATGACCTTCAGTAGGATGAGTATTATTGTCCCATAAATACCATCTATTTAATATATTCAAATCAGTATCTAGCACAGTGGAAATGAACTGGTAATGAGTTATTAATATTTTTTTTCTATTATCTTTTTCTATCACACTTATTGCTTTTTTAATAGTTTCAGCCTCTTCTTTAGGATCGCTTACAAGTTTTGTGATCCACATTAAATTATTTAAATTTTTATGAATAATTTTTGCTGGGACAGCTTTGCTTTTATCAATATTTTCTAAATCATGAAATTTTCTATCTACATTGTATCTTACATGAAACTTAATAGTTGCAAACAGAACTATTAATAAAATAATCATAATATATTTTTGTGAGTGTTTTACCCTTAAGATATTTATATGGAGAACAGCAGCTAATAACGGTATCAAACTAAAGATATAAATTTGATTAGCTGTAAGCAATTGATTAAAAATAAATATTATTGTAGAGAGGATTATTAATAAATTTAAAATATTATAATTATCTTTTTTTTTCCAACTTTTTATTAAAATCAATATTAAGGGAAATAAAAAAAAATGAATAAATTTAAAATTTCCAAATATTCTTTTAAAGTTCAATTGATCTATTAAGCTTACATAAGCGAGTTCATTACTTGTAATTCTCCCTTCACCTATGGTCAGTGGAAAAAGAATATATTGATATATAAAATTTGAAATAGGTGTTTTACTAAGCAGCAAGTAAGAGAGAAAAACAATTGAACAAAAAATGCCACTAAATAAAAAATATTTGAGATTTTCTGTTCTTATATCTTTAATAAAATAATAAACTGAAAAAGATAAAATTAAAATAATTATATATGCTGCTGGGGTCTGCATCGACAGAAAAGATAAAAAACAAATAATAGGAAGTAATAACCAATAATTTTTTTTATTAGTTATCAAACCTATTAATAAAACAAAAATAGCCAATAATGAAAAAATAAAGGAATGCAAATAAGCAAAAGGCGTTCCAGAAACTGGATAACACAAAGTTGCAAAACTAAGAGTATAAATTAATGCGTATTTTTTATTTAATTTAATTTTGTTTAAAAAAAAGTAGAACCCGAGTGAACCAAGTATATTCATGAAGCCTGCATGAATTAAATGACTATTCCAATTATTTCCAAATATCCAAAAAAAGAATGCTCCCATATAGTCAACCAACAAACCTGTGAATATCCAAAAATCTCTAATTGGAAGCTTATTTTTTAATATACTAAAACCGGGGTCTAAGAAACCAAATGAGTCAATAGGAATAATTCCCATGTTGGCACTAAACCAATTTACATAAAACGCATATATAATTATTCCTATAATTGAAGGAATTTCTTTAAATGCACTATTTTTATTTAAAAACATCTTTTGAAATGTACTTTTTATTATCAATTTAAATGTACCACTAAATTATTTTGATTTATATATCTATTCAATAAATGTTTAAAATAATAAAAAAAATTCAGTTTTCAAAAGAAGCAAATAGAATGAAATCTATTGCGAACACGAGAGTTGCTAGAGAACTATATTACTCATCAAATTCCAAAAATGTTAAATTCTTGCTTGATAAAAGATTTTCTTGGATGAATAAATTTATTAATGATGAAGATTACGGTATTGAAGTAGGTTCTGGAGCAGGATTTTCAAAAGATTTTATCAAAAACAAAAATTTTAAAATAACAGACCTAGGTAATGATGAGCATCTAGATTTTAAAAATATAGATGCTCAAAAAACCGGTTTTAACGATAGTGAGTTTAACTACGTAATAGCATCTAATATGATTCATCATATCCCTTATCCTATTAAGTTTTTTAAAGAAACATACAGAATTCTTAAACCTGGAGGAAAACTTATAGTGTTTGAGTCATACTGTTCAATCATCTTTCAGATAGCTACACTAATAATGAAACATGAGGGATTTGATTTTACACTGAACGTTTGGGATGAAGAAAATCCTAAAAGTGATATTGAAAATGCATGGCATGGGAATATTGCTGTTCCTCATCTGATTTTTGATAACAAAGAGATATTTGAAAAAAATTTAGGAAATCTTTTTAGTATTAAATACGAAAAACTTACTGAATGTACAATTTTTCTGAATTCAGGCGGAGTAACTTCAAAAACAATTTGCATTCCAATGAATAATTTTTTTCTAAATATACTTCATAGCCTAGACGAATTTTTAGTCAAATTATTTCCAAATATTTTTTGTATGGGTAGAAGAATAGTTTTGGAGAAAAAATAAATCTATGTATATAGTTATTAAGCTAAAGATTTATCAATATTGATTGCTGCTTGAAATAATTCTTGAACAGAATTAACTGAAAATTCAAAATTTTTCTTTTCACTTTTTGAAAGATTAAGTTCAATTATTTTCTCCACTCCATTTTTTCCAATTACAACAGGTACTCCTGCATAAATATCTTTGAATCCATATTCACCATTAAGACCAGCTGCACAAGGTAATTCTTTTTTTAAATCTTTAAGGAAACTCTCTGCCATTTCAACTCCGGATGCAGCGGGAGCGTAGAATGCAGATCCCTTTTCTAAAAATTTTACTATTTCTGCGCCGCCTTTTTTTGTTCTTTCTACTATTTCTGCTATTTTTTTTTCAGATATTTCACCTTCTTCTATAAGCTGACTAATTTTTTTGCCATTAACTTCAGTAAAATTAAGCATTGCAACCATGCTATCACCATGCCCACCGAGAACAAAAGATTTTATAGATTGAACTGGTACATTAAGCTCTTGAGATAAGAAGTAAATAAATCTAGATGAGTCTAATATGCCTGCCATTCCTACTATCTTATTTTTAGGAAGGCCTGAATATTTTTGTAATGCCATTACAATAACATCTAAAGGGTTAGTGATACAAATAACAAATGCATTAGGAGAATTTTTTTTAATTCCTTCAGCAACTTGTTTAATTATTTTTAAGTTAATTCCCAATAAATCATCTCTTGTCATTCCTGGTTTTCTTGGAACACCTGCAGTGACTATTACCACATCAGAATTTTTAGTTTCTTCATAGTTGTCGGTTCCTTTTAAACTAATATTAAATTTATTTACTGGTGAAGACTGTGCAATATCTAAAGCTTTTCCTTTTGCGATACCAGCTGCTACATCAAACAAAACCACATCTCCCAATTCTTTTAGAGCTATTAAATGAGCTAATGTACCACCAATTTGACCAGCTCCGATTAAACTAATTTTTTTTTTCATAATTATTTCATAGTAGGCATTACAAATTCAGGATCAGATCTTAATCCTGATGGCCATCTTGATGTAACAGTTTTTAATTTTGTATAGAATCTTACGCCTTCTGGCCCATGCATATGTTGATCTCCGAATAAAGACCTTTTCCAGCCTCCAAAACTGTGGAAAGCCATTGGAACTGGGATTGGAATATTGATGCCAACCATTCCAATTTTTGCTTTGTTATAAAAAGTTCTCCCTGAGTCCCCATCTCTTGTAAAAATACTAACGCCATTACCAAATTCGTGCTCATTAACTAAGTTTAATGCTTCATCAAAGTCTTTTACTCTTATAACAGACAAAACAGGACCAAAAATTTCTTCTTTATAAATTCTCATCTCTTTAGTCACATTATCAAATAAACATCCGCCCATATAATATCCATTCTCATAGCCTTGTAGCTTAAAGCTTCTTCCGTCTACTAATAATTTAGCTCCTTCTTTCACACCAATATCAACGTAATTTTTTACTTTAGCCAAATGTTCTTTTGTTACCAGAGGGCCCATTTCTGATTGTTTGTCTAAACCTGGTCCTACCTTAAGTGCTTCAACTTTTTTCGATAAAGCATCCACTAATTTATCTCCAATATTTCCAACAGCAACTGCCACGGACTGAGCCATGCATCTCTCTCCTGCAGAGCCGTATGCTGCACCCATTAAACCATTTACAGCTTGTTCTAAATCGCAGTCAGGCATTACTACACAGTGATTTTTTGCTCCTCCTAATGCCTGAACTCTTTTCTCATTTTTAGCACAATTTTCGTAAATATATTTTGCAATTGGTGTTGAGCCAACAAAGCTAATCGCAGCAACATCTTTATTTTCTATTAATGCATCTACCGCTTCTTTATCGCCGTTAACAATATTTAAAACACCATCAGGCAACCCAGCTTCCTTAAATAGCTCTGCGAGCCTCATTGAACATGAAGGATCTTTTTCTGATGGCTTTAGAACAAAGGTGTTTCCGCACGCTATTGCCATAGGAAACATCCACATTGGTACCATCGCAGGAAAATTAAACGGAGTTATTCCAGCACATATTCCTAGTGGTTGTCTAATTGACCAACTATCTACATTAGATCCAACATTTTCAGTAAATTCACCCTTTAACATTTGAGGAATTCCACAAGCAAACTCTACAACTTCGAGGCCTCTAGTTAGCGATCCTCTAGCATCCTCGTACACTTTACCATGTTCAGAAACAATTATTTTTGTTAGCTCATCTGCGTTTTTTTCGATTAATTCTTTAAATTTAAACATCACTCTTGCTCTTTGTAATGGAGGTTTATTAGACCATTCTACAAAAGCTTTTTTTGCAATTATAATCGCTTCGTTTACATCTTTCTTTGTTGCTAATTTAACTTCCGCAGTCTGTTCGCCCGTAGCAGGATTAAATATCTTCCCTTTTTTGTTTGAATTACCAGGAAATGATCTTCCACCAACAAAATGTTGAATTATTTTCATGATGTTATTGATTAAATAAGCTTTTAACTTGTTGCAAGCATTTTTTTAATAGAACCAATAGCTTTTGCAGGATTGAGGCCTTTAGGACATGAATTTGTACAATTCATAATAGTATGACATCTGTACAATTTTAACTCATCTGCAACCTTTTTTAGTCTTTCTTTCTTATCATTATCTCTGCTATCATTTATCCACCTATAAGCCTGTAATAAAACTGCTGGACCTAAATATTTATCTCCGTTCCACCAATAACTAGGACAAGCAGTTGAACAACAAGCACATAATATACATTCATAGTAACCGTCAAGTTTTTCTCTATCTTTTTGTGATTGTTTAATTTCTATTTTTTCTTGATCAGTTTTACCAGTTTTTAGCCAGGGCTGAATGGACTCGTACTGTTTATAAAGTGTCGTTAGATCTCCGATCAAATCTTTTACTACTTTTAAATGTGGAAGAGGATAAACATTTAAATCTCCATTTATATCTGTATGAGATTTTATACATGCAAGAGTATTTACCCCATCGATATTCATTGCACAAGAGCCGCATACTCCATGAGCGCATGAACGTCGAAATGTCAAAGATGGATCAATTTCATTCTTAATTTTTATTAAAATGTCTAAAACTTTTGGGCCACAACTGTCCATATCGACCTCAAAAGTATCTGTTCTTGGATTTTTTCCAGTAGAGGGATCCCACCTATATACTTTTATTTTTCTAAGATTTTTTGAATTAGTTTTATCTTTATAATATTTTCCTACCTCTATTTTAGAATTTTTAGGTAGGCTAAATTGTGCCATTTTTAGTAAACTCTCTCCTTCGGAGGAAAATACTGGACATCGTTTGTCAAAGTTCTTGAATGCACATCCCTATATTTAATTTCAACTTCTTTGCCTTTTTGCCAAGCTAATGTATGTTTCATAAAATTTTTATCATCCCTTTTTGTAAAATCTTCTCTTGCGTGAGCACCTCTGCTCTCTTTTCTATTATAAGCGGAGTCCATAGTCGTAAGTGCTTGACTAATTAAATTATCAAATTCTAATGTTTCTACTAAATCAGTATTAAATAATAACGATTTATCCTTTACCGACACGTCGTTTAAACCTTCATACGGTTTTCTAATTTGTTCAACACCTTCCTTTAGAGATTTTTCAGTTCTAAATACTGCACATTTCTTCTGCATAGTTTTTTGCATTTCTAATCTTAATTCAGATGTTTTTGTTGATCCACTAGAATTTCTCATTTTGTCAAATCTGTCTAGACATTTATCTGTTTCCGAATTTGAAATATCTTCATGCGGTGTTCCAGGTTTTACTAACGCTGCAGCTCTTTTAGCAGCAGCTCTTCCGAAAACAACTAAGTCTATTAATGAGTTTGAGCCTAATCTATTAGCCCCATGCACTGATACACAAGCTGCTTCTCCTATCGCCATTAGGCCTGGCACAGTTTTTTCTGATCCGTTTAACGTCAAAACTTCAGCCTTGTAATTTGTTGGTATTCCACCCATGTTATAATGAACAGTTGGTACTACTGGAATCGGTTCTTTACTAACGTCTACATTAGCAAAAGTTTTTGCAGCCTCTGATATACCAGGAAGTCTCTCATCTATAACTTTTTTATCTAAATGATCTAAGTGTAGATTAATGTGATCTTTATTTTTACCAACACCCCGGCCTTCATTTATTTCCATCTCCATGGATCTGCTAACAACGTCTCTTGAGGCTAAGTCTTTAGCATTTGGAGCATATCTCTCCATGAACCTCTCTCCTTTTCCATTAACTAAAAATCCACCTTCACCTCGTACACCCTCCGTTATTAAACAACCCACTCCATATATTCCAGTTGGATGAAATTGAACAAATTCCATATCTTGTAGCGGCAATCCTGCTCTTAAAACCATTGCATTACCATCTCCAGTACAAGTATGAGCTGATGTAGCGGAATAATAAACTTTTCCATAACCACCTGTTGCAATGATTGTAATGTGTGATCTAAATCTGTGTATTGTCCCGTCAGTTAAATTCCAAGCTATTACTCCTTTACACTCTCCGTTTTTCATAATTAAATCAAGTGCAAAATATTCTATAAAAAATTCTGTATTTTGTTTTAAGGCTTGTCCGTAAAGAGTGTGTAAAATAGCATGGCCAGTCCTATCTGCGGCTGCACAAGTACGTTGAGCAGTCCCATTGCCATAATTCTTAGTCATCCCTCCAAATGGTCTCTGATAAATTTTCCCATCATCAGTTCTGCTAAAAGGAACTCCATATCGCTCTAGCTCAACAACTGCTCTCGGTGCCTCTTTGCAAAGATATTCTATTGCATCTTGATCACCTAACCAGTCAGAGCCCTTAACGGTGTCGTACATATGCCAACGCCAGTCATCTTCACCCATATTACCTAAAGCAGCTGATATACCTCCCTGAGCTGCGGACGTGTGGCTTCTTGTAGGAAATACTTTAGAAATACAAGCAGTTTTTAATCCTGACTCAGATAACCCTACTGCTGCTCTTAAACCAGAGCCTCCAGCTCCCAGAACAACTACGTCATATTCATGATCTATAACTTTATATGCACTCATTAATCTAAATTATATATACCTAAAATTGTCATTAATGGAGTTATTATAGCAAATAAATACAGAGCTTTATTTGCGACATATTTGATTTTATTATTGTGTAAATAGTCCTCAAAAATCTCACTTATTGTCAATGCTGAAAAAAAGAAAGCGATTATAATAAATATTGAAAATAATAATTTTGATGGCTGTTCAGAAAAAAAAGATACAATTTTAGAATAGTCCTTATCATAAATTGAGACAAAACTTACTAAAAACCAAATCTTAAAAGGGATCAAAATTAATGAACTTATTTTAGTAAAAAGCCATTTTTTTGTAGATATATGCATATTAAAAAAAATTTCTCCCTAAAAAATAAAATATTATCGTTAATAAGAAAGAACCGAATAAAGTTAATACACCCGTAAATTTTGCTATTTTAAGATCAAATCCAAAGCCAGCATCCCAAGATAAATGTCTTATTTCGTTTAAGATATGAAAACTAAATGTCCAGCATAATGATATGGTTAAGAATTTTCCAAATATAGAATTTAAAAAAATTTGGACAATTAGATAATTATCTTTTCCAAACAATAGCGAAATAGTCCAAAAACAAATAAGTGTAATTGCTAAAATATTTACCACACCAACAATTCTGTGTGAAATAGATAGCAAAGATGATATTTGCCATTTATAAATTTGTAAGTGAGGACTTAATGGGTTATTTTTGTTTTGCATAAAAAATTTATAAACTATAATTACATTTTTTTCATTAGATGCTCTGCAATTTGCACAGTATTTAATGCTGCTCCTTTTAATAAATTATCAGAAACAACCCATAAATTAATGGCCTTTGTATTTGAATTATCTTTTCTTATTCTAGAAATGTAAGTTATATAATCACCTTCAGCCTCAAAAGGTGTAATATAGCCTCCATCTTTTCGGTCATCAATTACTTTACAACCTGGAGCATTTTTTAAAATTTCGATTACATTTTTAAGATCAAAAGATTTGTCAAATTCAATATTAATTGACTCTGAGTGTCCTGTTTTTACTGGAACTCTTACGCAGGTTGCAGTTACATCAATCTTTTCATCTAATATTTTTTTTGTTTCATTGGTCATTTTTAATTCTTCTTTTGTGTATCCATCCTTATCAAAAATGTCGATGTGAGGTATTAAATTAAAAGCAATTTGTTTTGTAAAATTTTTTGGTTGAATTTGCTTTCCTTCTAAATAGTCTTTGGTTTGCTCAAAAAGTTCATCCATAGGCGCTTTGCCAGCACCCGATACTGCTTGATAAGTTGAAACCACTACTCTTCTAATTTTATACTCATCATGCAATGGCTTTAGTGCGAGAACCATCTGCATTGTAGAACAATTTGGATTAGAGATGATATTATTATGTTTTTCGAGTACTTCGGGGTTTACTTCCGGTACAACTAAGGGAACATTTTTTTCCATTCTAAAAAAACTTGAGTTATCTATCACAATTGTTTTTTTAGCTGCTTTCGGAATCCATTCTTTTGCGATCTGGCTTCCGGCAGCAAAAAAAGTGATTTGTGCTTTAGAAAAATCGTAATCTTCTAATTTTTCAAGGTTAATCTCTTTTTTTCTAAATTTAATTTTTTTACCAACACTTTTTGAGGAAGCAATTAAAAAAAGTTTATGTAACTCTATGTTAGATTTCTCTAAAATTTCAATTGTTTTTCTTCCAACGTTGCCTGAAGCACCAATAATTGCAAAATTCATAATAAGTTACTTTATTTCAATTTTGCGATAATTGCATCACCCATATCTGAAGTTGAAACCTCTTTCATATTTTTAGACATTATATCTTTTGTTCTTAAACCATCATCAAGAACGTCCTGCACAGCTTTATCTAATTGATCGGCCTCCTTGTCTAAATCTAGAGAATATCTTAATGCCATAGATAAACTTAAAATTGTCGCAATAGGATTTGCCATATTTTTACCTGCGATATCTGGTGCTGATCCATGAACTGGCTCAAAAAGTGATCTGACCTTACCATTTTTATCTTTATTACCTAAAGAAGCAGACGGCAACAACCCCAGAGACCCTGTAAGCATAGCTGCTTCGTCGGACAACATATCTCCAAATAAATTATCTGCTAATATCACATCAAATTGCTTTGGTTGTCTCAAAAGCTGCATAGCACAATTATCTGCTAGCATATGATTTAACTCTACCTTCTTAAATTCTTTATCTTTAATTGCCTGAACTTCTTCTCTCCATAAAACTCCCGCTTCCATAACATTTGATTTTTCGCAAGACGTAACTTTATTTTTCCTTTTTTTTGCAAGGTCAAAAGCTACTCTTGCTATTCTTTGAATTTCTGATGTCGTATAAGTGTGGGTATTAATACCTTTTCTTTGATTATTTTCCATTGGCTCTATTCCTCGAGGTTCTCCAAAGTAAATACCTCCAGTCAACTCTCTTACAATCATTATATCAAGACCTGAAACTATTTCGGGTTTTAAACTTGAAGACTCAACAAGTTGTTTAAAACAAATAGCTGGCCTTAAATTTGCAAATAATTTTAATTCTTTTCTTAGTTTTAACAGAGCTCTCTCTGGTTTCTTTGAAAATTCTAAATTATCCCATTTTGGTCCACCACACGCCCCAAGTATAACTGCATCCGACTCTAATGATTTATAAAATACCTCATCTGTAATTGGAACTTTATTAGCGTCTATTGACGCTCCTCCAATAAGCTCTTGGTTTAAAACAAAATCTAAAGACTTATTTTTATTCATCCATTCTAGTATTTTTTTGACTTCAGCAATAACTTCGGGTCCTATACCATCTCCAGGCAAAAGCAGAATTTTTCTTGTTTTACTAACCATTGTTTAATACCCAAGGTTTTGTTGTTTGTAATTTTTTTTCATATTGGTCAATTTTATTAATTTTTTCCATTGATAGAGCAATATCATCTAAACCCTCTATCAAACATTTTTTCTTGAAAGCATCAATTTCAAATTTTGAATTCTTATTTCCATACTTAATTTCTTGTTTATCTAAACTAATCTCTATTTTTTCTTTTCTCTTGGAATACTCGACTAGTTCACTGATAGTTTTATCGTCGATCTTTATAGGTAGAATTCCGTTTTTAAAACAATTGTTATAAAATATATCTGCAAAGCTTGAACTTATCACACACTTTATGCCGAAATCAGATAAGGCCCATGGAGCGTGTTCTCTAGAGGAACCGCATCCAAAATTTTTTCCTGTTAATAAAATTTTCGATTTATTGTAAGGTTCATTATTTAAAATAAAATTTTTATTTTCCTGTCCATTTTCATCATAACGCATTTCATAAAACAAACTTTTTCCTAATCCTGTTCTTTTAATAGTTTTAAGAAACTGTTTTGGAATAATCATATCTGTATCTATGTTCTGTAAAGATAAATAAGAAGGTATCGATTTTAAATTTGTGAATTTTTCCATATTAGATCTCTCTTACATCGGTTAAGTGTCCATTAATTGCAGCTGCAATAGCCATGCCTGGACTGACTAGGTGAGTTCTTCCACCCCTTCCTTGTCTTCCTTCAAAATTTCTATTAGATGTTGATGCGCATCTTTCTTTGGGCTTTAGCTGATCCGGATTCATTCCTAAACACATTGAGCAACCTGGCTCTCTCCATTCAAATCCAGCTTCTTTAAAAATTTTATCTAAACCTTCTTTCTCAGCCTGTTCTTTTACCAGCCCAGAACCTGGAACTACCATTGCACTTACGTTATTAGCTATTTTTTTACCTTTTAAAAGATCAGCTGCTAATCTTAAATCTTCTATACGTCCATTTGTGCAACTTCCTATGAAAATTTTATCTATTTTAATTTCTGAGATTTTTGTATTCGCTTTTAATCCCATGTACTCAAGAGATCGTTTCATGGCAGCTTTTCGATCTTCGTTTTTTTCTTTTTCGGGATCAGGAACTAAACCTGTCACTGGTGATACATCTTGAGGAGAAGTCCCCCAAGTTACTAATGGTTCTATATCTATTCCGTTAATATTAATTTCTTTATCAAATTTACAATTATTGTCTGAAAATAAAGTCTTCCAAAACTCTACAGCTTTATTCCAATTTTCTCCTTTTGGAGACATCGTTTTACCTTTCAAATAATTAAATGTTTTCTGGTCTGGGGCTATCAAACCTGCTCTAGCTCCTGCTTCAATAGTCATATTACAAACTGTCATTCTCTCTTCCATACTTAAATTTTTAATAACATCTCCAGCAAATTCCACCACGTAACCTGTTCCTCCTGCTGTACCTATTGTTCCAATAATTTTAAGAATTACATCTTTTGCAGTAACACCTTTTGGTAATTTTCCATTTACATTAATTCTTAGATTTTTTGATTTTTTTTGCATTAACGTCTGAGTAGCTAGAACATGTTCTACTTCAGATGTTCCAATTCCAAAAGCTAAAGCTCCAAAAGCTCCATGTGTCGCTGTATGACTATCACCACATACTATAACCGTGCCAGGTTGAGTGAAACCTTGCTCAGGGCCAATTATATGAACTATTCCTTGACGTTTATCATTTACATCAAAAAGTTTAATTCCAAATTCCTTACAATTTTTTCTTAATGTTTCTACTTGGATCCTAGACTCCTTATCATCAATCCCTTTAGATCTATCAGTAGTTGGAACATTATGGTCAGGAACTGCAAGAGTAAGTTCTGGTCTTCTTACCTCTCTATTTTGAAGCCTCAACCCCTCAAAAGCTTGGGGACTAGTAACTTCATGAACTAAGTGCCTATCTACATAAATTAACGTAGTCCCATCATCCTGTTCATGAACAAGATGGTTTTCCCATATCTTATCATATAGAGTTTTAGACATTAAAATTTTATTTTTTTTCGCTAGTTGGTTTTTCAACCTTAGCTTCGACTTTTATAGTATCTTTTTTTTTAACTTCAGTGGCTTTTGTGTCTTGTAAAACTGGCTCAACAGGTTTTGATATTGGCTCTTTTGGTTTTACAGAAACATCTACACCAATTTTCTTTTTGATTTTTTCAGCAATTCTTGCAGATTTTCCTTTTCTATCTCTTAAGTAGTAAAGCTTCGCTCTTCTTACTTTTCCTGATCTAATAACTTTAATTGAGTCTACATTAGGACTATACAATGCAAAAGTTCTTTCAACACCCTCGCCAAAGGAAATTTTTCTCACTGTAAATGATGAATTAATATCTCTATTTTTTTTTGCAATACACACGCCTTCGAAGTATTGAATTCTCTCTCTTTTCCCCTCAACAATTTTTACACCTATCTTTATAGTGTCACCAGGTGAAAATTCTGTGATCTTTTTGTTTGCAACTATTTTTTTTATTGCGGCTTTGTTAATATCTTCAATGTTTTTCATTTTTTTTGTCTAAATATTTTTTCCAAAGATCAGGTCTCTGGCGACGAGTTATAGCCTCTGATTGAGATAAACGCCACCCTTTTATTTTAGCATGATCACCTGAAAATAAGACCTCTGGAGGACTTTTTCCCTCCCATTCCTTAGGTTTAGTATATTGAGGGTATTCTAAAAGATAGTTTTCAAAACTCTCCTCTTTAGCTGAGTTATTGTTACCCAAGACTCCAGGCAATAACCTTATCAAAGCATCAACAAATACAAATGACGCTGTTTCACCACCAGATAGAATAAAGTCACCTAAACTATATTCTTCAATATTTCTAGTTTCTAAAAGCCTCTGATCTATACCTTCAAAATGACCACAAAGTAAATTTATTTTTTTTTCTTTGCAAAATGATCTTGCTATTTTCTGGTCAAACTTTTTACCTTTTGGAGATAAATATATAACCTTTTCATTATTACTTATATTTTTATCTAAAGCTGAGGCAATAACGTCTGGTCTTAACAACATTCCGCTCCCTCCTCCATAAGGTGTATCATCAACTGTTTTATGTTTATCATTAGAGTAATTTCTTATGTTTATAATCTTTAGGTCCCAAATTTTCTTTTCCCTCGCTTTTTTAAATATGCCTATATCTAAAGGTCCGGGATACAAATCTGGAT
>CACMCJ010000014.1 GCA_902612235.1 uncultured Pelagibacteraceae bacterium
TAAACTTCCTGAAAAATTTACCTTTAAGAAAAATAATAATGCAGTCAAATCAAACACGTCGAAAAGCAATTTTAAAAATTTAGTAAAAAAAGCAAAAAAATACATAAAAAAAGGTGATATTTTTCAAGTTGTATTGAGTCAACGTTTCCAAAGGAAAGTTGAAAAAAAACCAATAGAAATTTATAACTTTTTACGAAAATCTAATCCTTCACCCTTTATGTTTTACTTTAACTATGAAGATTTTAAAATTTTAGGTAGCAGTCCTGAAATTTTAGTAAGACTAAGAAATGATGAAATTACAATAAGACCGATTGCTGGAACTAGACCTAGGGGAAAAAATTCAAAAGAAGATAAGAAATATGAATTTGATATATTAAATGATAAGAAAGAGTTAGCAGAGCACTTAATGTTATTAGATCTAGGCAGAAATGACGTTGGAAAAGTTTCTAAAATAAACACTGTTAAAGTTACTGAAAAATTTAAAGTAGAAAAATACTCACATGTAATGCATATCGTCTCTAACGTGGTAGGAAAATTCAACAATAAATATTCAATTTTTGAAACATTGTTATCTGGATTTCCTGCCGGGACAGTGAGTGGAGCACCAAAAATAAGAGCTATGGAAATAATTGACGAACTTGAAAAAAATAAAAGAAAATTGTACGCAGGTGGAATAGGTTATTTCACTCCTAATAAAGAATTTGATACTTGTATAACTTTAAGAACTGCTCTTATTAAAGACAAAAAGATTTACGTCCAAGCAGGCGCAGGTATTGTCGCAGACAGTAAGCCTGAAAAAGAATATGTTGAAACGGTTAATAAAGCTAAAGCTTTATTGAAAGCGGTTGATTAAATGAAAATATTGTTAATAGATAACTACGACAGTTTTACCTATAATTTATTCCATTATATTTCCAAATTTAGAAAAAATGTACAAGTGGTGAGGAATGATAAAATAGATGGGAAAACAATTTTAAAAAACAAGTTTGATAAAATAGTTATTTCTCCTGGACCGGGAAATCCAAATCAAGCTGGTAATTGTTTAAAAATTGTAAAAGAAATCCATAAAAAAATTCCTATACTTGGAGTCTGTTTGGGCCATCAAATCATAGGTCAAGCTTTTGGAGGAAAAGTCGTTAATGCAAAAAATTTGATGCATGGGAAAACTAGTAAAATTAAACACTTAAAAAAAGGATTGTTTAAAAACATACCAAATAATTTTCAAGCAACTAGATACCATAGTTTGATTGTAGAACGAAAAACACTACCTTTTGATCTTGTAATTACCGCAGAAACAAAAAATAAGACTATCATGGGGTTAATGCATAAAAACTTCAATATTCATGGCTTTCAATTTCACCCCGAAAGTATTAGCACTAAGGTAGGGATGAAACTAATCAAAAATTTTATAATTAATTAATATGTCCAAATTAATTGAAAATTTAAAAAGAGGTCAAAATCTTTCATTTGAGGAAAGTAAAATTCTTTTTAATGAACTAATGGAAGGCAAATACGATGAAAATTCAACAATAGAAATATTAGAATTTCTTCTTAAAAAAGGTGAAACTAAAGACGAGTTAGCTGGAGGAATTTTTGTTTTAAGGGAAAAAGCAACTAAAGTTAAAACTGATGAAAAAACTATTGATACATGTGGAACAGGAGGAGATGGTCAAAACTCTCTTAATATTTCTACTGCGGCAGCTATTGTTTTGGCAAGCATGGGTGTAAAAGTTGCCAAACACGGCAACAAAGCAGTTTCATCAAACTGTGGGTCTGCTGATGTATTAGAAGCTCTAAAAATTAACATAAACTTAAAACCTAACGAAGCTGAGGAAAATATAAAAAAATTTAACTTTGCTTTTATGTTTGCTCCAAATTATCACTCAGCAATGAAACATGTGGGACCTGCTAGGAAAAAAATGGGAAAAAAAACAATCTTTAATTTGATTGGGCCTTTAAGCAGTCCTGCGCAAGTAAAAAGACAAGTAATAGGTGTATATGATAAAAAATGGATGAAGCCATTTGCAGAAGCTTTAAAAGAAAACGATGTTGTTCATGCATATATAGTACACAGCGATGATGGAATGGACGAAATATCCCCTTTTGTAAAAACAAGTATAGTAGAATTAAAAGATAAAAACATTAATGAATTCGAAATAGATCCTAAAGAACTTGGAATTAATGTGAATAATAAGAATAATCTACTTGGTAAAAATTCAACTTACAATTCTTTGAAAATAATTGAAATATGCAAAGGGAAAAATAATGAGTTTGCACAAGCAGTAGCTTTAAATGTAGCTGCAGGATTGATTGTTGCTGACAAAGAGTATGATTTTAAGGATGCATTTAATAAAGCGCTAAAGCATTTAAAATCTGGGAAAGCATTTGAACATTTGACTAAATTACAAAGATCTTAATGAAAAATATACTCAAAAAAATAGTGCAAGATAAAAAAGAAGCTTTAAATTTAATTAAAAAAGATAATTCTTTAGATTCTCTTGAAAAAAAAATTAAAGAATTAAATTTTTTTTATAATTTTAAAGAAAAAATTAAAAAAAATAACGGAGTTTCTTTAATTGCAGAAATTAAAAAAGCAAGTCCTTCTGCCGGTATATTGGTTGAAAAATTTAACCATGTTGATATAGCTAAGATGTATATCGATCATGGTGCTACATGTCTTTCAGTTTTAACTGAAGAAAAGTATTTTTTGGGAAATCTTGAATATATTAAAGATATTAAAAAAAATTTCAAAATACCTATTTTAGCAAAGGACTTTTTCATAGATCCTTATCAGGTATCTTTATCAAAAAGTTATGGATGTGATTGTATTTTAATTATTATTTCAGCACTTAGTCAAAATCAAGCAGATGAAATATATTCTGAAGCTTTAAAACACAATTTGTCTGTAATAGTCGAGGTGCATGATCAAAAAGAAGCTGAAACAGCTTTAAAATATGAGAGGGCCTTAATCGGTATAAATAATAGAAATTTAAAAACTTTAGAAGTTTCTTTAAATACTACGATTTCAATTTTTGAAGTTGTTAAAGGACATAAAAGCTCTCTTATTTCTGAAAGTGGAATAAAAGATGAAAAAGATGCTAAATATATTTATGAAAAAACCGGAATTAAAAATTTTCTAATTGGAGAATCACTTTTAAAATCTGACAATCCTGGCAGCTTAATGAAAAAAATAATTCAAATAACTAAGTAAATTAGCGCTTTATTTAAAGTTGTAATTTAAAAAGAACTTTTATAGAACATAGATGTACGAGGTTTGTTCTATGCTAACAAAAAAACAAAAAAATTTACTTATATTTATTAATAAAAAAATTAGATCCACTGGAATTTCTCCATCTTATGAAGAGATGAAAAACTCTCTCAACCTTAAGTCGAAATCAGGTATACATAGGTTAATTTCTGCCTTGGAAGAAAGAGGTTTTGTCAAAAGGTTGGCTCATAAAGCTAGAGCTTTAGAAGTTGTAAAGCTTCCAGAAAACGCAAGTGCAAATGATATTTTTAATTCATTTACTCCTAGCGTGATTAAAGGTGGGTTAGATAAAAATAATAACAAATCTACAGATGTTTCAGTTTTAGGAAGCATTGCAGCAGGAACGCCCATCGAGGCGATTCAACAGGAGGTTGATCGAGTAGCTTTACCAGAAGATTTACAAAATAATGGTGAACACTACGGATTAAAAGTAAAAGGTGACTCAATGATTGAGGCAGGGATTGCTGATGGTGATACTGTAATAATTAAAAAAGCATCTAACGTAGATAACGGTCAAATAGCGGTAGTGTTAATAGATGATCAAGAAGCAACTTTAAAAAAAGTGAGAAAAAAAGGAAACACGATAGCTCTTGAAGCAGCAAATCGCAACTATGGAACAAAAATTTACGCAGCAAATAGAATAAAAATACAAGGTAAACTTGTTTCTTTGTATAGAAACTTTCATTAAAATAGTCTAATTAATAAAAATGTCTTTTATTTGTAGGTTTGCGCCCTCTCCTACTGGGCCTCTTCACATTGGCGGTGTTCGAACAGCTTTGTTTAATTGGCTTTTAGCAAAGAAGAACAAAGGCAAATACTACTTAAGAATTGAAGATACTGATAAAGAGAGGTCAAAAGATGAATTTAAAAAACAAATTATTTCTTCTTTGTCATGGCTAGGTATTAGGCATGATGGTGAAGAATATATTCAATCCAAAAACATTAATAAACACGTTGCGGTTGCTGAAGAGCTTATTAAAAAAGGTTTTGCTTATGAATGTTATTGTTCTGAAGAAGAAATAAATGAACAAAAACAAAATTGTAAAAAACAAGGTATACCCTATGTTTATAATAGAAAGTGGAGAGACGCTAAAGACCTTAAAATTCCTGAAGGTATAAAACCGGTAATTAGATTTAAGAGTAAAATTTCGGGAAATACGATTATTAAAGATTTAGTTCAAGGAGATAGAAATATCTCAAATTCTACAATAGAAGACTTTGTAATACTTAGAAAAGATAAATCTCCAACATATCAATTATCAGCAACAGTAGATGACCATGAGATGAAAATTACTCATGTCATTAGAGGTGATGATCATATGATTAATTCTTTTAAACAAAAACAAATCTATGATGCCATGGGCTGGGAAGTTCCTAACTTTGCTCACATTCCATTAATTCATAGTGAAAAAGGAAAAAAATTATCTAAAAGAGATAACGCCTCTACCCTTGAAGATTATGTAAAAATTGGAATTATTTCAGATGCTTTAAGAAATTATTTGTTAAGATTAGGATGGTCTTATAAAGATAAAGAGATTTTTACTAAGCAAGAAAGTATTGATTTATTTGATTTAAGTGGAGTTGGAAAATCACCTTCAAAACTTGATATGAATAGAATTTATTCAATAAATGAAACGTACATAAAAACTATAGACGAAAAGGATCTTTTTAATTTTTTCAAAGAATATGTTGCGAAATACAAAAAACCTATAGATCAGGCAAAAGAAAATGTTCTTTTAAAATCAATGAGTTTTTTAAAGAATAAAGCAAAGACCTTAGAAGATATTTGGAAAAACGCTCAATATATTATTAATGATAAAATTGAAATTAGTGCGGATGATAAAAAACTAATTAATGATTTATCCAAAAAAGTAATTAACGACTTTATTAGTGAATATGAAAAACTATCCTCTTTTTCTAGAGAAGTTTTAGAACCTATAATTAAATCCTTAATAGATAAACATAAGACTAATTTTAAAGGTGTCGGCCAGCCTTTAAGAATAGCTCTTGTAGGTTCAAGATTTGGGCCTGGTCTTTATGATGTAATTTTATCTTTAGACAAAGACGAGGTTAAAAAAAGACTGAAGTCTGTAATTTAAAGCATTCTAAGCTTTAATTTTTTTTGATTTGCTATTATTTTTATAAGTATCCCAAGAAATTTTATATTTCTTGCTTTGATCTCCCCAACTAGTCCATCCTTTTCTTTTACCTCTCGCAAATAATTCTAAAAAAGGACCCCAGCTGCACTTTTCTATTATTTTATAAAGCTCATCTGGTTTTCTAGAGTGCTCTCGTTTTCGTGTTCGTATAATATTTACTTGTGTTCTCCCAGGCTTCAATGTTCTAACTTTAGTGCCCTTCACACCAAATAAAACTAACTCTGTGGTGTTTCTAAAATAAAAACCAACTCCCCTTCCATCAGGACCACCATCTTTTCTTATCTTGTGCCAAACTATATTAGTTTTATATTTAAAGCCCCACTCTTCCATAACTTCAATGCCTTCTTTTATAAATGCATTTGGCACCCACAAATATAAATGAGATTTATTAGCGGACAATCTAGAAACTGGCATTGATTTAATTTCTTCTAAACTCATAGTTTCATATCTTTTAAGTCTTTTATGTTTTGGCGCAACTTTACCAGTACTGTTTTGAAATTCCCATGGAGGATCAGCCAAAATTGTTCCGAATTTTCCAACGATCGATAACTTAACTTTATTGCTCAATTATTGCTCCTTTAAAAGCGAAAGTAAGTATTGGAACAGAACCAGCACTCCCTTGCTTTATCTTATTTAAAAATTTTTCAAAAATAGTACTACTAGGTCCATATTTACCAGAAATTTTCTTATCAAACTTTTTTAATATTGATCTATCCACATCTCTATCCCTAGTTATCATTATTCCAACATCCATTTGCTTCAAATCATGTAGGCGTTTAAAAGTGTTAAGGTCCCTATCATAAAACTCTGTTTTATTATTCCATTGAATTTCCAATCCAATTTTATTTTTAAAACAATCAATTTTGTTAGTTTCTGAGGTTGTCTCTTTTCCGTTAATTTTATTTGAAACTACAAATTTTTGTTCCCGCCAGCCTTTTTTATTAAAATGCGTCTCTATATTTTTGGCAATTTGTGTTTTTCCACCGCCTCCTTCGATTATCCATTTTTTCTTAATTCTGAAGTTTATTATTAGATTTAAAATATCTTCAAACTCATTAGGAAAGTCGTTTTCAAGAATTGTAAAAGCATGTCTATGATTGTCAATTTTATAATAACGATTAATTCTATTTTTGAGATTTTTAAAAGAATCACTTTCCATGTTTCATAATATCATGAAGAGATACTATTTACTTTAAAAATTAATGTTATTTGAACTTAAGAAAAATGATATAACTCAAAAATATGAAAAATTTATAGTCTCATTGTAGATTTTGTAAAACTACATAGTGAACAATTTTCAGAGAATGGTGGAACTGTATCTTGTTCTAATAGATCTATCAAATTAGTTATATAATTATAAAATCCTTCCTCATCTCTTTTTAAATTGGAAAATGAAACTTTAAATTTCATATTATGATCATTTTTTGTATGTGAAATAATTTGACTTGGCTCAAATTGTATTATCCCCATGTGATTAATTGGAGTCAATTTTGGGGTTTTTGATGACTTTAAAGTACCTGGGTTAGCGAAAATTTGTGCATAGGCCTCAAGTTGATATCGATAATTCTCAGATTTATCTACTTTAATATTTGTTGTTTTGAAATCATAAATACCGTAACCACCTTCTTTTAATCTTACAACAATATCTGGGATACCATTTAGTTTAAATTTTCTATCTTTTTTATCTATTAACCCATCTGAAGTTATTTTTCCTGGCAGTTCTTCTTTATCAACAAAATATCCCTCCGGTAGATCATTGCACCAATCTTTTGAATTAATACTTTTATAATAAGGTTTTTGATTAGCATCTAAGCTTGAAAAAACTGGAGGTGGTCTTCCTCCATCTGATAATTTAAATTTTTTAGATATGTAGTAACATCTGTGGCATTTTTTAGGTTGGTAATCCAATTCTGATGGAGAAAAGTTATATTCCATTAATTAACTTTACTTTATTTTGATAATATAATTAAGAAAAAATATTACCTATTTTTATCTTCATCATCGTTAGATGATTGATCTGTATTTTCTGATTGATTTTCTTCTTGAACTGGTTGTTCAGGTTCTTCTTGAGTAGTTTCTGTTGGTGTTTCATCTTGAACTGGTTGTTCAGGTTCTGGTTGAGGCTCAGGAGTTGGTTCCTGTGATTGAGATCTAGCAATATCTGCTGCAGTTTGTGGAGCTGGCTCTCTTCTCATAAAGAAATATATTCCGGCTGCAATTACTGCGATAGCACCTAGAATGTACAACATGATATTTACAATACTAATTCCCTCTTTCTCTTCTTCCATTGGAGTTTCTTCTGTAACTGGTTCTACTTCCTCTTCTTCAGGTTTAGCATCTTGTTCTTGATTGGCTTCAGCATTAACTTGTTCTTTAGGCTCTTCAGTTTGAGGAGCTGGTTCTGGTTCTGGTTCTGGCTCCGGTTCTGGCTCAGGTTCTGGTTCTGGTTCTGGCTCCGGTTCTGGTTCTGGTTCTTTAGCTGGTTCTGGTTCTGGCTCTGGTTTTATCTCAGCAGTTTGAGTTACTACTTCCTCCGTTTTTATTTCTTCTTTTTTTTCTACAACCTCTTGATCTTTAGGCTCTGGAGTAATTACACCTGTAGCAACTAAAATAGCACTTAAACCTAGGATAACTATAAAATCCATGGAATCACTATATTTTATTATGAGGTTAATTCTATAATATTATTTTATAAATATGTACGATTTGGGGTGTTGTGGATATTTAAACTTTTAACGCGAACAAATGGTGCTTTATACTTTCTGATAAAGCAAGTAGATCATAACCACCTTCTAAAAAAGAAATAACTCTACCTTTAGAATGAATATTAGCAAGATTTACAATATTTTTTGTAATTTTATAAAAATCTTCTGATTCTAAATTAATACTCGCGATAGGGTCCCTTTTATGAGCATCGAAACCAGCAGATATTAAAATTATCTCTGGTTTGAATTTATCTATGGGTCTAAGAATTTTTTGATCAAACAATTTTAAAAATTCATCGCACTCCATTCCACCTTTCAATTGAGCATTAAATATATTACCTACACCAGTCTCTTCCTCTGATCCAGTTCCAGGAAATAATGGATGCTCATGAGTCGAAGCATAAGCTACCGTTTCATCATTATAAAAAATCTCCTGAGTTCCATTTCCATGGTGTACATCAAAATCAATAATAGCTATTTTTTTTAGCTTATATTTGTTTTGTAAATATCTTGCTGAAACCGCTACATTGTTAAGAAAACAAAATCCCATAGCCTTAGCTGTCTCTGCATGATGTCCAGGGGGTCTAATGGCACAAAAAACTCTTTCATTTTTATTCATTAAAGCATCAACTGCTGCAATACCTGCTCCACACGATCTTAAGATAGCGTTTTTACTATTTGAGCAAAGCATTGTGTCAGCATAGGGCTCCTTTTCTACACCAATAAGTCCCTCTTTAGGTATATTAGAAAAGATTTTTTCTATATACTTTTTTGGATGAACTAAAGATATAGTGTCTATATCAGCTAATGGTGCATCTTCCAAATTAATTTTAAAATCTTTAATTTGTTTTATTGAATCAATAATACTACTAATTCTTTCTTTTCTCTCTGGATGATTAAATCCATTATCTTTGAGTAGACAATCATTATGTTTATAAATTAACATTATAAAAATCTGTTAATTGTCAAACTAGCCTTTTCAGATGGCGATCCGCTTGTTTTTAATTTTGTTAAAGTTGTATTAACTTTCTCTAATTGTTTTTTCATTAAATTTGGATCTTCTAAAAAACTGCTGACATATTTAAAAATGTTTTTAGAGTTACAATCTGATTGAAGTAGCTCTGGTATAACTTCTTCGTCCGCAGTAAAGTTAACTATATTAGCGTATTTAGTGTTAACTAAACTTTTCACTATTAAAAAATTAATAAGACCCATTTTATAAAGTATTATTGATGGAATTTTAGCATTACAAATCTCCAAGGATACTGTTCCTGATTTAGCTACAGCAAAAATAGATTTATGTAAAATATGTGACTTAACTTTGTCATCACTTATTATTTCACAATTAGATAAATTTGTTTCTTTGATAAATGATTGTATTAAGCTAGAGTATTCTTTTGTTGAATGGAAAACATAAGTCATATCAGTATACTTCTTATTCATTAAACTAATGAATTCTAATAAAATTGGCATCAAAACAATTATTTCAGATTTTCTACTTCCGGGAAAAATTGAAATAATTGCTTTATTTTTACCTATAACCTGATTGATATCAATTTTAGTTTTTTCAGTATTTTGAAGCAAGGGATGTCCTACAAATGTATAGTCCATATTTTCTTCGTTAAAATATTTTTTTTCAAAACTAAATAATAATAATGTATGGTCTACAAACTTTTTTATTTTTTTTAATCTCTCTTTTCTCCAAATCCAAACTTGAGGAGCAACGTAATGAATTATTTTAATTTGATTATTTTTTTTTTTTACTCTTTCCGCTACTCTAAGTGTAAAATCAGGACTATCCACAGTAAACAATAAATTTGGATTATATTTTAAAATAGCTTTAACAGTCTTGTTAATCTTGTTATTAATACTAAATAAATTTAATATTACTCTTGTGAACCCTAAAAAAGTAATTTCTTTCAAATCATAAATAGATTTAATGCCTAAAGCCTTTAAATTCTCTCCGCCAACAGAAAGATAATCTATTTGAGGATTTATTTTTTTTAGTTCATTTATTACTTTTGAAGCTAATTTGTCACCTGATGGTTCACCAGTTAATACAAAAATTTTTTTCATTTATACATTCTCCAAAGCTCACCTTTGTCCGAAAGCATAAAAATATCTCCTGTTTCTTTTTGTATTTTAATATCTCTTATTCTACCTATTTTTCCTTTAAAAATAATTTCTTCCTCTAATAGTTTGTTGCCTTTAAATCTTAACTTTCTTAATGATTGATCTTTAAGAGACGTGACCAAGGCATCTCCATTCCATTCATTAAAAGTTTTTCCTTTATAAATAGTGATTGCACTTACTGCAATTGAAGGTACCCAGTATTTAATCGCTTTTGTAAAACCAGGTTTCCATTTAGGGCCTATTTTAGTTCCAGAGTAGTTAGTTCCTCCCCAACCTAATATTTTCCATCCATAATTTTCTCCAAAATTAGCAACGCCAAACCAGTCGCCTCCTTTGGCACCGTGATTTGATAAATAAATTTTATTGTCAAATGGAGATAAAGCCATTCCTTGAGGATTTCTTACTCCAATCTGAAATATTTCGGGGAGCCAATCCTTTTTACCTTTAAATTTTGGATTATCTTTTGGAATAGAACCATCAAGGTTAATTCTGATAATACTGCCAGGGTGCTTACTAGGGTCTTGGGCTATCATTCCTTGTCCACGTTCTCCAGCTGTTATATACAAATGATTTCCTTTAATTACCAATCTTGAACCAAAATGGTAACCTGAGTCAATTGGAGGTTCTGCTCTAAAAATAGTTTTAAATTTAATGTTTTGTTTGTCAAAACTGCCTTTTGCTACAGAAGTACTTGTGTATCCCCGCATTCCTCTATATTCGGAATAAGACAAGTATATTTCTCCCTCATGAAACAAAACATCAAGTAATCCTCCCTGCCCATCTTCAAGAATAAATAGAAGATCATGTTTAATTTGAGATTTTTTTTTATCCTTTAAATTTAATGTAAATAAATTTCCTGATTTTTCAGTGAAAATAATATTTTCTTGATTGATGAATGATAAACTCCAAGGTTTATCTAAACCACTAATTATTTTTTCAAACTTAATTTCCGAACCATGCAATAAAGAAAAATTAAAAAAAAATAAAAAAATAAATAATTTTTTCATATGACTTTTATAAATAATTTATTTTTATTTGCAAAATTAATACATTTGTTTTTTTCTAAAAAAACATTCTGTTTATTCTTTAAAACGATTCCTTTTAAACCAACAGACTTACACTGTTTTAGAGTTTTTAAACCAACTGTAGGTAAATCAATCCTAAGATCTTGTTTTTTCTTTGGCATTTTGACCAACACACCTTGATTTCTGAATTTCTTACTTTTACATTTTTGAAGCATTTTTTGTGTGCCACCTTTGCCTTCAATAGCAATAATTTTTTTATTTCTTACAACTACTCCTTGACTAAATGTATAGGCACCTAATTTAAATAGTGTTGAAATAACTTTGTTAATATCTTCCCTATCATTCTTACTAGGTTCTATTTTTGTATAGATCCCTTTTTTTAAAGTTAATTCAGGATTGAAAAACAATGAATTTAAAGTTGTAACTTTTTCTTTTTTAAAAATGTTAATTATTTCTTTCAAAATCGCTGCATCTCCGAGCTTATAACTCTTTATTATTCTAGGCATATAGTAAAATCCTTTTAAATCTAATCTTAATTTAGAGAATATAGGTTTTTTAACTTTTCCAGCAAATATAACTTTTCTACAATTATTTTCTTTTAAGATTTTTATAATTTTTCCAAATTGACCTAAAGAAACTGAATAAGAATTTATATCTTTTTTAAATTTTTTATTTTTGGTCAGATCAATAATGAGATATTTCTTTTTACCTTTAATTTTTTTTAAGATTTGTTTTGGAAAATCTGTTTCTCCAAATATGAGACCGATCATAATTAACTTTGTGGTGAACAAATAGGTCTTTTTTTATCTTTCTCGATAAAAGTAATCACTTCATTTACCAATTCATTTCCTTTATGTTCACCGTTAATTTTATTTAGGTTTTCGTGTAAATTCTTTGATTCAAAAATTTCTTTGTAAGCTTTACTTAGCCCCATTATTTTTTGATTCTCATACTTCTTTCTTCTTAATCCTATTAAATTTAATCCCTGAAGATAATTTCTGTTTCCGATAGATAGCCCAAAAGGTATTACATCATTCAACACTCCTGTCATTCCCCCAATCATTGCTAATCTACCTATTCTTGTAAATTGCTGAACTGCAGAGTTTCCTCCAATTACTACTGAGTCTTCAATAGTCACGTGGCCTCCAAGTGGAACGTTATTGGCTATAATCACATTATTACCTATTTTACAATCATGGGCTACGTGGGAAGAAATCATAAACAAACAATTGTTACCTACTTTTGTTTTTGAACCTCCACCTTCAGTACCCGGATTAATTGTTACATACTCACGTATTAAGTTATTTTCCCCAATATCTAAGCTGTTTTTTTCATTTTTAAATTTTAAGTCTTGCGGTTGAGTTCCAATACTTGCAAATGGAAAAATTCTAGTTCCTCTTCCTATATTAGTATTCCCTTCAATATGTACGTTAGATACTAATTCAACTCCTTCATTAAGAGTAACGTTTGGACCAACATAACAAAAAGGACCAATTTTTACATCGTTTGAAATTTTAGCTTTCGAGTCTATTACGCTTGACTTATGTATCATTATTTTCTGTCTACTATTGTTGCTGACCACTCAGCATCTGCCATTTTTTTTCCATTTACTTTAGCTATTCCTTTATATTTCCATACTCTTCCATGAGATCTTATAGCTTCAATTTCTAAATGTAATTCACAATCAGGTATGACTGGACTTCTAAATCTAGCTTTATCGACGCTCATTAAATAAACTAATTTATTTGCATATTCTTTTGGATCAATTCCATGGGCAGTTAACGCAGCAGCTGCTTGTCCAAAAGCCTCGACGATTAGCACGCCCGGCATTACTGGTTGTCCTGGAAAATGACCTTGTACGTAAAAAGCATCTTTTTTAACTTTCATTATTGCTGTTGCAGATTTTAAAGGAACTATTTTTGTTAATTTATCAATTAGTAACATTGGTTCTCTGTGGGGCAACAAACTTTCAATCTTTTTTTTGTCTATCTCTGTTTCTGACATTATTTTCTCCAATTTTTTATAAAATCTTTAAAAGGAATAGCTGGATATCCCATAACAGTTTGGTTGTCTGTTATATCTTTTACTACACCACTTCCTCCTCCAATTTTAACATTATTGCCAATTTTTAAATGTCCAGAAATTCCAGCCTGTCCTCCTATTGAAACATTGTTTCCAATGACTGAACTACCTGCAAAACCTACCTGACCTGCGATCATACAATTAGAACCGATTTTAACATTATGGGCTATGTGGACTTGATTATCTAAATATGTATTAGAACCTATTACAGTATCATCAACTGAACCTCGATCAATTGTGCATCCTGCAGCAATTTCTACATTTTCATAAACTATTACTTTTCCAATATGTGGAAATTTAAAATTTTTATTTTTCATAGGTATAAAACCAAAACCTTTTTGACCAATTTTACATCCATCTTGAATAACAACGTTGTCTTTGCATATAAAATTTTTTAAAACTACTTGTGAACCAATAACACAATTATTTCCTAAAACGACATCATGTTCAATTACTGTATTTGAACCTATAAATGAGTTTTTACCAATTTTTACATTTTTACCAACTAAAACATTATTACCAAATTTTACGTTTTTATATTTAGTTTTTATTGGATTTTTCAGGGATAAATCAGGATAGTCAATATCTGAATTTGGATATATTTTTTTTAAAACCTTAGCTAGTTCAAACAATACATTCTTAACGATAATTTTTTCAGTTGATTTAGATAAAAACTTTTCTAATTTTGATGTAGTGATGCAAAATGATGCTTTAGTATTTAGAGCATCAGATTTGTATTTAATTGAGTCAAAAAAAGTCAAATCTTGCTTTGAAGCATTACTTAATGTTTTTATATCATTAATCTTATTTTTATATTTTAATTTAGGAAAAAGATCATTAATTGAAATATTCTTAGTTTTTTTGAAAAAGTTTCCGCTCGGCATTAAACTTTCTATTTTAATTTAATAGATGTTAATTTTTTATTTAAAATTTCAATAATTTCTTTTGTCAAATCCAATTTTTCATCTGCTAATAAAATACTTTTTTTATCAATTACCATTCTTATATTATTCTTTTTCATATATTCTTGTATTATAGGATTTAAATTTGTTAAAAGTTCATTCCTTGCTTTGCTTCTCTGGTCAGCTACCTCTTTGTACAAATTAGATCTTTTTTTTTGTAATGTGGCCACTTTAGCTCTTAAGTCCTTGACTTTTGATTTATAATCATCGGCCGATAAGACTTTTTTCTGTTGAATTATCTTTTTTTCTTCTTCTTGAATCTTTTTTTCTGTACTTTTAATATTTTTAATTCCATCGTTTAACTTTTTTTTAAGAAAATCTTGAGCTTTTTTACCAGCAACACTCTCATTTAAAATAAACTTAAAGTCAACAAAATGAGGTACATCAGCACTTAGCTTTGTAAAAAAGAATAATTGAAAAATAAAAATAAAAAATAAAATTTTAAGAGACTTCATTAAAAAGTAGTTCCAAGGTTAAAGTTAAAGTTTTCAGTTATATCAGTTGATGCTTTAGTAATGTTTTTTGAAAAAACAAAAGACATTGGACCAATAGGTGATATCCAGTTTAATGCTGCTCCAGTTGATGATCTAATTTTATTGCTATCATCGATTGAGTCATCATAATCTACGCCCCATACGTTTCCAAAATCTAGATATAAAGCAACATCAGTTTTTGTTGATTCTGGTAAAACTTTAGGAAGTTGTGCCTCAAAATTTAAAGAAGTTGCGTAATTTCCACCAATGTGATCTCTTCCATCTACTGGTCCTACCCTTCCTCTTTCAAAACCACGAAGTCTTCTGTTTGATAAGTATTTTCTTTTACTAAGTCTAACATCATTATCATCGAGGCCGTGTACTGAAGTAAGAAGAAATTTGCTTGCTCCAATCAAATCTTCTGAGAAAGAATTATATAAACTTGTAGTAAAAGTGTTAGATATGAATGATTTATCTGCATAGATCGGCAAACTTTGATTAAATGTAACTATTGAACCGTTTGTAGGCATAAATGTTCGATCTCTTTGATCGTATGAAAATCCATATTCTGCTGCTACTTCAGAAAAGGCACCAGCTTGTTTTTTTAATGACTCAGATGCAGTTGATTGAGTTTTTAAATCATCATAAGCTATTGATAATCCTAGAGATGCATATACATCTTTAAATTGTTCAAAAGTAGTGTTTATTCCTGCTGACGTTAAATTGTTTTCATAACCTTGGTCAGGTTTGTCGTTCGTAGAGCTGCTAAGATAATAATTAATCGAGTTACCTAAAAAATCATAATTTGGATTAGTATAGTTTATAGTACCTTTTAAAGAGTCAGAATTTACCTCTACATCTAACCCAACTCTTTTTCCCTCACCTAACCAATTATTTTCTTGGATATTAAATGCAAAGGTACCACCGTTAGTCCCAATACCTGCTCCAGCACTTACCTCTCCAGTTGGTTTTTCATCAACTCTTATTTCAATGATCTTAGAATTCTTTAAAGTTCCTTGTGTTACTTTGGACTCTACCGAATTAAAGATATTTCTAGATTTAATTCTGGCGATTGATTTATCTAAGCTTAAATTAGTAAAGGGATCTCCCTCATCTAATAATAATTCTCCTCTTATGACAGACTCGTTAGTTATATTGTTCCCAACGATATTTATTCTTTCAACTAAATTTTTTGGTCCCTCTTTGATTATAAACTTAATATTAATAGAATCACCTTCGATAGATTCTTTCACACTATGCTCAACAAATTGTAAATTATTATTATCGATTAATTCATCAATTTCCTCTAAAAGCTTTTTAATTTTGAATGGTGAATAATTAGTTCCAATGTATTTTTGGTATTTTTTGTTTAAAGGAAAAAATAAATTTTTATCAAAAACTGTATCCACTTCAGTAGTAATCTTTCTAATAAAATATTTTTTGCCAGCATCAATAATATAAATTAGTTCTATTTCCCCACTTTTTTTTATTTCTGCAGAATTTGAAACTATATTTACATCGTAGTAACCAAGAGATTTATAATAATTAACTAACAATCTTTTATCCAAATTTACCAATCTTTCACTAAAAGAGGTATTCCTTGATATAAACTTCCAAAATTTATTTTCCTCACTAGCAATTACATCTCTGAGTCTTTTTTCTTTAATTTTTTTATCTCCTGAAAAAGTTATTTTACTTATTTTAGTTTCTTTCCCTTTAATTATTTCAAAAATTAAATCCACACTTCTGTTATCTATTTTTTTTATCCTTGAGTTTACTTCTGTAAAATTAAAACCAAGTGAAGAATACAAATTTTTTATTATATCCACACTTTTAGATAGATCCGTTTCAATAAAGGAATTTTTTTCTTTGAGTACGATTAGTTTACGGATTTCTTTTTCATATTTTTTTCTTTCTTCGCCAACGATTAATAAATTTCTTATAACTGGAAATTCAACTAGATCTATTATTAAAATACCATTAGATATTCGAATTTTAACATCTTCAAAAAAGTTTGTTGAGAATAAATTATTTAATATTTTGTTAAGATCGCCTTCAGAATAGTCTTTATTAATTTCAATATTTCCATAAATTTTTATTGTTTCATTACTTACTCTTTCATTTCCATTTATTTGTACTTTATTTACTACTTCAGCGTTAACTGCATTAGTAAATAAAAATAGCGTTATTATGAAAAAAAATTTTTTAATCATTTCAATTTTTTCAACTTTTCATAAATTGTTTTTCTAGACCATTTATCAACCAAAAATATTTGATCAATATTTTTAGGTTCTTTTATAGCATATTTCCTATAATTTCTATCGTTCAGAACGCTCAATATATACCTGTAAAAACTGTCAAATTGTATTTTTTTTTGTAAATATTGATCAACTAATATTTCATTAACCGCATTGATAATAATTGGAGTTGAGGCATGCTCATTTATTCGTGATTTAAGTTTAAATGTGGGGTATCTCCTTGTATCGACTTTATGAAAATTTAAGTTTTTAAAAAAAATATCATCTTTTCTTGAATGTTTAAAAATTTTATTAATATTTAGATCCTCTTCAAATATAGCATTGGCAAGAGGAATTTCCATCGTTGTCTCATGATATATAAACTTAAATAATCCGTTATTGAATTGAATAATGGCATGAACAAGAGATTGAGGATGAATTACTATATCTATATTTTCAATATCAAGTGAAAAAAGTTTTTGTGCCTCAATAACTTCAAGTAATTTATTCATCAAAGTTGCAGAGTCTACAGAAATTTTTTTTCCCATTTTCCACTTAGGATGCTTAATAGCCTCACTAGGTTTCACATATTTTAATTTAGACAACTTATAATTTAAAAAGGGACCGCCAGATGCAGTCAGATAAACTTTTTTTACATTATTTTTTTTTTCTTTTTCTAAAATTTTCATAATAGAAAAATGTTCAGAGTCTACTGGGATGAGTGAAGTTTTATATTTTATTGCAACTTTTTTTATTAAATTCCATCCACAAATTACAGACTCTTTATTAGCTATAAGCATTTTTTTACTTAATTTTGTTAATTCAATTGTAGGCTCTAATCCCGCTATACCTGGTATTGCAATAACGCAAATATCAGATTTTTTAAAAGATTTTATCTTATTGCTAAATTTATTCAGAATACGAGTTTTGTTATTTTTAAGTTTAACTTTTACTTTATTAAATATTTTTTCATCATTAATAACAAAGACTTTAGGTTTGTATTTTTTAATTTGACTGCATATTAGATTATAATTTTTATTTGCAGATAAAATATTAATTTTAAAATAACTTTTTCTTTTATCGATTATTTTAAGGGTGCTTAAACCAATTGAACCAGTTGAGCCTAAAATTGAAATATTTTTTTTCATGATAAATAAATATAAGTATAAGATAATAGAAAGCCGACAGGGACACCTAACAAAATTCCATCTAATCTATCAAGAATTCCTCCGTGGCCTGGAAATATGTTGCCTGTATCTTTAATTTTTGCCTTTCTCTTCAAATATGAAAAAGATAGATCACCCGCCTGGCATACTATTGAAGTAAATAAACTTATGATTGTAATACCAAAAAAATGTTCAGGTTTTACTTGTAAATAATTACAAAAAATCAGTGAGAAAACAGTAACTAAAACTAATGAACCTATTGAACCTGATATAGTTTTATTTGGGCTTATTTTTGTTAGTTTTGGTCCCTTAAACATGTTGCCAAATAAAAAGCCTCCAATATCTGAAATTATACATACAAATAAAAAATAAAATAAAATAATCTTTAATAATAAGTCTTTTGAAAAATAAAAAAAAATAATAAATGTAATTATTAAATAAAAACTAAATAGAATATTAAACAACCAAAAGTAAATCTTTTTTTTAGTTATTTTTTTTAATATTTTGTAAAATTCATTTATTGAAAAAGCCGCCATTATAATTAAACTTAATCCAAATACTAGATTGTAACTAATCATTAAAAATACTAAAATAAAAAGTACGCTCGAAGTGAAAATTCTTTTTTTTAGATTTTTTTTAATCATACAGCTCCAAAATTTCTCTTACTTGATTTATACTTTTTTGTAATTTTTTTAAGATCATTAGAATTAAAATCTGGCCAAAGTTTTTTTAAAAAAAATAATTCAGCATAAGCCAGTTGCCAAAGCATAAAATTACTTAATCTTTGGTGTCCTCCGGTTCTTATAAGAATATCTGGGTTTGCCATATTTTGTGTATAAAGATTTTTTTCAAAATTTTTTAAGTTTAAATTTTTTGTTTTTTTAAATGCTCTTAAAATTTCATTTTTCGAGCCATAATTTATTGCCAGGTTAACAATGATCTTTTTATTATTTTTTGTCAATTTCATGCTATTTTTAAGAGAGCTATTAATTTTTTTTCCAAGTTTGCTTAGATCACCTAAAATATTTACCTTAATACCCTGTTGAATTACACTTTTTATTTCTTTAGAGAAATAATTATCTATAAGCCTAAATAAAAATGAAATTTCTTTTTGAGGTCTTTTCCAATTTTCAGAAGAAAAAACATAAAAGCTTACTATTGGAATTTTTAACTTAATTGACGATTTAACAATTTTTTTTACAGTTTCAACACCTTTTAAATGTCCGTAATTTCTGCTTTTATTTTTCTTTTTACCCCACCTCCCATTACCATCCATAATAAAGGCAACGTGGTTGAGTTTATTCATATCTGAAGTATCTCTTTCTCTTTTTCGTTTAAAATTTTGTCGATGCTTTCAATATTACTATCGGTAATTTTTTGAATATTCTTTTCATAAGTTTTATTTTCATCTTCAGAAATGGCTTTATCTTTTAATTTTTTTTTTAATTCTTCATTAGCTTCTCTTCTAATATTTCTTATTGAGACTTTTCCTTTTTCACCCATATTTTTTAAAACTTTTATAAGTTCTTTTCTTCTTTCTTCAGTTAGATCTGGAATTCTTAGTCTAATAATTTGTCCATCAATCTGCGGATTTATTCCTAATTCTGATTTTTGAATTGCTGAGTCTACAAGTGGAACATTGCTTTTATCCCACACTTGAACAGATATTAATCTTGCCTCAGGAACGTTTATTGTGCCTAGTTGTTCTATAGGCATCATTTGTCCATAGACGTCAACCTTAATTGTATCTAACATACTTGGATTAGCTCTACCAGTTCTTAAAGTAGAAAGATCTTTTTTTAAAGATTGTATACTTTTATCCATTTTTGATGAATAGGTTGTTTCATTAAATTCTGAGCTCATTTAAATTCCTTCTCCCACCTTATATCTAACAAAATTTAATACTTTCAGTTCTTTATCTGATTTATTCTCCTTAAGTATATCAGAAACTTTCTTTTTGGGATCCATTATCCAAATTTGGTTGAGTAGTGTATTCTCGTTGATAAATTTAGTTATTTTACCTTCTGAAATTTTTTCCGCCATTTCTTTTGGTTTTCCTGAATTAATTATTTCAGCTTTAATAATTTCCAATTCTTTGTCTATTAATTCTTTCTTTACTTCTTTTTTATCTATAGCCAAGGGATTAGATGCAGCTATATGCATTGATAACTTTAAACCAATGTCATCATTTTTACCTTTTGTGATACCATCAATTTTTACTACCGAAACAATTTTTCCAATATTTTTTTCTAAAGCAGAGTGTACGTAGCTAAAATTTGTTCCAATTTTATTATCAAAGAAAATAGAACGTCTTATTGTAATCTTTTCTCCAATTTTAGCTATTAAATTAACCAGACTATCTTTTACTAATTTGCCGTCCTGCAT
>CACMCJ010000015.1 GCA_902612235.1 uncultured Pelagibacteraceae bacterium
TTTCATCTGTAATTTTTTTATCAGAGTCAAATATATTTTTATTGATTATACTATTTGGACTAATTAACCTCATAATTTCTGAAGATGCGGTTTTAAGAAGAATATAAATTCTAGTAAATTTTATACCAGATGTATTTGAAACTAGTGAACCGCCTACCGCAACAATTAAAATAAAATAAAGGCTTAAGTTATTATCAGAATTTAAAAGAGACAAACCGGAATTGCTTAAACTGCTTAAAACACCTATTATTATGTTAAGTCCGCTATAATTATTTAAATAAACCAACATAATAAAAACTAATGCTAAAATTATTAAATATAAATCCTCTTTATGTTCTCGGATAATAATTTTTTTTTCAAATATAATTGGAACACACTTAGAAGATAATTTCATCGAAAATTTAAAAAATAATAATAATTTACATCCAGGTCTTCAAATAAATATTCCTCAACAAGTTAAAATTTTTAAGTTTGAAAAACTTGAGGAGTTACTAAAATCTAAAGTAGATTTAATTGTTTTAGGTATCAGTTCTAAGGGAATAGAATGGATTGCAGAACAATTAAATAATTTTTTTAAAAAAAAGGCGATACCTGATCTACTTTTATTAACAAAAGGTCTAAGTATCTACAAAAATGAATATGAACTATTAGTAGATAAATTAAAAAGGTTATTAGCTGAAAGAGGGATTTCCAAAGTAAACATTTCAGCGGTAGGCGGACCTTGCCTTGCAACAGGATTAGCTAATAAAGTTCATAGTAGCGTTGTTATTGCTAATGAAGATATTAAAAAAGCGAAAAAAATAGCCGACATGTTAAATACAAACTATTATCACACCTCATATTCTGATGATTTAAACGGAGTAGAGGTTTCTGCAGCAATAAAAAATATTTTTTCTATGGCTGTTGGAGCCGCTAAAGGGTTGTGTAGTAATAATATTTCAAATTCTGCTAGAGAAAAAAATTATTTAAACACAGCATCAGCTCTAATTAAACAATCTATTTATGAAATGGAAATTTTTGTGGAACATTTAAAAGGTAAAAAAGATACAGTCAAAGGTTTGGCTGGACTTGGAGATCTATATGTAAGTTCCGGCGGAGGTAGAAACGCAAAGATGGGAGCGTATATAGGAGAAGGATTAACTTTTTCTGAAGCTAAAAAAACAAAAATGGAAAAAGTAACTATCGAAGGTGCTGACTTAGCTAAAGAAATAGCAAAAAAGGTAAACGAAGATTTTGATGAAAAAAAACTTCCTTTAATGATAGGCATGATAAATGCTATTGTTGAAGATAAGAAGCTTGAATTGAATTGGGAGGCTTTTAGATGAAAAAATTTATTATTTCGATTGATGCAGGCACTACATCGAACAGATCTATCTTATTTGATTTAAAAGGAAAACCAGTTTTCTATTCACAAAAAGAGTTTACACAATATTTTCCAAAAAGCGGTTGGGTTGAACATAATCCAGACGAAATTTGGAGCACAACAATTAAAACTTTAAAAGATGTAATATTGAAAGCGAATAAACTAAAAGGAAAAATTTTAAGTATTGGAATTACAAACCAGAGAGAGACAACAGTTTTGTGGGATAAAAAGACCGGTAAACCTGTTTATAGAGCAATAGTTTGGCAAGATAGAAGACAAGAAGAATTTTGTAAAAAGCTTAGAAAATTAAATAAAGATACAATGATATTTAATAAAACAGGACTTCTTATCGACTCCTATTTCTCTGGCACTAAAATCAAATGGATTTTGGATAATGTTCCAAAAGCAAAATCACTTATGAATAAAAGACAATTATTATTCGGCACAATTGATAGCTTTCTTATATGGAGACTAACAAAGGGCAAAGTACATGCTACTGACGCAACAAATGCAAGTAGGACAATGATTTATAATATTACTTCAAATAAATGGGATGACACAATTTTAAGACTTTTAAAAATTAAAAGACATATCTTACCTGAAGTAAAAGATTGTTCTGACGATTACGGTTATACACACTCATCTATAACTGGAAAGTCAATACCAATAAATGGTGTTGTTGGTGATCAACAATCCGCAACGATAGGACAATGCTGTTTTGAACCAGGTTCATTAAAAAGCACATATGGAACTGGAGCTTTTGTTTTACTTAACACAGGAAGAAAAAAAATATATTCAAAAAACAGATTACTTACCACGATTGCGTATAGAATAAATGGAAAAACAACTTATGCAATGGAAGGATCAATTTTTATAGCAGGTGCAGGAGTACAATGGTTAAGAGATAGAATGAAATTTTTTAAGAAGGCAAGTGAAACAGAAAAAATTGTAAAATCTTTAAAACACAACAACGATATTTATTTAGTTCCAGCTTTCACAGGTTTAGGCGCCCCTTACTGGGATGCAAATGCAAGAGGTATAATAAGCGGCATAACAAGGGACACTGGACCAAAAGAGTTAGTGAGAGCAACTATAGAAGCAGTTGCTTATCAAACTTTTGATTTATTTGAAGCGATGAAACATGATGGATTGAGACCAAAAATTGTTAAGGTAGACGGCGGGATGGTAATGAATAACTGGTTTTCACAATTTTTATCGGACATTGTTAATGTAAAAGTTTTAAGGCCAAGAGTTCAAGAAACCACAGCTTTAGGAGCCGCATTTATGGCTGGTCTTCAAATAGGAGTTTATAAGTCTTTGAAAGATATTTCCAAAAATTGGCATTTAGATAAAAAGTTTTCTCCTAAAATGAGTAATACTTATAGAAATTCTCTAATTAAAGGTTGGGTTAAAGCTATAAAAAGAACTCTTATAAATTAAATCAATTTAAAGTTGTATTTTTTTTTAGAATTAGGTCTGTACAATTTAGTTGTATTTTGTTTCAATTAATAAATTAACAAACAACAGAGGGGAATTAATGTTTAAAACATTGAAAACTATAATAGCTGTTGCTGTTTCATTTTCTCTTTTAGCTACTTCTGTAAGCGCTGATGCGATTAAGAAGTGGGCTACTGGTGAGTTTAGTCTTTCCACGCTTTCTGAAAAAGAAAGAATCAAAGAACTAAAATGGTTCCAAGATGCTGCGAAGCCATTCAAAGGAATGTCTATCAAAGTATTATCAGAAACTATTCCAACTCACGAGTATGAGTCAAAAGTTTTAACTAAAGCTTTTGAAGAAATAACTGGGATTAAAGTTAATCATCAGTTACTTGGTGAAGGTGATGTAGTTATGGCGGTACAAACTCAAATGCAAACTAACGTAAGTATTTACGATGCTTATATCAATGACTCTGATTTAATTGGTACACACGCTAGAATGCAACAAGCTGTAAACTTAACTAAATGGATGGCTGGAGAAGGTAAAGACGTTACTTTACCAACTTTAGACTTAAATGATTTCATTGGTAAACAGTTTACTACAGGTCCAGATGGCGACTTATACCAATTGCCTGACCAACAATTCGCTAACCTTTATTGGTTTAGAAAAGATTGGTTTGACAGACCTGAAATTAAAAAAGGTTTTAAAGCCAAATACGGATACGATTTAGGTGTGCCATTAAATTGGTCTGCTTATGAAGATATCGCTAAATATTTCTCAGAAGATGTGAAAAATATTGACGGTGTTAGAATTTACGGTCACATGGACTACGGCAAAAGAGCTCCTGACTTAGGTTGGAGAATGACTGATGCGTGGTTATCAATGGCTGGAGCAGGTGATGTTGGAAAACCTAATGGAATACCAGTGGACGAGTGGGGAATAAGAATGGAAAAAGGTTCTTGTAACCCTGTTGGAGCTTCAGTAACAAGAGGTGGAGCTGCTAACGGTCCTGCTGCTGTATACGCAATCAGAAAATGGGATGAGTGGTTAAGAAACTACGCTCCTCCAGGTGCTGCGGCTATGGACTTCTATCAGTCTCTACCGTCACTATCTTCTGGAAACGTTGCTCAGCAAATTTTCTGGTACACAGCTTTTACAGCTTCTTTAGTAGGAAAAAATCCTAACAACAAAGTTGTTGATGCTAACGGTAAGCCGTTATGGAGAATGGGTCCATCACCAAAAGGACCTTATTGGGAAGAAGGCATGAAGCTTGGATATCAAGATGCTGGATCATGGACTTTATTTAAGTCTACACCAGTAAAAAATAGAAAAGCTGCATGGTTGTACGCTCAATTCGTTGTATCAAAAACAGTAGACCTTAAGAAAAGTCACGTTGGTTTAACTATTATAAGAGATAGTTCAATTGATCATAAATCATTTACCGAGAGAGCAGGTGATTTAGGTGGACTTGTTGAGTTCTACAGATCAAACAACAGAAATATTTGGTCACCAACAGGTGTAAACGTTCCGGACTATCCGAAACTTGCACAAATCTGGTGGCAACAAATTGGAGATGTAAACTCAGGTGCGTTTACTCCACAACAAGCTATGGATCGTCTTGCAGAAGAGATGGACTTAGTTATGTCTCGTATGGAAGCTGCTGACAAAGGTAGCAATGCATACGGTGGATGTGGACCAAGACTTAATAAACCAAGAGAAGCTTCTTACTGGTTAAATAAAAAAGGTTCACCAAAAGCTAAACGTAATGAGAAACCTCAGGGAAAAACTGTTCCATACGCGAAAGCTTGGAAATAGTAAGAGGTTAATCTAAATTAAAAAGGGGGCACTAGCTGCCCCCTTTTTTTAAAACTAAATTTAAAATTATGAGTCTAGAATTAAAAAACGTAGAAAAAAAAGTTGGAATAGATACTCATATTCATCCTACAAGTCTAAGATTAGAAAAAAATACAATAAATGTATTGCTCGGTTCCACACTAGCTGGGAAGACAACTTTAATGCAAATAATGGCAGGGTTAGATAAACCAACCTCAGGTGAGATATGGTTTGACGAAAAAAATGTTACAGGTATCAAAGTACAAAAAAGAAATTGTTCTATGGTTTATCAGCAATTTATTAATTATCCAAATTATACGGTTTATGAAAATATTGCTTCTCCATTAGCAATAACGGGAGTTAAGGAAGATGAGATTAAACAAAGAGTAGGAAAGGTGGCTGAACTATTAAAATTATCAGCAATGTTGAATAAAAAACCTGACGAATTATCAGGCGGACAACAACAAAGAACTGCTTTAGCAAGAGCACTAGTAAAAGACTCGGATTTAATTTTATTAGACGAACCTCTTGCAAATTTAGACTTTAAGCTTAGAGAGGAATTAAGAGAAGAATTACCAAAATTATTTGAAGATAGAGATTGTATCGTTGTATATGCAACAACAGAACCATCTGATGCTTTAATGATAGGAGGAAACACAGCAACATTATTAGAAGGCAGGGTAATTCAATACGGAAAAACTTTAGAAGTTTACAATAAACCTGAAAATTTAGTTTCTGCTAAAGTTTTTAGCGATCCACCAATGAACATAGCTGAGATCATAAAAAGTGGAGATAGTTGTAAATTTACAGATAATAATGTCCAATGGAAATCATCAGCAAAAATTAAAGATGGCACTTATAAAATAGGCATTAGACCACATAATATTACTACTTATAAGGAGGGAAATAACTCAGTTGAAATTAATGGTAAAGTCCAAATTTCTGAACTTAGTGGATCAGAAAGCTTAATACACTTTACTAATGGAAATTTAAACTGGGTTTCATTATCTAATGGAACTCAACAAAAAAATGTTGGAGAAGATACTAAATTATACATTAACACAGATGAGTTTTTATATTTTGATCAAAATAACAGATTGGTAAACAATGGCTAAGATAACTTTAAAAGATTTAAGTCATAGTTATTTAGAAAAGCAGAATAGCAATTCTGATTGGGCTTTAAGAGATGTAAATATTGATTGGAAAGACGGAGGTGCTTACGCATTATTAGGTCCATCTGGATGTGGAAAGACAACTTTATTAAATATTGTTTCAGGCTTATTAACACCAACAAAGGGCAGTGTTTTATTTGATGATAAAGATATGACATCACTCAACCCCGTTGAAAGAGATATTGCTCAAATATTTCAGTTCCCAGTTATTTATGACACCATGTCTGTATATGACAACTTAGCTTTCCCATTAAAAAATAGAGGTCTTTCAGACTCAGAAGTTGTATTAAAAGTTAAAGAAATTGCTGAGATGCTTGAATTGACATCTACATTAAATAACAGAGCATCAGGTTTAACAGCTGATGGAAAACAAAAAATTTCATTAGGTAGAGGACTTGTTAGATCAGACGTAAACGTAATTATGTTTGATGAACCATTAACTGTTATAGATCCACATTTAAAGTGGGTTTTAAGATCTAAATTAAAAGAATTACATCAAAAAATTAATCGTACTATGATTTATGTGACACATGATCAAACTGAAGCCTTAACATTTGCAGATCAGGTTGTAGTCATGCATGAAGGTCAAATCGTTCAAACTGGAACACCTGTTGAATTATTCGAGAAACCCAAACATACTTTTGTTGGACATTTTATTGGTTCACCTGGAATGAATATACTTTCTTGTGAAATTAAAAATGGTGAAATAAATTTCAGTGGTCAAAAAATACAAAGTCATAAAGCTATAAAAAAATCAAATTTTAGTAAAACTCAAATAGGTATTAGACCTGAATTTATAAATTTTTCGAAAGATGGGATTCCAGTTAAAATTAAAAGAGTAAGTAATACTGGAAGACATAAAATTATTGATACAGAATGTAATGGTGGCAATATTAAAATATTATCCAACGCCACTACTGAAATTCCAAGTGGAAGTGCTCATATAACTTTCAATCAAAAATATACTTATGTTTATGGAGATAACTGGATTATAGAATAATGAATAAAACTATTAATCAAAAAGCTTGGTATTTTGTTATTCCCGTGTTTGTTCTTGTTGCATTTAATGCAGCTATTCCTTTAATGACAGTTGTAAATTATTCATTTCAAGAAACCTTTGGAAACAACGTGTTTGCTTGGGAAGGCACAAGATGGTTTAAACAAATTTTGTTATCCGATAGATTCCATGCTGCATTAGGAAGACAATTTGCTTTTACTTTCATAATACTTCTAATCCAAATACCTCTAGGAATTGCTATTGCACTTACAATGCCAAAAAAAGGATGGGGAGTACCAGTTTGTTTAATTTTAATGTCTATGCCACTTCTTATACCTTGGAATGTTGTTGGTGCTATGTGGAATATCTTCGCACTTCCAGATATTGGTTTTCTTGGCCATACATTAAACTCAGTGGGGTTTGATTATAATTTTACTCAACAACCCGGTGACGCATGGTTTACAACTATTCTTATGGATGTTTGGCACTGGACTTCTTTGGTTGTTCTTTTATCTTATGCAGGACTAAATTCAATTCAGCCAGCATACTATCAAGCAGCTGAGATAGATGGCGCAAGTAGGTGGGCTACTTTTAGATATATTGAATTACCAAAAATGAAAAAAGTTTTAACCTTAGCTATTTTACTTAGATTTATGGATAGTTTTATGATTTATACAGAACCATTTGTGTTGACAGGAGGTGGGCCTGGTAACACCACTGCATTTTTATCCATTGACTTAGTTAAAATGGCGTTAGGTCAATTTGATTTAGGACCAGCAGCAGCAATGTCATTGATTTATTTTTTTATAGTTCTTTTAGTTTGCTGGGTATTTTATAATTTAATGATGAAAAATGAGGCTCAATCATGAAAAAGTATAAATGGTTAGTACCTACATTGTATATTATTTTTCTAATGCTTCCAATTTATTGGTTAATTAATATGTCGTTTAAAACAACTACTGAGATTATAAATACATACTCGCTGTGGCCACAAAAATTTACGATAGAAAATTATGTAAAAATATTTACAGACAGTACTTGGTACATGGGCTATGTAAATTCGATTACTTATACAGTGTTTAATACTGTCATTTCAGTAGCAGCTGCTTTGCCTGCAGCTTATGCATTTTCTAGATATAAGTTTTTAGGAGATAAACACTTATTCTTTTGGCTTCTAACTAACAGAATGGCTCCACCAGCTGTATTTGCATTACCTTTTTTTCAATTTTATTCATCTGTTAATTTATTTGATACTCATATAGCCGTAGCGTTGTCTCACTGCTTATTTAATATTCCTCTAGCTGTTTGGATTTTAGAGGGATTTATGTCTGCAGTTCCTAAAGAGTTGGATGAGACAGCATACGTAGATGGATATTCATTTGGAAGATTTTTCTTTAAAATTTTTGTTCCTACTATTGCCGCTGGAATTGGAATAACAATGTTTTTCTGCTTTATGTTTTCTTGGGTAGAACTATTGTTAGCTAAAACACTTACAGCTACTGCTGCAAAACCAATAGCAGCTACAATGACTAGAACTGCTAGTACCTCGGGGTACGAACTTGGTTTACTAGCAGCAGCAGGAACTTTAACTATAATTCCTGGAGCAATTGTAATTTATTTCGTTAAAAATTATATTGCAAAAGGATTTGCGATGGGAAGGGTTTAATGTTTACAAAATTATACGCAGCTACCTGGGGTGAAGTTGGTAAGGCAAAAGAAAAAGGTTTTTTTGATTTTGACTTATTTTCTTGGATGGCATGGACATGGCAGACAGCTGCTTTTTTTATTTTTATAGTTTTATGTATAACTGCAATGCTAATTTGGGAAAAAAAAGTGCCTGGAGGATCTCCAAGAAAAGGTATTTTAGGATTGGATACAACAAGGGGTGATAGATTATTTATCTCATTACTTGGAAGCGCTTTTATACACTTATTTTGGTTAGCGTTAATTGGAAGCATTTTATGGGTAGCAACTATTATTTGTATAGGGTATGCAATTGTAGTTTTTAGATACGTTTAGATGAAGTATTTAAACATTATAACTTATTTTTTAAGTTTAATAGTCGCATTATTATTAATTTTTATTTTAGCAGTTGATCAAGATTTGTTTAAATTAAAACAAAAAATTTATAAAACTTATCCTAATATAGAATTACGAAAATTTGTTTTCAAAAAAAATAGTATTATGCATCATTTTAATAATGATTATAATATTAAATTTTTACCTAAAACCCAATTTGAAAATATAAAGCTCAATAAGAAAAAAATAATTTTTGACAAAAACTATTATGAAAAATTAAAGAATAAAGAAACTATCTCTTATAAAAGATATGGAACTTTTTTTATTGACTCTTTCGACACTCAATTAGTTATAACTGATTATTTAGGATCTATATATGTAATAGATAATTTTGAAAATGTAATCAATCAATCTGATGATTTAAATCCCAAAAAATTGCAGAATAATTTGAGTCCAGATAGGGTTTTTGACTCATTAATTTTTAATAGTAAAATATATGTTTCTTATTCAATAAATCAAAATGATTGTAATAAAATTGTTATTGATTTTGCTGATCTTCAACAAAAAAATTTAAAGTTTAAAAATTTTTTTAAATCAGACGAATGTAATGATCAAGCTACTCCAGGGAAGATGCAAGTGTATGAAAATGAAAGTAATCTTGGACTAATATTTAGTATCTCAGAAGGATCATATAATAAACCAGGCAAAAATATACAGAAAAAAGATTCAATATTTGGCAAAATATTATTTATACCATTCAAGGATCCTTCTACGTATTTAATTTTTTCAATGGGTCATAGAGTAATTCAAGGATTATATTCAGATAAAAAAATAATCATTTCAACAGAACACGGCCCACGTGGTGGAGATGAAATTAATAAAATAGTTAAAAATGGAAACTATGGATGGCCAATAGCTTCATTTGGTGAAAGATATGATTTTAAATACGGTGAAAATAAAATTGGATATAAAAAAAATCATTTAAAAGAAAACTTTATTGATCCAATTTTTAGCTTCATTGAAGGAATTGGTATTTCAGAAATTATAAGATTGCCTGAAGAATTTTCTATGTATTATGACGATCATTTTGTACTTGCTTCACTTAATGGAAATAATTTGTATTTTATAAGATTTAATCATAATTATGAAAAAATTCTTACTCTAGAAAAAGTTTTCATAGGAAGCAGAATAAGAGATTTAGAGTATTTTAAAAGAACAAATACTATTTTGCTTGCTTTAGAAGAAATTGGAGAAATAGGCATTATTTCAAATACCAATTAATTATTTTTTAACTATTAGGTTTAACTTAAAATTTAAGAACTTAGTTAAATTTAGAAAATTAAATATCTTGTAAAAAAGATCTTCAACAATTATAAAAATTTTAAAAAGAATTAAACTATCTGGTAAAATTTTTATTCTTCCATAGTTTCCAGATAACGGTAATAAAATAAGAACAGAGTACCATTTTTTTTCTATACGAAGCTTTGCCCTTTTTACGCTAGAGGAAATTTTTTCATATGAATATTGACCGTATGGTGAGGTCTCCATACTATAATTTAAAAAGTATCGGAAAAACCATTTTAAAAGATTACCTAAGATACTAGATAGATTTGGTTCACTAATTATTATAGCTCCATCTTTTTTTAAATATCTTTTTAATTTACTCAATATTTTTGTGGGATTTTTTGTATGATGTAAAACACCCTTAATAATCAAATAATCAAATTTTTTATTTAATTTAATTTTTTTTTCTAAATTAATAATTTTGTATATGGGTCTTCGGTCAAATGATTTTGCAATTTTTAAAACTTTAGGTGAAGTATCTGTCGCAATAAAGTTATTCGGCCATTTTTCTTTTTTTATTCCTAAGGATGATGGAAAGGCACCACAACCGAACTCGATAACATCTTTTTTTTTTAAATTTAAATGACGTAAGAAAAAATTATTTTCGTATTTAATGCAAGCAGCTATTCCTTTGTTTGAATAAGCTTTTCTTGAATGTTGTACTATAATTGTTTCTGTAAGGAAATTTAATTTATCAAATGTATTAGAGCTCATAAATAACTGTAGATAATTTATTTTATTTTGGTAAAAAATTTAACTATCATAAAAATTATTAATTGCAATAATATTTTGAGTCGCATCTTACTAAAACCTTTATCTCTACTTTTAAAATTAATAAAAACTTCTTTTATTTTAAGTTGCTTACGTGAACTTAAAATAATATCTAAAAGAATTTTATACCCTCTTAAAAAAAGTTTTCTTTTAGAGTTTAAAAAAATCTTTTTTTTTATAATAAAGAAACCTGACATGGGATCTTTTAAATCTAATTCAAAGAGACGATTAGTGACCATATTCAACAAATTGGAAATATAAAATCTAAGAGGATTTAAATTAACTTTTTTACTACTTATCATTTTTCTAGATCCAATAACAATATCATGTTTATTATAATTAAATTCCTTTATTAAATTTATTAGATCATTTGGAGTATGTTGTAAATCTCCATCCATTACAGCTAAATTATTGAATTTTGCTTTTTTGAATCCAAAAACCACCGACCTAGATAAATCTCGAGGTTTATCTTTTCTTAAAAAAAATTTTGTTTTACTAGTTTTGAAATTTTTATAAACTTTTTCAGAGTTATCTGTTGAGTCATCATCAACAAAAATAATTTCATAAACAATTTTTTTTTGATTTAATATTTTGCTTACTCTTTTTATTGTTAACTTTATATTTTTAGCTTCATTGAAAATTGGAATTATGATTGAATATTTCATTTTATGTTTATCAAATAAGTGTTAAAAAGATATTATACTTTTAATTAAAATGAAAACACTAATCAAAGATAATTTTATACTTATACTTTTATCATTTTTGTTTTTAATTTTAGGAATATTTACCTATAAAGATTATGGCGTTGGTATTGAAGAACATTTTCAACGAAAATCAGGATTCTATTGGCTCAATTACTTATTAAATTCATTTGGAACTGAAACTATCAGGGAAACAGCTTTGTTAAAGTATAATGAAATACTTACTTTTACTCCAAATTTATTTGATATTAAAATTTTTAACATCTACGGTATTTTATTTGATTTACCTTTAGCCTTTTTAGAGACAATATTTAATATTGAAGAACCACAAGAGTATTTTTATTTAAGGCACATAGCGAACTTTATAATATTTTTAATAAGTGGAATTTTTTTGTATGCATTATTAAAAAAAAGATTTAACAACTATTACACACCATTAATTGGATTTGTCTTATACATACTAACCCCAAGAATGTATGGAAATAGTTTTTTTGATGGAAAAGATCTTTTCTTTCTATCTATCTTCACAATAAATTTTTATTTTTATTTTAACTTTATTGAAAATAGAAATTATAAAAACCTTATAATACTTAGTTTATTTTGCGCTTTAACAACTTCTACAAGGATTATTGGTTTGCTTTTTCCATTGTGTTTTTTATTTCTATTATTTTTGACTAGTTTTACAGCAAAATCAAAAGACATAATTGTAAAATACTCAATTGTTTTTATCATTTCTTATTTGACCTTTTTATATCTACATTGGCCTTATTTGTGGACTTTAGATCTGAATGGGGTCTCCACCTTTTTTAAACCTTTTTTTTATTCTATGAATCCAACAGTTTTTTTTAATGGAGAGTTTTATAAATCTAAATATTTACCAGTTTATTATGTTCCATTGTGGATAATGATTACTACACCGATTTATTACCTAATAATGTTTTTTTTGGGGTTTTATTTACAATTTTCAAAATTATTTAAAAAAATAATAACTATTGAAGAAAATTATAAAATTAAAAGAGATGATCTTTGGAGCACTTCTAAAGAACAATTGGATGTTTTTATCTTTTTTAATTTTTTTGCAGTTATTATTTTATTCTTATCTGTTAATTTAGTTTTGATAAGTGGGTGGAGACACTTTTATTTTTTGAATTTTTTTATTATATATTACTCTTGCTATTCTTATGATCATTTATTTGAAAAATATAAAAATTACAAGAAAATATTAAATTCTATTTTACTAGTGATATTTTTACTAACATTAGAAGTTATTTTTAAATTATATATTTACCACCCTCATCAAAGCTCATACTTTAACAATTTAGTAACTGAAAATTATAAAAAAAATTTTCAAATTGATACACAATCATTATCACGTGTCGATGCAATTAAAGAAGTTTTAAAAGACTCTAAACAAAAAGAAAAAATAGTAATTGGAACAGCTTCTTGGACACCTCTTGAAGATGCTAGATCAATGATAAAAAGAGAATTATGGGATAAATTAGTTTTTACAGGAACTTCAAATAAAGAAAAAGCAGACTATATTTTTTCAAATCACTACTATGAAGTAAATAATAAATTTAATAAAAAGTATGAGATACCAGAAAATTTTTATCTATATAAAAAGTTAGTTATAAATGGTACACATATATACTCATTGTTTAAAAGAAAAATATGAAACTATTTATCTATAAATCGTTAATTGTTATTTTTTTGGTTTTTGTATTATTTCATACAACTATTGGATATGTATTAAGAGATTATGAAGGAAAAATTTATAACACTTTTGATAAAGAAAAAATAAGCTTTATACGGGAAAAGATAAGAGAAGAAATAAAGGACGGTATTAATAGTGATAGAATTTTGAGTCAAGAGGATGCAGCACTATTAAACGATTTTATTAATAAGATAAGATCAGAAATCAATTCAAGCAAATAAAATTTAAATGTTTAATAAAAGAACGAGATTGCATACTCAATTTGAAATAAAAAATTTATTTCAAATTCTGCGATCATCACTTAAAAAAGAACAAGATTTTTTGAATGAGCTAAAAATTTTTTTAAATGTTGAAAACTTATATTTAACATCACAAGGAAGAGTATCATTATATGACATTATTAAATTAATCATTGAAAAAACAAAAAAGAAGAATTTTTTTATTGCTCCTTTTACAATACCAGAAGTAATTTACGCCATTAAATATGCTGGGGGAAATGTAGTTTTTATAGATTTGGATCGAAATACAGGATTAATTGATTCGAAAAAATTAGAAAATAAAATTGATAATAATTCAGCAGGAGTTATAATAACGCATCTTTATTCTAATAAAGAAAATATTAAAAACTTCATTTCAAAATTTGAGGGTAAAATTAAAATAATTGAAGATGCAGCGATTAATTTTGGCGCAAATATCGATAACAAATTTCTTGGAACATTAGCAGACTATGGTTTTTTCAGCTTTAATTTAGTAAAAAATCTAAATACTCTAAATGGTGGAGCAACGTATATTAAAAACAAAGATGAATTTTTAGAATTAAAAAAAAAACTTAACAAAAAAAAATTTCCTAAAATTTTAACATTCAACTTAATTGTTACTGCCTGTATTGTTAAGTTTTTGAGTAATAACTTTATTTACCAATTTTTTCACTATTTTTTAAGTTTTGTTTATAAAAATAAAATTTCTTTTATTTTAAAAAGGATTTATCCAATTTTATTTCATAAATTTAAAACGTCAGTTCCAGATAATTATTCTTATGATTTTAATTGGGCCATGAACGATGTTGCAAAATATAACTTAAAAAAAGTAAAAGAGGATATAAATATTAAAATTGAAAAAGCTAAAATCTATCAAAGTCATTTGTCTGATAAAAAAGTAATAAAATTGCTTTTCACTAATAAAGAAAACATTTGTCTTGAATATCCCATAATACTAAAAAATATAGATAATTATGAAATGCATAATATTCTTTTCAGCAAAGGTTATGATATTAGACATACTTGGTATATTGATAATTCAAAAGAACTTGAAGACAATTCACAATTTAGTGACACAAAGTATATTACAAAACAAATATTTTGCCTTCCAACACATAAGAATATCTATAAAAAAGATATAATTAAAATTTGTGAGGTAATTAATAATTATGCTTAACTTATTTAATAAATGAAAATATGTTTAGTTACAACAGATGAAGAAACAATTTTTATCCCAAAAGGAATTAATTATTTAGTTGAAAAATTTAATAATGAAATTCAAGTTGTTTGCGTTCCAGGTTTTTCAAGTTTTAAAAGAAAATTTTATTTTTTTTTTCTATTATACTTTAAAGAATTTTTTGAAATTTTAATTATAAAAATATATCATTTTTTTAAAAAAAAAATAAATTGCTCATACCAAAAAATTGAAAATATAAATTCAAAAGATTTTTTAGACTTTATAAAAAAAAATAAATTTAATTTGATCATTTCTTATAGCTGCCCACAAATATTTAACAAAAATACTTTAAAGAATATTAATGAACTTGGTATTAATATAGCCAATTTTCATCCTGGAATTTTACCAAAATATAGGGGCTTATTTACAAATTATTATTCTCTTAAAAATAATGAAAAAAACATCGGAATTACTTTTCATAAAATTAATTCTCAAATTGACTCTGGTAACATTTTATCTGAATTAAAAATACCAATAGAACAAAGTGATACGATTTATTCACTCTATAAGAAAATCTATTTGTCTGAGAATTCTTTAAAATTTATAAGCGAATGTTTAATGAACTATGATAAAATTAAGGATAATAAGTATAAATTTAATGAAAAATCAAAATATAATTCATATCCTAATTTTTCTGAAATAATTAGATATAGATTTAAAAAATTTTAAATGAACAAATTTAATAATCTCATTGTTGGATCGGGCATAAGTGCATTAGTTGTTTATAAAAATAGTTCAAGAAAACCTCAAATATTTACAAGCGACAAAGATCAAATATTAAGAAGTAAAAACTTTTATGAATATGATTTTTTTGGAGGAAACACAAATATTTGGGGTGGTTATATAAATCTGAAAAGACATAATAAATTTTTAAAATCAGGAAAATATAAAAAATTGTTTAATAAAAAAATATTTTTGGTTAGAAAAATATTTCATGAACATTCAAAATTTTCCAACACTCAGTGTTTATTTAATAGCAAAAATGAAATTTTTAGGGTTGATAACTCTTTTTTTGATAAAAAACTCATCAAAAAGAAAATTAATCGAATTATACTAAATAAAAAAAACATTGAGATTGTAACCGAAAGTAATTCTGTTTTTACAAACCAATTATCATTATGCATAGGAAATCTAAGTTTAATAAAATTGTTATATGACTCAGGATGGGTAGACAGAAATGACATTATATCTTTCGATGATGGTAAATGCAGTTATGTCTTGAATTTTCTTATTAATCAAAAATCCAATTATTATATTCCAATGCCTTTAGTAGAAATCATTGAAAAGTTATTATTCAAAAAATCTAAAACTTATAAAGTTATTAATAATAGTTTTATTTTACAAAAATTTTCAAATTCAGTAAATAAACATGAAATTAATTGTGAAGAGCTTTTAAAAATGAATTCAAGCAAGATAAGATATTATTTATCAAACCATATTGCAAATTTAAGAATTAATAATATCCCAATAAGGAAATTCATTAAACATAAATCAAAAAAAATTAACGTATTCTGTAGTGGAACAGTAAAAAAATATTTACCTGGTCCTATTATTCAAGATTTAATTTTTGATATTATTATTAATCAATAATTATTACCATTTGATTATAAAGACAAAATAGATTAAGTAATACTAAATTTTTAATAATATGATAAATATTGGAATTAATGGTTTTGGAAGAATTGGTAGATTAATTCTTCGAGCAATTTTAGAAAATTATAAAAATAAGATTAATGTAGTGGCAATAAATGATTTAGGCTCTATTGATACTAACGCGCATTTAATTAAATATGATAGTACTCACGGAACTATCAATGAAGAGATTGAAACATCTACAGATGGTTTTAAAATTTTAAATCACAATATTAAAGTATTCGCTGAAAAAGACCCGTCAAATATACCATGGGGTAAAATTGGAGCCGATGTAGTTTTGGAATGCACAGGTATTTTTCTAGATAAAGCTTTAGCACAAAAACATTTAAAAGCTGGCGCTAAAAAGGTGATTATCTCAGCACCAGGCAAGGAGGTAGACTTCACCATTGTCCAAGGGGTGAATAGCAAAGAACTAAAAAAAGAACATAATATTATTTCAAATGGATCTTGTACAACTAATTGCCTAGCTCCAGTAGCAATGGTGCTAGATAAAACATTTGGAATAAATTACGGCTACATGACAACAATACATAGTTATACTGGTGATCAAAAACTTTTAGATACTTTACACAAAGATTTAAGAAGAGCTCGTTCTACCGAGGGAGCAATGATACCTACCTCTACCGGAGCAGCTAAGGCTATGAGTTTAGTCCTACCAACTTTAAAAGGGAAATTGGATGGGACTGCCATTAGAGTTCCTACTCCAAATGTATCTTTAATTGATTTGACCTTAGTTACCGAAAAAGAAGCTACTCCAGAAAGTATTAATGAGTCTATGATACTAGCTTCAAAAGGTGAATTGAAGGGAATTTTAGATGTAAATAAAAAACCTTTAGTTTCAAAAGATTTTAATCATAATCCACATAGCTCTATTTTTGATTTGACACAAACTCAAGTCATTAAAGGCAAGTTTAGTAGAGTGCTTTCTTGGTATGACAATGAATGGGGTTTTTCTAATAGAATGTGTGATACAGCAATTCAGATTGCCAAATTAATTTAATTTTTTGATTTTTCTGCTTCTTCGATTATTCTTAATGCATCTTTAGGTATGTCTTGATTATCTAATTTATTGGCTGTCTTAAAATTTTTTTTTTGGATTTTTTGGCGTTTAAACGATTGTAAATCATCTACGGCGTTAAGAATTTCTTCGATACTGTAGTTATTTTCCATTATGTACCTACTTTATAAAGTCTAATCATATTTGTCATTCCAGCTTTACCAAAAGGTAAACCAGCAGTTATTACTACGAAATCGTTTTTTTTAATAAATTTTAATTTTTTAATAATTTCTTTGGAAATAGACATCATATCCTTCCAACCATTTGCATCACGGCTATTTATTGAATGGACACCCCAAAGCAAGGATACCTGTCTACTAATATTAATATTTGGTGAAATTGTTACTATCTTAGCTGCTGGTCTCATTGCGGATACCAATTTTGCAGATTTACCTGAATTAGAAAAAACAATAATGGCTTTAACATCTGGGTTATAAGCAATATCTTTTACAGAAAGTAGAATAGACTTAACTGGATCTTTATTTGCAATTATAGAATTTTTAAAATCTTCAATATGCTCTCTTTTATATTTTTCTGTTGAAATAATTGTTTTTACCATAGTTGAGACTGCTTGAATTGGAAATTTTCCAATAGCAGCTTCAGCAGACAGCATTACTGTATCGGCGCCTTGAAAAATAGCTGTGGCTATATCATTTATTTCTGCACGTGTAGCTGTATTATTTTCAATCATACTTTCAAGCATTTGGGTAGCTACTATTACTGATTTAGAAAATTGAGAACATTTTTTTATTAAACTTAACTGGACCTTTGGAACTTCACTATGACCTATATCAATAGCTAAATCTCCGCGAGCAATCATAATAGCATCTGTTAATTGTATAATTTTTTTAATATTTTTAAGTGCGTGCTTATTTTCAATTTTAGAGATAATGCCAACATCTTTTTTAATTAATTTTCGTGCTTCTAAAATCAATTTCTCATTCTGCAAGTATGAAAGAGCAATCCAATTACACCCAAGTTTATTGGCAGTTTTAATATCTTTTTTATCTTTAAGTGTTAATTTATCAAATGGTATATCAAAATTAGGAATATGAAAACTTTTATTACTTTTTAAAACACAATTGTGACTTTGACACTTTGTGACAACTTTGTTTTTAAATTTTCCGACAACAATAAACAAGTATTTTCCATCATCAATTAATATTTTGTTACCTTTTTTTAATTTCTTTAAAATTTTAGGATATGGAAAAAAAACTCTCATATTTGTCCCTGGTTTTTTTTTATTATCAAAAATAAAACTCTGGTTGAATTTTATTTTTTGGTGTTCATTTATAACTTTTCCTATTCTTAATTTTACTCCTTGAAGATCAGCGATTAATGAGATTTTTTTTCCTTTTTTTTTCTCAATTTTTCTTATTGTAGAAACTATTTTTGTTATTCCTTGAGTATTATGGCTGAAATTTATACGGAATGCATCAACACCTAATTCTATGAGCTTTTTTAACTTTGATTCACTGAAAATTGCAGGTCCTAAAGTAGCTATAATTTTTGCTTTTTTTTCCATTAAAAGATTTTTATGTTATAACACCACTTCTCTAAAAAAAAAATATTAAAGAATAATTTTATAAATGAGTAATAAAAAAATTGGAATATTAACTAGTGGAGGCGATTGTGGAGGATTAAATGCAGCCATAAGGTCTATTTTTTTTAGAGCTAAAAATAAATACAACATGGAAGTATATGGAATAAAAGACGGAACAGCAGGATTAATGCATAGACCAGTTGCAGCAATCCAACTTACACACAAGACTTTCGAGGGCTATTTGTTAAGACAAGGTGGAACATTTTTAGGTTCTACAAATAAAGGAAACCCATTTAAATTTCCAACAAAAGAAGGTGAATATATCGATAAATCAAAAGAAATTATTGAGGGCTACCATCAAATGAAATTAGACGGATTAATAATAATTGGTGGAGATGGGAGCATGCAAATATTAAAAAGACTGGCAAAAATTGGAGATATGAAAATAGTAGCAATCCCAAAGACAATTGATAATGATGTTGGAGCTACTGAAAGTTCTATTGGTTTTCATACTGCTGTAGATGTTGCTACACAAGCTTTGGATAATTTACAGTCAACAGCTGCGAGTCATCGAAGATCTATGATACTGGAGGTGATGGGACGAGATGCTGGACATATAGCACTTAATGCAGGAATTGCAGGAGGAGCAGATATCATATTAATTCCAGAGATAAATTATTCGATAAAAGGTATAATTAAGAAACTAAATGAAATGAAAAAATACGACATTCAACATTCTTTAATAATAGTTGCCGAGGCAGTAAAGAAAGAAGATGGATCTAGAGTTTTACATAAATATATGGATGGAGAAAAACGATTAGGCGGAATAGGTGATTACATTGCTGAACAACTAATGAAAAGAACCGACATAGAATGTCGTGTTACTAGTCTAGGACACGTTCAGAGAGGGGCACCACCAACAGCAAGTGATAGAATTTTAGCAAGTGCATTCGGCGTATATGCGGTAGATCTATTAAATCAAAAAAAATTTGATCGTATGGTTGCATGGAAAGATAGAAGAGTGGTAGATGTTCCAATTGATGAGGGAATAAAAACATATAAAAACGTTGAAA
>CACMCJ010000016.1 GCA_902612235.1 uncultured Pelagibacteraceae bacterium
ATATGAGATTGCTTTGGCACTAAAAAAAATAGGTGTTAAAACAAAACTTATTGCAGGTCCATCAAATCTTATTTCATCAAAAAATTTAAGAATAAAAAAAATTATATCTGCCTCTGATATGATAAAAGAGGTCAAAAAATCTTTGCCTGTAGACATTGCTGTATGTGCAGCAGCTGTTTCTGATTTTAAGCCAGTTTACAAAAGTAAAAATAAATTAAAAAAAAGTAAAAAAAATATGAAATATTTAGAATTAGAAAAAAACCCTGACATATTAGAATATATAGGCAAAAATAATAAGTATAGACCTAGAGTGGTAGTCGGTTTTTCTGCAGAAACTGAAAATGTTATTGAAAACTCTAGAAAAAAAATAGCAGAAAAATATTGCGATTTAATAGTGGCTAACGATGTTTCGAGCAAAAACTCGGGTTTCAATTCTGATTATAATAAAGTTTTTATAATTGATAAAAATGGGAAAATAGAAATTTTACCAAGAAACAAAAAAAGTTTTATTGCAAACGCAATAGCTAAAAAAATATTAGATAAACTTTTGATAAATGACAAAAATATTAATTAAGAAATTATCTAAAGATGTTCCATTGCCAAAATATGAAACTAGTGGGTCTTCAGGGATGGATTTGGCTGCAAATATTGATAATGAGATATTCATTGAACCAGGTAAAACTGCAGTTATTCCTACTGGTTTAGCTGTATCCATTCCAAAAGGTTTTGAGATACAAATCAGACCAAGATCTGGGTTGGCAGCAAAACAAAAAATAACTGTACTAAATACTCCAGGAACAATTGATGCAGATTATCGAGGTGAAATAAAAGTTATATTAATTAATTTAGGCAAGGAGTCTTTTAAAATAGAAAATAAACTTCGAATAGCTCAAATGGTAATTTGTCCGGTAGTTCAAGCAAAACTTCATGAGGTTAATGACTTAAACAAAACTTTGCGTGGTTCAGGCGGTTTTGGATCTACTGGGGAAAAATAATTAAAATAATGAAAATAAATTTGAGTCAATTTAAAAGATTCGAAAAACAAATAATCTTAAAAAAAATTGGGCTTTCAGGTCAAAAAAAAATATTCTCTGCAAAAGTATTAATTATTGGTTTAGGCGGGTTAGGATGTCCTCTACTCACTTATTTAGCTGCTTCTGGTGTTGGAAAAATTGGTATTGTAGATTACGATAAAGTTGAAATTTCAAATCTAAACAGACAAACACTTTTTTCTCCAAGTGATGTTGGAAAATTTAAAGTAGACCAAGCGAAAAAAGTGATTTCTAAAATAAATAGGAAAATCAAAATATTTTCTTTTAAGAAGAGACTTACTTCAAAAAATATAAGTAAAATATTTAAAAAATTTGAAATTATATGTGATGGAACGGATAACTTCCAAACAAGATATTTAATAAATGACTTTTGTAAAAAAGGTAAAAGAATTTTGATATCGTCTGCGATAAGCAAATTTGATGGACAATTAATGAAATTTAATTTTAAAAAAAAAGGTCCTTGTTATAGATGTTTTATGCCTATACAGCCGAACATATTAAACAATTGCCAAGATGACGGCATATTCTCGCCTGTAGCAGGAATTATGGGTTCCCTGCAAGCGAATGAGGTTTTAAAAACAATTTTAAATAGTAAATCTGATTTAAATGGTAATATGATAATATTCAATGCCCTTAAATCTGAATTTAGAAAAATTAAAATTTCTATTAACCCAAAATGCCTTAATAAATGTTAAGAATTTTTTTTTTTCTAATTATAGCAACTTTCTTATTTGAAAATAATAGCTTTGCCTATGATGAATATTTTTTAACATTACGTTATGATAAAGTAAATTTACGACAAGGACCTTCAAAAGAATATCCAGTAAAAATCTTTTATAAAAAAAAATATTTACCAGTGTTAATACAAGATAGGTCAGATAATTTCAGAAAAATTAAAGATCATGAGAATAATACAGGATGGATACACATCTCTCAACTTTCAAAAAAAAAAGCTGCAATTGTAATTAATGGTGAAGCAATAATGTTTAATAACCTTACTATATATTCCAAACCACTAGTTATATTAGAAACAGGAAGACTGTGTCTCGTAAAAAAGTGTAAAAATAATTGGTGTAAAGTCAAGACTGGAGAATATAAAGGCTGGATTAAAAAAGATAAGTTGTGGGGATTGCTTTAATTTCTAATTTTGTTTGCTACTTTTGAAGCCCAAAATTTATCCAGTAAGAAATACCACACTGCATTCGCTAGTGGTTCTACAATAGCATCGGTTAATGCCACCATGAAAGACACATCCGCTATTAGCATTAAAACAGTAATAGCAATAGCAAAGTGACCAATTGTATAAACTATTGTTCTTAAAATTGAACCTTTGTTATTATTGTATATAGATTTTGCAGAGTTAAAAATTCCTGATGTAAGTTCTATCATGTTAATTCAACTTTCTTGACTCTATCCTGTCAGCATTCATAATCTTAGTCCAAATGGCGACGAAATCTTTTACAAATTTTTCCTTATTGTCGTCTTGAGCGTAAACCTCAGCATATGATCGTAATATTGAATTAGAACCAAATACTAAATCTGCTCTGGATGCTGTATACTTTACTTTATTAGTTTTACGATCGATAATATCGTAGGAATTCTTACCTGTAGGTTTCCATATATATTTCATATCAACTAAATTTAAAAAGAAATCATTTGTTAAAGAACCCACTTTTTCTGTAAACACACCTTTATTTTTTGCTGACTCATGGTTTGTTCCCAAAACTCTCATACCTCCAACTAAGCATGTCATTTCTTGTGCGGTTAAACCCATCAAAGATGCGCGCTCTAGTAAAAGTTCCTCTGGCATTACAGAATAATCTGATTTTACGAAGTTTCTAAATCCATCATGTAAGGGCTCTAACCATTTGAAATTTCTATTTTCCGTTTGTGCTTGTGTCGAGTCACCTCTACCTGGATGAAATGGAACTTTAACTTTAAAGCCACCTTTTTTGATTGCTTTTTCTAAACCAACACTTCCTGCGAGGATAATTGTATCAGCAATAGACGCGCCTGTTTTCTTTGCAATATTTTCTAAAACTTTTAGTACTTTTGAAAGTCTTTTTGGTTCATTTGCTTCCCAATTTTTCATTGGATTTAATCTAATTCTTGCTCCGTTTGCACCACCTCTTTTATCTGTTCTTCTGTATGTTCTAGCACTATCCCAAGCAGTAATTATTAAATCTTTATTGCTCAATTTACTTGCTACAATCATTTTTTTAACTTTTTCTACGTTAAATTTCTTTTTAGAAGGTTGAACATTACCTTGCCAAAGAAGATCTTCCTTAGGTGCCCAAGGGCCTATATAGTTTGCCTTATTTCCCATCGTTCTGTGCGTTAACTTAAACCAAGCTCTCGCAAATGAGTCTTCAAAGAATTTTGGATCTTTATAAAATTTCTCTGAAATTTTTCTATATTCTGGATCCATTGCCATGGCCATATCAGCATCAGTGAACATTAATCTGGCTTTCTTTGTTGGATCGCCTAAATCAACTGGTTTCTTTTCTTCTTCAAGATTGATTGGTTCCCACTGCCAAGCGCCTGCTGGACTTTTTTTGCTTTCCCACTCATAATTTAACAAAAGGTCTAAATATTGATGATCCCATTTATCTGGATTAGTTGTCCAAGCACCCTCAAGACCTGATGTAATTTGATTTACACCCGTACCACCATTTTTTTGAACCCATCCAAAACCTTGTTCTTTAATATCTGCTCCCGCTGGCTCTGGTCCTAAATTTGTAGGATCGCCATTACCATGCGCTCTTCCTATTGAATGACCACCTACAGTTAACGCAGCTGTTTCCACGTCGTTCATACCCATTCGCCCAAAAGTTTCTCTAACATCCATGGCAGTTCTGACTGGATCTGGTTTTCCTTCTACTCCCTCTGGATTAACATATACTAATTGAAAATGAGACGCTGCTAATGGAGCCTCTAGAGAGGAACGATCTTGTGGATCTCCATATCTGTTTACAGCTAATGGAACTGTTTCTTTACCCCAGTAAACATCTTTTTCCGTGTGCTTCTGTAAGATGAAGAAAGACACCATTTAAATAATGACGTGTATCATCATTTGAAATTGCGATTTTAGTTTTATTTAACAGTTTTAGAAATTTGTTATTATTTAAAGCTATTTCCGAAGATTCAAATTCATCTGGAAATGTTGGAAAATTATCGATTGGAAGACATAACAAATTGAAATTTGAATTATCACTCTTAAGACTCAGTTTGTTTTCAGATTTTAGGTCAAAATTTAGATCAGAATTTGGAGATATTTTTCTTAAAATATCGTAAAGAATAGCTGCAGAAGTAGTCGAACTTCCTTCTTTTAAAATTTTTACTTCACCTATCTTTTCATGAAAAATAATATCTAAATCAGTTGCAATAATAGTTAACTTATTATTTTGAGCCTGTAAAAGTACATTAGAAAGTATTGGTAGTGTATTTTTTTTTTCAACCACACCCTGAACGAAATTTAAAGATTTTAATAAAACATCTCTCTTTATAATAAACTGCATTAATTTTGGTTTTCTAATAAAAGATTTTTTAATTGACCAATGTTTTTTTTCATTTCGTCATCTTGTTCGATTAATCTTGTAATAGTCTTAACTGCATGAATTACTGTAGTATGGTCTCGATTTGCGAATCTTCTACCAATTTCAGGCAACGATCTAGTTGTCATTTTTTTTGCAAGATACATAGCTATTTGTCTCGGTCTTGCCAGAGGTCTAGATCTTCTTTGAGAAAGCATATCGTTTAGTGGAATATTAAAATAATTTGAAACAATATTTTGTATTTTATCAACAGTGATTACCCTAATTTGGCTGAACACATCTTTTAAAATATTCTTGCAGTCTGCGGTTGTTAAGATCTTATTATGCACTCTGCTAAAAGCTATGACTCTATTTAAAATACCAATTAATTCCCTAATATTGGTTTTACTTTCATTTGCAATGTATTCAATTACATTATCACTTAAATTTATATTTTCTTTAAATTGATTTTGAATTTCTAAAATTTTTTTCTTGATAATTTTAGTCTTTAATTCTAAATCGGGAACTTCAATATCAACTACCAAACCGCCAGCAAGTCGTGATTTTATTCTTTCTTGAACTCTATCAAGTTTCATAGGTGTCCTATCTGCGGATATTATTATTTGTGAACCTTTATCCATTAAACTATTAAATGTATGAAAAAATTCCTCTTGTAAACTCTCTTTGCCCCTTATGAATTGTATATCGTCAATTATAAATACGGATGATTTTCTAAAAAAATCTTTGAAATTTACCATATCATTTTTTTTAATAGATTTTATAAAATGGTACATAAATCTTTCTGCTGAAATAAACATTACATTATTTTCTGATTGCAAATTTAATCCAATTGCATTTAAAAGGTGAGTTTTTCCCAGTCCTACACCTCCACAAATGTACAATGGGTTATATCTAGATAAATGTTCGCATACTCTTTTTGAATAAGATAGAGCAACCTCATTACTCTTGCCTAATATGAAGTTGTCGAAACTTAAATTAGGATTTAGTCTATTATAATTTAATATTGAGTCTTTAATTTCAGTAATTTTACTTAATTCTTCTATTTTTGTTAATTCTTGAGTGTTCCTATTTTCTTCAATTATTTTGAACTCAATTCTATTTAAGCTCAATTTAAAGCTTTTGACTTGTTCGAGAATTTTATCTAAATACCTTGAGACAATCCAATCTCTAAAAAATCTTGTTGGAACACCTAAAATCAAATAATCATTGTACTCTTTGATAAGTGATATTTTTTGCAACCAGCTTGTGTAAATTTCGTTGCCAAACATTTTTTTAAAGGAATTTTGAATGTCCTCCCAATTTAATGTTTTTTCCTCTTCAGAGATATAAACATTAAGTTTTTTGTTATTATTTTTGTCCATGTAATTAATTCGTAAAGAGATTCCTTTAAACATTTTTTGCAAAACTTTTGCAACTAGCTACAGGTTGTAATGAAAAATAAATTCAATTAGGTTGTAAGACTAGCGTTCAAGGAGAAAAAAAATTTATTTTTTTCTACAACTCAGCAAGTAAAACTATATTTTGTTAAAAGAAAATTAACTAACTACATATAGTTTTGTTTAAGAAAATTTATCAACTTTAAATTGATAATTTTATTTTAATTTTTTTGAAACTCTTGAGATTTTTCTTGCCGCTGTTTTTTTGTTTATGGCCCCGGTTTTAGCAACCTGCATTAGAATTGATTGAAATTTAGAAAAATATTTTTTAGCTTTTGTTTTATCTTTAGATTTTGTTAATAAATCCATCTGTTTTAAAGCGTGTTTATACTTACTTTTCCTTATTCTGTTAGTTTGAGTTTGCTTTCTCACTCTTCTAACTCTTCTAATGGCTGATTTTGTATTTGGCATAATTTTTAACTTATATATATCGCAGTAATATCATGGTCAACTTTATTATTTTTGACATATCGAGCAAAAAAAACTTGACCTATTTGAAATTGTGATTTTTTTTACCTTACCTTTGCAATCTAGATTAGAACATTGATGCCCTTTTTTTCCATAAACTTTAAAGTGTTGCTGGAATTCACCTAATTTTCCACTACTACTTTTAAAGTCTTTTATCGTTGACCCACCAAATAAGATGGCTTTTTTTAGAACTTTTTTGATATTCTTAATAATTTGAAGTAACTCAAATTCTTTTAAATTACTAATTTTTCTTTTTGGATTAATATTGCTAAAAAAGAGAATTTCATTTACATAAATATTTCCTAAACCTGAAACAAATTTTTGGTCCATTAACAAATCTTTAATAACCCTTTTTTTTCCATTTATATATTTAACAAAATAATCTAAATTAAAATTTCGATCAAAAGGTTCTGGGCCTAGTTTTTTTATATGTTTGTTTTCAAAAACTTTTCGTTTTGAGCATAAAGTTATAAAACCAAATTTTCTAACATCATTATATATTAATTTTGTTTCTTTGCTTAAATAAAAAATAAGTCTATCATGCTTTTCTTCTTGTCCATTTTGTAAATTATAATAAAAGCTTGTTTTCTGTTTTGATTTATTTTTTTTCTTTATAAAAAATTTACCCGTCATCCCAAGATGAACGATAATTATAAAGTCATTACTAAGAAAAATAAGCAGATACTTTGATCTTCTTTTTATTTTTTTTATTTTTAATCCTTTTATTTTGTAAATGTCCTGTCTTTTAACTTTATATCGCAAATTACCATCTTTAATTTTAACCCTTTTTATTGATAAATTAGTAATCTCTTTTTCTAGAGACTTTTTAACAACTTCAACTTCTGGTAATTCTGGCATATAATTTAATAATGAAAAATAGTATTCATAATAAAACTAAGCTAGTCAATTCTGTATTTTCAAAAGTATATGCAAAATACGATTTAATGAACGATTTAATGTCATTGGGTATACATCGTATTTGGAAAAATAAACTTTTAGATTGGATGGGTCCTCAAAAAAAATATACCCTAATAGATGTCGCTGCTGGGACTGGGGATATTGCGAAACTTTATTCTGAAAGAACTAATAATCTTGCCAAAATAGATTGTGTTGAACCAAATGAGAAGATGTTCCTATCTGGTAAATCAAATTTAAATTATTTAAAAAATATTAAATGGACAAATGCAAGTGCGGAAAAACTTCCTTTTCAAAGCGATTCTTTTGATTTTTATACCATCAGTTTTGGTATAAGAAATGTTTCTAATATTGAACAAGTTTTGCGTGAAGCCCTACGTGTTCTTAAACCCGGAGGGCGCTTTATGTGTTTAGAGTTTTCAAAAGTTGAAAACGAAATTGTGGATATTTTTTATAAAAATTATTCTAAAATTATTCCTGTTATAGGGAAATACATAATTGGAAATTCTCAGCCTTATGAATATTTGGTAGAAAGCATAAAAAATTTTTACTCTCAGAAAGAACTAGCTAATCTAATTAAAAATAATGGTTTCTCTAAGGTAGAGTATAGAAATCTTTCTAATGGAATTTCTGCAATACATTCAGGGTGGAAAATTTAAAAATGTTTAAAAGGATTTTTCGTTTATTTAAAATTGCAAGAAAATTTTCGACTTCAGGAGCAGTTGATACCATAAACCAAATTTATAATTTACCCACAGCAGTAAACTTATTCTTTAGCTTTATTTCAATTGGTTCAGAAAAAAAGATTTTAAATAATCAAAAAAAGCCAGGAGAAAAATTATGTGAAGCGCTTGAAAATATGGGAACAACTTTTATAAAATTAGGGCAGTTTTTAGCAACAAGGCCTGACATAATTGGTGAAGAATTAGCAAAAAATTTAGAAAAACTACAAGATCGCCTTCCTCCGTTTGATACAAATCAAGCAAGAGCAATTATAAGAAAAGAAATTGGAGATAATCAGTATAAAAATATCATGGATATTAGTAAGCCAATAGCAGCAGCTTCGATTGCTCAGGTGCATATTGCAAAAATTAAATATGAGAATGAAACTAAAGATGTTGCTATAAAAATTTTAAGGCCAGAGATAGAAAAATTATTTAATGAGGAACTGGACGCTTTAATGTTATTTGCTTACATAATTGAAAATTCCTTTTCAAAAGCAAAAAGATTAAAGTTAGTTGAAGTAGTTTACTTATTAAGAGAAATCACAAATATTGAAATGGATTTAAGGTTTGAGGCAGCTGCAGCTAATGAGTTATATGAAAATACAAAAAGTGATTTGGGTTTTAACGTACCAAAAATTTATTGGAACTTTACCTCTAAAAAAGTATTAACTTTAGATAAAGTAGAGGGAATTTCTATTCGTGAGCAAAATAAATTGAAAGATCTTGGGATTGATTTACAGAAGCTTGCTGAGAATCTAATTCAGCATTTTTTAAAACAAGCAGTTAGAGATGGTTTTTTTCATGGTGATATGCACCAGGGAAATTTATTTGTAGATAAAAATGGAAATATTGTACCGGTAGACTTTGGTATAATGGGAAGATTAGATAAAAATAATAGAAAGTATTTAGCTGAAATCCTTTATGGTTTTATTCAAAGAGATTATAAAAAAGTTGCTGAAGTACATTTTCAGGCAGGTCTTGTCCCCCAAGATGCTTCGAAAGAGGAATTTGCACAGGCACTTAGATCTGTCGGAGAACCAATTTTTGGTCAATCTATAAAAGATATTTCTGGTGGAAATTTATTAGCTCAACTATTTGAAATTACAGAGAAATTTAATATGCCAACACAAACCCCTTTGTTATTATTACAAAAAACTATGGTTGTAGTTGAGGGAGTTGCTAGAAAACTCTATCCCGAAACAAATATTTGGGAAGTTTCGAAACCTGTTTTAGAAAATTGGCTTAAAGATATTAAAAGTCCTAAATCTACGTTAGATACAGCAATTAATACATCTTCAGAAATAATTAAAAGAATACCTGATTTTCCTGATTTGATGGATAAAGCAAGTTATGCACTTCAATTAATGGCCGAAGGAAAGCTAAATTTAGTATATGGCAACAATAAAAATTTAGAAATTGAACAAATGAAACTTAAAAATTTTAGAAACAATTTAGTTATTGGGTTTTTTGGTATTGTAATTATAGTTTTAATAGTATTTTAATTAAATATGACTTTAAAAAACAAAAAAATTCTTGTGATAATAGGTGGAGGAATATCTGCTTATAAATCTCTTGACCTAATTAGAATGTTAAAAAAAAGTAATGTAAGTCTAAAAGCTATCCTTACAAAAAGTGGAGGAGAATTCGTAACGCCTCTTTCAATCACAACTCTTACAGGTAATAAAACATTTGAGGATATATTTGATAAAGATAGAGAGGCTGAAATTGATCATATAGCTTTATCTAGGTGGGCTGATTTAATAATTGTTTTGCCAACAACTGCGAACTTCATGACAAAATTAGCTGTTGGTAAAGCTGAAGATTTAGCAACAACAGTTTTACTAGCCTCTAATAAAGATGTTTTATTAATACCTGCAATGAATGTAAGAATGTGGCTTCATAAAGCTACTCAATCAAACCTTAAAACACTGTTAGACTATGGCTACCTCTTTTTAGGTCCAGAAAAAGGCGAGATGGCATGTGGAGAGTATGGAGAAGGAAAAATGTCTAGCCCTAGGC
>CACMCJ010000017.1 GCA_902612235.1 uncultured Pelagibacteraceae bacterium
TCCGATGTTTTATTATTTGCTAAAGGTTTAGCAGCTGGTAAAAAACTTAATGTAAATATATTTGAGGCAAACGTTGATACATTAGCTATTCAAGGACCAAAATCATTCGGACTTATGGAAGAAGTTTTTGGTAGTGAGATTAAAAAACTTGGGTTTTTTAAATATGATTTTTATAAGTTTAAAAATTGTAATTTTTTAATTTCTAGGTCAGGTTTTTCAAAACAGGGTGGATATGAAATCCATGTTGATAATAAAGAGAAAGGTTTAGAATTATATGATTATTTTTTTAGTATAGGTGACAAATATAACTTAAAACCTGGTGCGCCGAATCATCCTGAACGGATAGAAGGCGGTCTATTGTCATATGGTAATGACATGTTAATTACGGATAATCCTTTTGAATGTGGATTTGATAATTATGTAAATCTAGATTCTAATATTGTATTTTTAGCTAGAGAAAGTTTAAAAAAAATTAAAAAAGATGGTATTAAAAGAAAATTAATGGGACTGAAAATTGATATTAATAGATTAGACTTAGATGATTTTTTAATATTTAACGATAAAAAACAAAATATAGGAGAGATTAGGTCTATTGCATTCTCCCCAAAATTTAAAAAAATTGTTGGTATAGCAATGATAAACATCGAGTTTTGTAAGAATAACAAGAAATTTAACATGAAGGTAAACGATAAATTTCTAAACACAGAGATTTGTGATTTACCGATTACTTAATTATGAAAAGAGCTAAAATTTATATCCCCTCAAAAACAGCAATGCAATCAGGTAAAGGTAAGCAGAAAAAATGGATTTTAGAATTTTATACGAAGGATACTAAAATAAATCCATTAATGGGATGGGAAAGTTCAACTGATACACTTGATGAGGTTGTTTTGAAATTTAGCACCAAAGAACAAGCAATAGATTATGCAAGAAATAATAATATATCTTTTACAGTTATTGAACCTAAAGAGAGAAAATTTACTATAAAATCATATGCGGATAACTTTATTAAGAATTAAATATGTGGCGTAGTTTTTTTACTGAGAAAAAATGGCTTTTATGGTCTTGGGGAGGATTTGGTTTTATTATTTTTTCCTTGCTAGCTCAAACTTATATCGATGTTAAAATTAACGAATGGTATAAAGGTTTCTATGATTTGTTACAAAAAGCACCAGAAAGAGAACTTTCCGAATTTTATGATGGAATAATCTTGTTTATGAAGTTGGCAATTCCATACGTCATTATTTATACAATCACAAATTATTTTACAAGATTATGGGCTTTCAGATGGAGAGAAGCTATGACATTTTCATACATGCCCTATTGGAGAGCTGTAGATGCAAAAGTTGAAGGAGCATCGCAAAGGATCCAAGAGGATGCGATGAATTTTGCTAAAATCGTTGAGAGTCTAGGCCTCCAAGTGGTAAGGGCAATAATGTTATTAATTGCATTTTTGCCTATTTTGTGGGGTCTTTCATCTAATGTTGTCATACCTTTTTTTAAAGACATTTCTGGATCTTTAGTATGGGTATCCTTAACAGCAAGTTTAGGCGGTCTTATTATAAGCTGGTTAGTTGGTATTAAACTTCCAGGTTTAGAATATAATAATCAAAAAGTAGAAGCAGCATTTAGAAAAGAATTAGTTTATGGAGAAGATGATAGAAAAAATTATGTTCATGCTCCCACAATTTTGCAATTATTTACCGGAATAAAATTTAATTATCATAGGTTATTTTTACATTATGGTTATTTTGACCTATGGCTAATAATGTATAATCAAACTATGATAATTGTGCCGTATCTACTTATGGGACCTGGTTTATTTACAGGTGCTATGACTTTAGGTGTTCTTATACAAACATCAAGTGCGTTTAGAGAAGTTCAAGGGAGCTTTTCATTGTTTTTGCAAAATTGGACAAGAATTACTGAATTAAGATCAATCCATAAGCGATTAATGGAATTTGAAACTGCCATAAATTTTAAAAATAAGTTGAGAAAACCTAGAAAATCTGATGTAAGAGCTTAATGGAGCTCTATCTAAAACTCATAGATGTATTATTTCCAGTTTTCTTTGTTATCGGCGTAGGATACTATCTTGGAAAAAAAGATCCAAAATTTGATACTAAATTTATAACAAATTTTGCGGGAAATATTGGTACACCTGCTATGATCTTTTACACAATTACAACTACTGGAATTACTTTAGATATATTTATTGAATATTTTATTTATTCTTTAATAATAATCAGTGGTTTTGCCTTCGTAGGATTGATATTTCTTTTTATACTTAAAAAAGATATAATTAGTGAATTACCACCTTTAATCCTTCCAAACACTGGTAATATGGGCGTTCCAATATGTCTTTTTGCATATGGAACTAGTGGGTTAGGGGTTGCCTCAGCTGTAGCTTCTGTAATAATACTTCTTCACTTTACTTTAGGTGTTTTACTAGCTAAAAAAAGTTTTTCTCTAGAAATACTTATTAAAAATGTTCCTATATATGCAATTATAGCCTCTGTAATCTTTTTATATTTTAAGTGGGATGTTCCAGGATATATTGAAAACACAACTTTTCTTTTGACCTACACGACTATTTTTTTAGTACTAATGTCTTTAGGTATCGCATTATCTCGATTTCAAGTTGTGTCCTGGACAAAAGCCTCAATATTAGGGGCGGTAAGAGTTATATTAGGTCCAATTATTGGATTTAGTTTGATAAGATTTTTTGGTTTAGAAGGATTTCCAGCGGGCGTTTTATTAATACAATCTGCTATGCCCAGTGCAGTTTTGACTTATTTAGTTGGTTCAATGTATTCAGAAAAAAAAGTGGTAGATAGTGTTGCAAGTGTCATTGTTACCTCCACTGTAATGTCCCTAATTACAGTTCCTGTAGTTGTTTTTTATAGTCTTAAATATTTTCAATAAATACAGTAAGTTACACATATTTATTAATGTAAATTATTAATATATAGGTCAGTATAACTTACTTATAAATAAAAAAAGTTAAAAAAAGATTGAAAATAAAGGGTTATTTAAACACTCTTTTATGGCTAAAATATAAAAAAAACCATATAACTATTGAAAAAAAAGAGTAAATAAATAATTTTTTAAAAAAATAAGTCAAATTATTTAGCAATATCAACGATTTTAGTTCAATTAAAAGTGTGAAATATCAACATTTCTAGAAGCTGTGCAATTAGGGAATATACCGTTTAAACGGCCATAGAGGGCCTAATTTTTTCGATTATATGTTGTATAGTACAACCAACTGGGGAATTTTTAAATTTTATAGTGTAGAAGGGTAGATCAGCTAAATCGCCCGTCAAATAACAATTCTAGACGATTATACCTTCCTTTTTTAGAAGTTTTTTCTTAGTTTTAAGGCCACCTTTAGCAGAGTATCCTCCGAGTGATCCATTAGATCTTATAACCCTATGACAAGGTATTTGGGGAGGATAGGGGTTTTTAGCTATCGCATTGGCAACGGCTCGGACTGCTAGAGGCTTCCCAATAGCTTTTGCTACTTCTGAATAGGTTTTTATGCTGCCAACTGGTATTTTTACTAAATATCTCCATACTTTTACTTGAAATTTGGTGCCCTTTAGCTTCATTAATCAATAATTAGATAAATTATTAAAGAAATACATATTATAAGGGCTATTATTAAGCTTAAAGCTATCGATTTTTTGCCTTTAGTGCTTGAATTGGTCCAGAAATAGGAAATTCCATATACTGCAGCTATAAATATTACTATAGGAAGGAGAAATTTTATCATTTAGGCTTTAAAAAGTTCAATTTTTACGCTCGTTTTGGCTTGATTTGTTAAAATTTGCAAATTGCTTAGAACCCTTATTTGGCCCTACAAATATGAGCGTCCAAGCTGCTTTTCCTTTAGGAATCGTTAGACTGTGAGTATCTGAGGCCTTTCTAAGACCTATATAGCCTGGACCCCGCCAAAATCGACCTTTTTTCGTTGTTTCCCAATACCCACCTTTAAGCACCAAAGTTAGATAAGACCAATAATGATCATGTAAATCTCCTAGATCGCTTTTAAGTATCTTGTGAAGGAAAATATTAAATGGAAACCATTTAGGTCTTTTTCTAAATAACAAATAATACCTTATCATAAAAGGTTTTGCTTTGTCATAGTCCGGCCAACTAGGTCCACGATCCAAAAGTAATCTTTTTCGACTCTCAAACATGCCTTAAATTTAAACACTTGACAAAAAAAATAAATAATATATTAATTCCGATAATTAATGGTTATCGGAAATTTATGAATGATTTAACGACTGAAATAAAAAAACTAGAATTGGAGACTCTAGACAATCTAAAGTTATCAAAAGCCAAAAACACTATCCGAGCATACAAATCAGATTTCAGTGACTTTGCATTATTTTGTTCTAAACATGGAATGAAAAGTATGCCCACTGACCCAAAGGTAGTCTCTCTTTATTTAACGCATTTATCTAAACAATCTAAATATAGTACATTAAAAAGACGTTTAGCGTCTATAAACGTGATGCACAGATACAAAGGCCATTATTTAGATACTAAACATCCAATAATTGTTGAAAACTTATTAGGTATTAAGAGACAAATTGGTGTTCATCAAAAAGCAAAAAAACCCTTATTATTTAACGACTTAAAACAAATTATTAAAGTAATAAATAACTCTAAAGTAAGTGAATTCAAAAAACTAAGGGATAAATCTTTAATTCTAGTAGGTTTCTCCGGGGGATTTAGAAGATCAGAGTTAGTTGCCATAACTAAAGATGATGTTGAATTTGTCAAAGAGGGAGTAAAAATATTTGTTAAAAAATCTAAATCTGATCAATCAGGAGAAGGAATGACCAAAGCAATCCCCTCTTTCAAATATGTAGAATATTGTCCTGTTGATCATCTAAAAAACTGGATGATTGAAAATAGAAATGATTTAATTTTTCCGATATCAGATAAGAATGTTGCATTAATTATTAAAAAATATGCATCAATTGCAGGACTTGATGAAAAAAAATATGCTGGTCATAGTCTTAGATCAGGTTTTGCAACAACAACAGCTGAATATGGTGCTAGCGAAAGAAATATTATGGCTATGACTGGCCATAAATCTGTAGATATGGTGCGAAGATATATTAAAGAAGCTGATTTATTTAAAAATAATGCCTTAAATAAAATATCCAAAGAATAAAATTTGCCTGCATTAAAAGAAAATACTAATTAATTTTTTTTGAGAAAATTGAATGAAAGAAATAAGCAATTTTGCATTTGAATAATCCAGTATAGTAATCAAAATTTTTTTTTGGCTCCTCAAGGATCCCATTAAATATTTGATCTGATCTTAAATAATGTTTTTTGAAAAATTTTATTGTAATCCCCCATTTTAATAAAAAAGTTTTAGCACCATTATTCCAGACTTTTTTTCTAAGGGAGAGAGATGAAAAATGATAAACTCTACACTCGCCAAGTCCCTTAAATAAACGAACACCTAAATTCCAAAGCTTCATATTGAAATCAGGATCGGACCCAAGGCCGGGGCTAAATTCTTCACTAAACCCTCCTACTTGATTCCAAGTTTTTAAAGGAATTAAAGATGGCTGCCAATGAGTACCTTGAAAATCATTAAACTTAATTTTGGGGAGTTCTAACAACAACTTTTCTTCATCAAATTTATCTATCGTATCACCGCAATTTAAATTTATATATGATTTAAAAGGTTGAACCATTGTACCTGATAGAAAAAAATCAGAATTTTTAGGTAATTGTTTTAATTCAGTTAGGAAAATATTATCCCAATTAGGACAAAAATACATATCATCATGTGCTAAAACTAAATATTCATTTTTCACCTTTTTTGCAGCCTCATTAAAAGCAAAACATACACCTTTGTTTATTTTACTATGTGTATACTGATAACCATTTTTGTCTAAAAATTGTATCGTACCATCCAAGCCTTCATTAACGTGTATAATAATCTCATGATTAAAAGTAGAATTTTTCTTTAAACTTTTTAAACACAATTTAAGGTAATCAATGTTGTTATAAGTTGGTATTAATATTGAGAACATTTATTTTTCCCATAAATATTTTTTATCAGAGACATTAAAGGTTTTCTTTAAAATATATTCAGCGATAATTTTTGAATTAAAATACTTGTGATATTTGTTTCTTCCTTTTTTAGCTATTTTTTTTCTCAAAGAGTCATTCTTGTTATACTTCATAATTTTTTTAGCAAGATCTTTAATATTTTTATAAGTTACTATTTCACTAGTGTTTAAAAAATCTGTAAACTTTGTTTTTTCATCTACAAGAACTAATAATCCATTACCTATAAGTTGAGCAAATCTATCACTACTATAATATTTTACAGTTTTACCCTGACTTAGATTTAAACCCATTTTTGATTTAGATATTTTTTGTATGAAATTATCGGCCCAGATTGGCTGATTTTTATCCATTCCGTAAAGATCATATTTAATGTTAGGTGTGAGTTTCTTTAATTTTTGTATAAATATTTCTCTATCATCAAATTTTCCTTTTTTTAAAACACCACGATGCACTCCGTGACTCATAGCAAAGAAAATATCATTATTTAAATACTTATTTTCATAATTTCTTAATTTTTCAAAAGACTCGTCTACTGGGTTAGGTAAATAATATATAGGCTTATTTTTTTTAAATTTTAAACTTCTTGGGTCACTAGTACAAAAGTTTGCATCCATCAAATCATATTTATGTTTAAATCTACTTAAGTTTTTTATCCATTGAGTATCCATTCTATCTAAAAACCATTGGCAAAATTTAATATTCGGGTATGTTTTTTTAATAAAGGATATCGTATCTCTTTTAATTAAATCAGCATGTCCAAAAACAATTACATCAGGAAGATAATTGCTTATAACTTCTATAAATTTTTTATTAAGCCTTTTTGATCCGTCTAAATCATTAATTTTTCTATAGTAACTCACAATATCTCTATCGCTAAATTCCAAAACACTATGATTTAATCTAACAAAACCATTATTTAATCTTTTACCGGTATTATAAAAAAGTCTTCCATTGTGTCTTTCATTAAAATTTGTGACATGTAATATTTTTAATTTCTTATTAAAAAAATTCTTTGCCAAAACTTTTTTATTAAGAATTTCATTTCTATATTCATCAATTGCCATGCATGCGTTTTGATGAGTTAAATTAAAATTTTCCAAAGAAAGTTTT
>CACMCJ010000018.1 GCA_902612235.1 uncultured Pelagibacteraceae bacterium
GCTTATTGGTATTACATTTGGATGGAGATTAGGTTTAGCAACAATTGCGTTGTATTTATTAGAGGGAATAATAGGTTTACCTGTTTTCGCAGGCACTCCCGAGAAAGGAATAGGAATTATTTATTTTACAGGACCCACTATGGGTTATCTTCTAGGTTTTTTACCTGCAGTATTTTTTTCAGGATATTTAAAAATAAATAATAAGAATAATTTTCTTGTAAAATTTGTTTTAAATTTTGTGATATTTACTTTTTCAGTTTCATTTATTTATATTTTTGGTCTTATTTGGTTGCTTAATTTTGTACCATTTAATAAAGTATTTGCGTTAGGAGCGTTGCCCTTTTTACCAGCTGAGTTATTTAAGATATTAATTTTGACAGTATTTGCTACTTTAATGAATAAATCAAATTTATCTTGGCGATCTTTTAGATAATATTCTTTGTAAAGTTCTTCTATGCATTTTCAAACGTCTTGCTGTTTCTGAAACGTTCCTGTTACATAATTCAAACACACGATGAATATGTTCCCATTTCACTCTATCTGCTGACATTGGATTTTCAGGTGGTTTAGCTTTTGATTCGGGAGAAGCTAATAAGGCTGCTTCTACATCATCTGCATCCACTGGTTTAGCCATATAATCTATAGCACCTGCCTTAATTGCAGCTACAGCAGTAGGAAGATTCCCGTATCCGGTTAACATCACAATTCTAGCATCTTTTTTATTCTCAGATAAGGCTTTGACAACATCTAGGCCATTTCCATCTTCTAATCTAAGGTCGACAAGAGCGAAGGTTGGAGGGCTATTTTTTACGATTTGAAGCCCCTCACTCACGTTTTTGGCCTCTTTTACTTGAAAACCCTTCTTTTCCATAGCTCTAGACAGCCTGCCTCTCAATGGATCGTCATCATCAAGGATAAGCAGAGACTTGTCTGCAAATTCTGAAAGATTTAGTTGATCTGGATAATTTTTTTGACCCTTCATACATGCGTATATAGTTATTAGTAATTAAATTTCAACCCACCAAAATGGCATTTTTTTCTTTACATAAAGTCAAAAAAACCTTAAACGCGGTCTATAAGGTTTTTTTTATTAAAATTTTTTAAAAACCTTCTGTGTAAACAAACGAGGGACACATGAAATGCGAAAATTTGAAAGCGTTGACAAGTTAGTAAATGAGCTAAAACCTGATTATCCCGTATACTGTATACGGCCAGAATCAATAAAAAAATCTACCAGTTTTTTTAGGGATCACTTTCCTGGTACTGTATTATACGCAGTAAAAACAAATCCGAATGAGAGAATAATAAAACAAATAATCTCTAATGGTATTAAAAATTTTGATGTAGCCTCTCTAAATGAAATAAAATTAATTAAGAAAATAAGTTCAGATGCTAATTTATTTTTTATGCATACTGTAAAAAGTAAAGAGAGTATATCTTCATCCTATTTCGATTATGGGGTAAAAAGTTTTGCCCTTGATAATAAAGACGAGTTAAGAAAAATATTAGATGCAACAAATCAAGCAAAAGATCTAAATTTATTTTTGAGAATTGCTATTTCTAATGAACATGCAGAAATTGATCTATCAAGAAAATTTGGAGCATTGCCTTCTGAGGCTTTAGGTCTATTAAGGTTGTGCAAAGATAATTCAAACAAACTTGGGATTAGTTTTCATGTTGGCTCTCAATGTATGCACAAAATTTCATACTCTAAAGGTATAAAAGAAATTGGAAACATAATTAGAAAAACTAAAATTATTCCTGACGTAATCAATGTAGGCGGAGGTTTTCCATCTATTTACCCCGATCTTAACCCTGAGCCACTTAAAAATTACATTGAAGAAATTAAAAAGTCTTTGAAAGAATTAAAATTACAAAAATTACCGCAAATCATCTGTGAACCTGGTAGAGCTATGGTAGCTGAAAGTGGATCAACTATTGTAAAAGTTTTACTGAGAAAAAAAAACAACTTATACATAAATGACGGAACTTATGGGTCTTTGTTTGATGCAGGCGTTCCAAACTTTGTATTGCCATCTAAAATGATAACTAATGGTAGAGTTCATTCAAAAAAATTGACTGCTTTTAAATTTTTTGGACCTACGTGTGATAGCTTAGATTTTATGAAGGGACCTTTTTTACTTCCAAATAATATAAAAGAGGGCGATTATATTGAACTTGGCCAACTTGGTGCTTATGGATTGACATTTAGAACAAAATTTAATGGTTTTTATTCTAATGAAATTTATGAATTGAATGATAAACCTATTATGTCTTTATATGAAGATTCAAGTAAAGTTAATTACTTGGTTGCTTAATGACAAAAAAAAATGGTCCAAATATCGGGCACAATAAAAAATCATATTTAAACAGTCCAGTCGAACACATTGATATAACTTCTTTCGACTCTAGAAAGATAATTGAAAGTATGAGTAAGATGTCATTTACATCTAGAGATACAGCCAGAGCGTCAAAAATTTATAATGAGATGATAGAAGACAAGAATTGTTCAATTTTCCTAACATTGGCTGGTTCTACATCTGCCGCGGGGTGCATGCAGCTATACTCGGATTTAGTTAAGTACAACATGGTTGACGCAATAGTTGCTACAGGAGCATCAATTATTGATATGGATTTTTTTGAAGCTATTGGCTTCAAACATTACCAGGGTTCACAATTTCAAGACGACTCTGAGCTTAGAAAAAATTACATTGATAGAATTTATGATACCTACATTGACGAAAATGAATTGCAGGCATGCGATAAAGCAATTTGCGATATTGCTAATACATTGCAGCCTAAGGCCTATACATCTAGGGAATTTATTTATGAATTAGGTAAATTTCTTAAAAAACATTCAAAAAAGAAAAACTCATTAATAGAAACTGCATTTGATAATAATGTTCCAATTTTCTGTCCAGCATTTACAGATAGTTCAGCTGGATTTGGGTTGGTGATGCATCAAGAACAAAACCCAAAAAAACATATAACCATAGACTCAATCAGAGAATTTAGAGAATTAACAGAGATAAAGTTACAATCTAAACAATCTGGATTACTAATGGTTGGAGGGGGCGTTCCAAAAAATTTTATTCAAGATACAGTAGTATGTGCTGAATTATTAGGTAAAAAAGTTGATATGCATAAATATGCAATACAAATTACAGTTGCTGACGCTCGGGACGGTGCATGTAGCAGTTCAACTTTGAAGGAAGCTAGTTCTTGGGGAAAAGTAGATGTTACTAAAGAACAAATGGTATTTGCAGAAGCAACAAGTGTTTTACCTTTAATAGCAAGCGACGCTTATCATCGCAAAAATTGGCAGAATAGAGAAAAAAGAAACTTTCAAAATTTATTTACTTAAAATGAGTAAAACTAAAATAGCATTGATACAGATGAAAATGACATCTGATCTAAAAAAAAATACAATTCAAGCAATCAGTAAAATAAAGCTAGCAGCAAAAAGGGGTGCCAAAGTTGTATGTTTGCCAGAATTGTTTTTAACAAAATATTTTTGTCAGGTAGAAAGTCATAAAAATTTTAATTATGCTGAAAAAATTCCTGGGCCCTCAAGTGATTTGTTTTCTTCTGTTGCAAGAGAATTAAAGATTATTTTAATTATTTCGTTATTTGAAAAAAAAACATCTGGTCTTTATCATAATAGTAGTATCGTAATTAACGAAAGAGGAAAAATTTTAGGCAAGTATAGAAAAATGCATATACCTGACGATCCTCAATTTTATGAAAAATTTTATTTCACGCCGGGTGATTTAGGATTTAAATCTTTTAAAACTTCGCAAGGTAATTTAGGTACGCTTATATGTTGGGATCAGTGGTTTCCTGAAGCTGCCAGATTAACAGCTTTAAAAGGTTCTGAAATAATTTTTTACCCCACAGCAATTGGGTGGCATCCTAAAGAAAAGAAAAAATTTGGCAAATCCCAACTAGAGTCATGGTTATCAGTTCAAAGATCTCATGCAATAGCAAATGGTATATATGTTGCAGCAATAAACAGGGTAGGAGTTGAAAAACAAGGAACTAAGAAAATTGAGTTCTGGGGCAATAGTGTTGTATTCGACCCAAGTGGTAATTTAGTAAAAAAGGCTAATTTAAAAGAAAATATTTTAATTTGTGAAATAGATTTTAAAAAAGTAGAAAATTCAAGAAGACATTGGCCCTTTTTTAGAGATAGACGAATTGATTATTACAAGGGATTATTAAAAAATCCTAAAGATGCTTAAAAAAAAATCCAATAAACTCTACAGAATGCCTGCGGAGTGGGAAAAACAAAATTCTACTTTAATAGGATGGCCTTACAATGAAAAAGATTGGCCAAATCGATTTGAAAATATAACAGATATATTCGCTAAAATTATTTCTAAGATATCTCATTGTCAAAAAGTAAGAGTTTTGATTCGAAATAATGGATCAAGAAAAGTAATAAAATCTAAATTAAAAACATGTAATGGAAGATTAAACAACATCCAATTTATTTATTGTAAAACTGATAGAGTTTGGATGAGAGACTCTGGCCCAATATTTATAAAAGACGAAAAAAATAAAAATATTTTGAGTAACTGGAAATTTAATGGTTGGGCAAAGTATAAAAATTATAAAAATGATGATAGAGTAAATTTCAAGATAAAAAAGTACTATAAAAGTAAAATTATAAGTCCAAAATACAAAAAAAAATATATTGTACTTGAAGGCGGGTCTATCGATGTTAACGGTAGAGGTTTATTACTTACTACTAAGGAGTGTTTATTAAGCAAAATTCAACAAAGAAATTTTTCTTTAAAACGCAATGACTATAACAATATTTTTAAAAAATTCTTTGGGATAAGTAAAACCATATGGCTCAATAAGGGTATTGAAGGAGATGACACGCATGGTCATATAGACGATATAGCTAGATTTGTTAATTATAATAAAATTTTTATAGCTTTCGAAAATAATAAAAAAGATAAAAATTATAAAAAACTTAATGAAAACTTTAAAATTTTGAAGAAAATAAAGTTTAAATCATCAAAGTTGAAAATAAAAAAAATTCCAATGCCCAGTCCTATATATATAGATAATATAAGAGTGCCGGCATCATATCTTAACTTTTATATAACAAATAAATTTGTATTATTGCCAATTTTTAATGATGCAAAAGATAATTTAGTAATAAATATATTCAAGAAAGAATTTAAGAATAGAAAAATTGTCCCTATAGATTGCTCTGACTTAATTTGGGGTTTTGGTGCAATACATTGTATTACTCAACAAGAGCCAAAATAATATATTAAATTTTTCTATAAAATATTTGAAGTCGACCAACTTATAACAACTGAAGCACCTCCGAGATCTTTATCTTGTTTAAAAGATAAATTAGCAAATTGTCTTTCTAAAAGAGTTTTACCAAGAAAAGTTCCTAATCCAGTTCCGGAATTTGATCTAACCTCAAATGATCTAGATTTTATATAAGGCTCTCCTAAAATGTCTATCACATCCTCTGGAAAGCCAGGTCCATCATCATTGATTAAAATTTTTATTAATTTTTTGTTAC
>CACMCJ010000019.1 GCA_902612235.1 uncultured Pelagibacteraceae bacterium
TTTATTTTCAGTTAATGTTGAAAAAATAAGAATTTTTTTACTAACAGTGTTTAACTTAGAAATTTTTCCTTCTGACATTTATTTTTTAGAGAAATTACCCAGTGAAATAAATGTAAACTCTATTTTAATAGTTTTTGTTATATCTTTAGTAATTTCAGCTATAGCATCTTATTTGCCAGCGATGAGAATTTCAAAAATGAACACATTTAGAGCCTTAAGGTATGAATAAAATTTTATTAGAAATAAATGATTTAAAAAAAAGTTTTGACCACATTAATGGGTCTATAACGCTTTTCGATAATATAAATTTTAAAATTAAACAGGGAGATTTAGTAGCTTTAGTAGGCCCCTCAGGCTCTGGAAAGTCTTCTTTACTTCATCTAATAGCATTACTTGATGAACCTTCAAAGGGCAAAATTAAAATAAATGGTAGGAAAATCAAAGATTTATCAAACAGTGAAAAGGACGAATTAAGAAGAAAAAGTATTTCAATTATATTCCAAGATAATAATTTATTGACTGATTTTACGGCGTTAGAAAATGTTATGATGCCTTTGATAATTAAAGGAGAAAACAACAAAGTTATTTTGGAAAAAGCAGAGAAAATTTTGAAAGATGTAAAAATATTTAATAGATCAAATCATTTTCCTAGTGAGCTTTCTGGCGGTGAGCAACAGCGAGTAGCTATTGCTAGAGCATTAATAGCTGAAACTAATATAATATTAGCAGATGAACCAACTGGCAATTTAGATTTTAAAACCTCAAAAGAAATTTTTTCACTTTTTTTAAAATTAAAAAAACTAAAAAAAACAATTATTTTTGCAACTCACAATAGAGAACTTGCTAACAGGGCTGATTACAAGTTGTTTATTTCTGATGGTAATATAAAACGAGTAAATGCTCGTTAGTGACAAAAATTTTAACAATATTAAAATCCACACTCAATATTCAATTTGTGAAGGTGCAATTAAAATAGATGAATTAGCACAGTATTGTAAAGAAAATAAGATAAAGTCCATGGGTCTTGCTGATAGCTTCAACTTATGTGGAGCATTAGAATTTTCTGAAAAACTTTCTAAAGTTGGAACCCAGCCAATTATCGGCACTCAATTAAATATTAAAGAACATAATATTATTGGAAAAGTTACATTATATGCAAAAACTGAGGAAGGATATAAAAGTTTAACTAAATTATCTTCACTTAGTTATCTTAAAAGCAAAGAAACAGAGGAACCTGCTTGTGAAATTAAAGATATAGTAAATAATAACAAAGATCTAATTTTATTGACAGGCAATTACAAGGATTTTTTTGGAAAATTATATCAAGCTAATAAATTAAAAAATTTTTCTGAGTCAATAACTTTACTTAAAAAATATTTTAATGAAAGAATATATTTTGAAATTCAGAGACACAATGAAAATGACGAAAAAAATTATGAAAATTATGTTTTAAATAGTTCAAAGTCTCTAAGTATCCCTTTAATCGCAACCCAAGAAGTTTTTTATATCAAAGAGGAAATGTACGAAGCTCATGATGCTTTGATGTGCATAGGTGAAAAAAGTTTTGTGGATGATAAAAACAGATTTAAATTAAGTAGACAACATTTTTTGAAAAAAAATGAGGAATTATTAAAATTATATAAAGATATACCTGAAGCTTTAGAAAATAATTTTAATTTTCATTTAAGGTTTAGTTTTAAACCCAAAAAAACTAAACCTATTTTGCCGTCTATTGCTAATGCTCAAAGCAATTCTCCTGAAAACGAACTTCAATGGCAAGCGAAAGAAGGGCTAGAAAATAGAATAAAAAATTTCATAATTCAAAAAAGTAAAATAAAAAGTGAAAATGAAATAAAAAAAATTTATGAGGATAGATTAAACCATGAAATTAACATTATTAATTCTATGGATTACGCAAGTTATTTCTTAATTGTTTCTGATTATATTAAGTGGGCCAAAAAAAATTCTATACCCGTAGGACCAGGCAGAGGTTCTGGCGCAGGTTCTCTAGTTGCATATTGTCTTGACATTACAGATCTTGATCCAATTGAATACGATTTAATTTTTGAAAGATTTCTAAATCCAGATAGAATATCGATGCCTGATTTTGATATCGATTTTTGTGAAGAAAAAAGAGATAAAGTTTTTGAATATTTAAAGAGTAAGTATAAAGATGGGGTAGCTCATATAATAACTTTTGGAAAACTTAAGGCAAGAATGGCTTTAAGAGATGTTGGAAGAGTTTTAGGTTTATCATATGGACATGTTGATAGACTTTGTAAAATGGTACCTTTTGATCCTTCGAGACCTTTAACTCTTCAAGAATCTATCGACAGAGAACCAAGATTTAAAGAGGAAGTTAAAAATAGCCCTAAAGTAAAAAAACTTTTAGAACTATCCTTAAAGCTAGAGGGTCTTAACCGAAATATGGCGACACATGCGGCTGGTGTAGTTATTGCAGGAGACAAATTAGCAGAACAGTTTCCTCTATACGTAGACCATAGTTCAAATTTAATTTTACCTTCAACACAATATGATATGTATTCATCAGAGAATGCAGGATTAGTTAAATTTGATTTATTAGGTCTTAAAACTTTAACTGTCATAGATAAAACATTAAAAAGATTAAAAAATAAGAAAATTAATTTAGATATTTCAAATATTGACCAAAAAGATGAAAAAGTTTTCTCCCTACTATCTACTGGAGAAACCACAGGGTTATTCCAATTAGAAAGTGCAGGTATGAGAGAGGCTATTAAACAAATGAAACCCAATAGATTTGATGATATTATTGCTTTGGTAGCATTATATCGTCCAGGGCCAATGAGCAATATTCCAATTTATAACGATTGTAAAAATGGAACAAAAGAACCTGATTACATACATCCAAAATTAGAGAAAATACTTAAACCAACCTATGGAATAATTATTTATCAAGAACAGGTTATGCAAATAGCACAAACTCTTGCAGGTTTTACAGCAGGTGAAGCAGATATTTTGAGAAGAGCAATGGGAAAGAAAAAAAAATCTGAATTAGATAAACAAAAAGAAAGGTTTATTAATGGCGCTATAGAAAATGGTATTAAAAAAGATATGGCAAATTTTGTTTTTACAAAAATTGAACCATTCGCTCAATATGGATTTAACAAAAGTCATGCTGCAGCATATGCGTTAATTGCTTATCAAACTGCATATCTAAAAACTTATTATAAGGAAGATTTCATTGCCGCTACAATGTCAACAGAACTGACAAATACATCAAAATTAAGAGAGTTTATTGAGGAACTTAAAAGATTAAAAATTAAGATAATTAGACCTTCAATAAATAATTGCTTTGCTGAATTCAAGGCTGAAAAAAACAAAATTTTTTACGGATTGGGCGCTGTTAAAAATGTAGGATTTGAGGCAATTTCAAATATTGTTTTAGAAAGAGAAAAAAATGGAAAATTTAATTCTCTTATGGATTTTATAAGTAGAGTAAACATTAAAGATGTCAATAAATTACAATTAGAAGGTTTAACAAAATCAGGAGCATTTGATGAATTTGATTCTGATAGAAGCAAATTATTGAATTCAATTCCAAAAATAATTCAAAAAATTAAAATTATTAATGAAGACAAAATAAACAATCAAACTAGCTTATTTGATGAAAAAAACATCGAAGATGAATTTAAATTAACTAAATCGAATAAATGGAGCAAAAAAGAACTCTTGTCAGAGGAATTTAGGTCGTTAGGATTTTACATATCGGATCACCCTTTGAATGACTATGGCGAGGTATTTGATCAGTTAAATATTATCTCGTACAGAGATTTTTTTGAAAACAATAACGGTGAAGCTTTAATCGCTGGCACTATAATGTCAGTTCAAGAAAAAAAAAGCGCAAAAGGCACTCCATTCGCTATTATTAAACTTAGTGATAAACAGGGAGAGTTCGAACTTTTTTTATTCTCAGAAATTTTAATTGATAATAGAGAAAAATTAAAAGAGTCAGAATCGATTATCTTAACTGTGCAAAAAGATAAATTCAATAAAAGTGAAAATCAAAGAAGAATAAATGTAAAAAAAATAATCGCATTAGAAGAAATGATAAATAGACCGTATTCGAAAGTAACAATTGAATTGAGAGATGATTTTAATATAGATGAAATTAAAGAAATATTTAAAAAAGAAGGTCAGACAAAAATTGAATTTATCGTTCAATATAATAATAAAAAATTTCAGTACGACCTTCTCAAAACTAGAAAATTTGATTTCAAGCATCTTAAAGCCTTAAAACATAAGGAATATGTCAAAAAAATAACAGTTTAGAAGGTTGATTTTTTACTCTTTTAATTATATTTGTAGCTAACTTCGCACACAGTTTATAGGGCAAAGCCCTCCCGGTCCATTAAATGGAGCAACTGTGGTGGATTAACCGGAAAAAAATATGAACGTACCAAAAGTCGATATAAAACAATTACTAGAAGCAGGAGTGCATTTAGGGCACAAAACTTTAAGATGGAACCCAAAAATGAAACCTTACATTTTTGGTGAAAAAAACTCTATACACATAATTGATTTAACTCAAACAGTCGAATATTTAAAAAACGCTTTAGTTCAAATTCATAAAACTATTTCAGGCGGAGGGAAAATTCTTATCGTTTCAACTAAAAAACAAGCATCTGAACAGGTGAGTGATTTGGCAAAAGAAACAAATCAATTTTTTGTGAATTACAGATGGTTAGGAGGAATGTTAACAAATTGGAATACAATACAAAATTCTATTAAACGTCTTAAAAAACTTGATGAACAACTATCTGAAGAAAATATTGGTTTTACAAAAAAAGAAATTTTAAAATTTGGAAAAGAAAAAGAAAAACTTCAAAGATCCCTTGGAGGAATTTCATCAATGAAAAAAACTCCAGATTTAATTTTTATTATTGATACAAATATGGAGTCACTCGCAGTTGCTGAGGCAAAAAAACTCGGAATTCCAATTATTGCTATTTTAGATACAAATTCAGACCCAACAGGAATTGATTTTCCTATACCAGGAAATGATGACGCTAGAAGATCTATAAATCTTTACTGTGATCTTTTAAAAAATACAATTAAGGATGCTGAACAATTTATTAAAGTTGCTGATAAAAAAGAGGAAAAAAAAATCACAAAAGTACAATCTCAAGCCTCAGATAAAAAATCTGCAAATCAAAAAAAATAATTTTATTTATTTACTGAATGTCCA
>CACMCJ010000020.1 GCA_902612235.1 uncultured Pelagibacteraceae bacterium
TTTTTTGATTTCTTTTGCAAAATCAAATCCATTTTGTCCAGGCATCATTACGTCTAAAACAATCAAATCAAATTTAAAATGTTCTAATTTAAACTTTGCGTTTTCAGCATTTTCGGAAGTTGAAACAATAAACTTATTTTCATTAAGATATTCCTTTAAAAGATCTCTTATACGGGTATCATCATCAACAACCAAAATATGAAATTTATTTTCCATTAATAATTTTTTTTAATACTTCTTTAAATTTTATTACAGAGTCAGAGTTAGAATTTTTTAAAGCATTAAAAATTCTTTTTTTTTGTTTATTATATACAGTTTCAAAAAAAACTTTTCCCTCTTTATCTAAATACAAATTTTTTTTTCTTGTATCATGTTCATCTTTAACTTGTTTAATCATTTTAGATTTTATTAAATCTCTTAAAACTCTATTAAGGCTTTGTTTTGTTACTTTAAGTTTAAAAATTAACTCACTCAAGCTAATACCAGGGTATCTTTCAATTAGATTTAAAGATCTTAAATGAGCTGGACCAAAATATTTTTTTGATAAGATTTCTTTTGGATCAGCAAAAGTTTCACGATAGGCGTAAAATAAAAGCTGAATAAAATCTTTAATTTGTTCGTCTTTAAGATAAAGTAAATCTTTCATAATGGTAAGTTATATTGACTTATCCTGTTAAGAAATATACTTTTTTGTAACAAAAAAATCTATATATTTACTTCAAAATGGAAAGTATTCCGTACGATAAAAGAACTGGAAAAATTTGGTTTAACGGTAAAACCGTTGAATGGGGTGACGCGAATATTCATATTTTAAATCACGGACTTCATTATGCTAGCTGTGTTTTTGAGGGAGAGAGGGTATATGATGGAGAAATTTTTAAATTAGAAGAACACACTCAAAGATTATTTTATTCAGCAAAAAGAATGGGAATTACAGTGCCTTATAGTCAAAAAGAAATTAACGATGCATGTAAAAGCATAATTAATATTCAAAAAGTAAAAAATGGTTATGTTAGGCCTGTTATTTGGAGAGGAAGTGAAATGATGGCAATATCAGCACAAAAAAATAAAATTCATGTGGCAATAGCCACTTGGGAATGGGGATCTTATTTTGATCCAAAATTAAAACTCAAAGGTATTAAGTTAAATATTTCCTCTTGGAGAAGGCCCAATCCAAATTCAATTCCTTGGGATACCAAGGCAGCTGGTTTATATATGATTTGCACATTATCTAAACATGAAGCTGAGTCAAAAGGGTTCACAGATTCTTTAATGCTTGATCATGAAGGAAATATAGCGGAGGCAACAGGAGCTAATGTTTTTTTTAAAGATAAGTCGGGAGAAATTCACACACCTATACCAGACTCATTTCTGGATGGAATCACTAGAAGAGAGGTTATTAAAATTGCTAAGGGAAAAGGCATTAAAGTTGTAGAGAGAAAAATTAAACCCGAAGAAATGGAAACATTTGAAGGTTGTTTTTTAACCGGAACTGCAGCAGAGGTTACTCCAGTTTCTCAAATCGAAAATTATAATTTTAAGGTATGTAATACGATATCTGAATTATCAGACGCATATCAAAATTTAGTAAGAAAAAAATCTGCCGCTTAGTCTTTACTATCTTCACTGATAGCGTGATCAATTCCTTTTCTCATATAATCATAACCTGTATATAGAGTAAGGAAAGATGACAACCATAAAAGAATAATACCAATAGTTTGGGCATTGTAATCTTGGAAATTAATCAATTTATTTCCACTTTCACCCGTAAGCAAAATTGCGATTGATAGCATCTGCAAAAATGTTTTAAGCTTAGATAAGCTTGTTACGGGCATTTTAATACTTCCTTCTGCTAAAAATTCTCTTAAACCCGAAATCAAAATTTCTCTCGTTAAAATTATAATTGCTGCTATTACCTCATAATTTTTGATAGTACCATTCATTACCAGCAGGATAAGTGCTGCAGCAACAAGAATTTTGTCTGCTATAGGGTCTAGCAATTCTCCTAGTTTTGACTCCTCTTTAAATAATCTCGCTAAAACACCATCCAAAAAATCTGTAAAACTTGCAGCAACAAATAAAAAAAAAGGTATTAAATCACCAAAAAATCCAGGGATAAAAAAACTTAAAACAAATATAGGTACTATTATTATTCTACCAATTGTTAAAATATTTGGAATTTTTAAATTCATTTGTTATTCGTGAAAATAATTATATATTTTCTTTGCAATATTGTCTTCAATTCCTTCAACAGACTTTAAATCATCAAGACTTGCTGATTCTACGGCCTTAGCTGACCCAAAATGATTAAGTAATGCTCTTTTTCTCTGACGTCCGATACCTTGAATTTGATCAAGTAAAGATCTACTCAGATTTTTCTTTCTTCTTGCTCTATGTGAACTTATAGCAAATCTGTGTGCTTCGTCTCTTAATCTTTGTATGAAAAATAGCATAGGATCATTTTTATTTAAAATAATTTCTTTATTATTATGGTAAATTTTTTCTTCACCAGCATTTCTCCTTTTACCTTTCGCAATGGCTAAAATAGGCAAATCGTGTAAACCAAGTTCATTTAAAATTTCTCTTGAGACCGAGTATTGTCCTTTACCACCGTCTATCATAATTAAATCTGGCAAAGAGAGTGACCCAGACTTTTCTTTAACAGCTTTAGAGAATCTTCTAAACAAAACTTCTCTCATCATTCCATAGTCATCACCATGTATCTTGTGGTCTTTTATATTAAATTTTCTATATCTTTTTTTTATAAATCCCTCATTTCCAAAACAAATTAGTGCCCCTACAGAGTCTGACCCTTGAATATGACTATTATCGTATACTTCAATTAAATCTATATTATTATCAAATCTAAATTTCGTTGCTAAATTTTCAATTAAATTATTATTTGTATCAGCCTGAATAAGTTTTTGGGTTAAAGCTTGCTTAGCATTTTTTTCTGCAAGCCTGGAGATACTTACTTCGTTTTTAGATTTAGCTTTTTTTATTGTTATTTGTTTATTTTCCTTATTACTAAAAGCTTTTTCTAATAATGACTTTTCGTTGATCTCATCATTTGTGATTATTAAAGAAGGAACAGTTTTGTTTTCGTAAAACTGAGATATAAAAGAGGAAAGTATGTCTTTTATTGTATCATCAGGGTCATGCTTGGGATAAAAAGCTTGATTACCCCAGTTTTGTTTTGATCTAAAAAAAAATACTTGAATACAGGTTTTACCAGTTTCTTTATAAACACTTATAACGTCTGCTTCATTTAAATTCGTTTGATTTATTTTTTGAGACGTTTGTATTTGAGTTAATGCTTTTATTCTATCCCTAGCGATTGCAGCTTTTTCATAATCAAGCTCCTTACTTGCTTTTTCCATCTCCTTTGATAAATTTTTTTGAATTCTTCTTGATTTTCCAGAAATAAAATCAATAGCATCATTAACAGTCGACAAATAATCTTTTTCTTCTATATGCCCAACGCATGGAGCAGAACATCTTTTAATTTGATACAATATGCATGGTCTTTCCCTGTTTTTAAAAACAGTGTCATCACAGACTCTTAATTGAAAAATCTTTTGAAGAATTTTGATTGTCCAATTTGCTGAACCTATTGAAGCGAATGGTCCAAAATAATATCCAGATTTTGACTTTTTTCCTCTAAGTTTTGTTAATTGAGGCCACTTGTCTTTATTGCCGATATAAATATAGGGAAAAGATTTGTCATCGCGTAGAAGAATATTATACCTTGGCTTATATTTTTTAATTAAGTTTGCCTCTAAGAGCAAAGCCTCACTTTCATTACTCGTCATCGTTGTTTCAAGATTGTGAGTGAGAGATAACATTCTCTCGGTTCTTATCGGCAAATTGGACTCAGTTACATAACTTTTAAGTCTGTTGGGAATATTTTTAGCTTTTCCAATATAAAGTATTTCACCTGTTGAACTTAACATCTTATACACGCCAGGATTTTTACCAATTAGTGGTATTTTATCTTTTATAATTTTCTTTCCCTGCTCTAAGCTGTTCATTATATTTTTGTTTTAACAACCTCAATACCAACTGATTTTGCTTCTTTAATAATATCTAATTTTTCAATTTGTAATTTAACTTTTTTTATCCTTTTATTTTTGAATATTACATCAAATATATTTTCAGAAAGACTTTCAAGAAGCTCGAAATGTTTTTTTTCTGTAATTTTTTTTATGTCGTTAATTACACTTTCATAATTAACTATTGATTTAATGTCAGATTTTAAATTAGGATCAGTTGTTATTACTAAATTAAATTTTACTTTTTGTTTTTTTTGTTTTTCAAATTGATGAATGCCAACCGAAATTAGTAAAATCAAATCTTTCACAATAACTTTTTTATTAAATTTGAATTTTTGTTTATTTTTGAATTTTAAAATTTTCATTCTTTTGTATTAACAATATCTGGCGTTTTCCAAGCTAATCTTTGACCACTATCCACATTTATTATTTGACCAGTTATATTCTCATTATTAATTAAAAACTTTACAGCAGAACTTACATTTTTTGTATCTACTTTTTTTCTTAGTATCGTTGATTGCCATTGTTTCTTAAAATGTTTTTCTGACTGACGTTTATTTTTTATTGTTGGACCAGGAGAAACAGCATTAACTCTGATGTTTGGTGCCAGTTTCATAGCTGAAGTTTTCGTTAAAGTTACTAAACTTGATTTACTTAAAGTGTATGAAAAAAAGAACGGTGTCAACTTTTCAACTCTTTGATCTATGATATTTATGATGTTTCCACCTTTTCCTTTAAATTTCTTAGCAAAATCTCTTATCAAAATTGCAGGTGCCTTCAAATTAATATTTAAGTGTTTTAAAAAACTTTTATCTGTAAAATTGACCAAATCATCATTTTCAAAAATAGAGGCATTG
>CACMCJ010000021.1 GCA_902612235.1 uncultured Pelagibacteraceae bacterium
TTGTAATTTCCATAGACATCAATTCAAAATTTGCGAAATGCCCTGAAATAAATATGACAGGTTTACTTTCTTCTAAAATCTTATTTAAATTTTCTTCGCCTTTTATGGCAATATGTGAGTTACTATTTCTAAATTTTTTTAAAAAAATATATTCAATAAATGTCATTCCGTAATTTGACCACATATTTTTTATTATTTCTTTCTTTCGATCATTAGAAATTTTTTTTGAAAATCTTACTAAATTTTTTTCTATTATATCTTTTGCTTTGAAGTAAGGGCCAATATTTTTAAATAAAAAAGAAAAAATTTTTCTACTTAATGAGAGACCAATTAGTTTAGCTATTAAATAAAAAAGATAGACTATAATAGCTTGTATAAAATATTTAAAAAGTTTGATCATAATTTTTTTTTAATTTGTTTTATAAAGTCATCATTTTTAAAAATTTCTAGTTTTACTTTTATAAATTTAATTTTTTTCATTTTAAATTTCCTTATTCTATAATAGTCTTTTTCAGTAGTAACTATTTCAAGTTTTTCTTTTTTTGACATATTTATTATTTTTTGAAGCTCACTTTCATTAAAATTATAATGATCAGGGTAAGATAAAGTTTTAATAACGTCTAAATTATTTTCTATTAAAGTGTTAAAAAAATTATCTGGATTTCCAATGCCTGCAAAAGCTAAGATTTTTTTGTTTTTAAATTTATTTAAATTAACAGGTTTATATTTTGAATAAAAAATTTTTATATTTTTAGAGATATTGAAAATTTTTTCCTCAAATTGGTCATTTTTATCTCCATTGATGACAATTATATTTGCTTTTTTTATGTTATCAAACTTTTCTCTCAATGGGCCAGATGGAAAAATCCACCCATTCCCAATTAATTGATTTGTATTAAAACATAATATGTTCAAGTCTTTTTTTATTGAATAATCTTGAAATCCATCATCTAAAATAACAGTCTTAAATTTTTTCTTTTCAGCCTCAGTAATCGCTTTTGATCTATCAGAATTTAAATAAAGATTCTTAAATTTACTTCTAATTAATTCATGCTCATCTAAATGGTTCTTGTAAAATTTTTTAATAATAACAGGTTTAAATTTTTTATTAATTTCTTGAGCAATTTTTAAAACTAGTGGAGTTTTGCCTGTTCCACCAACGTAAATATTACCAACACAAATTATTGGAATTTTAAATTTTGTTTGTCTTGTAAAAAAATTTTTAACTTTTAATACAGAAAAATATAAAAATGTTAATGGTGATAAAAGCACAGGATAAGGACTAAATTTTTCTTGCCAAAACTGAGGTTTATTTATTCTCATATTTTATATACTTTACTAATTTCTAATAGACTTTTCTTTAAAATAGTTTCTCCTAATTTATTTATGAAGGATACTATTTTAATTTTGTTTAATTTATTTTTCTTAAAATCGTAAAATATTTTTGCTGAAAGCTCTTTCTCGCTTTTTACTTCGTTACAAATTCCATAATTTCTTAAAAACTTATATATCTCTGAGAAGTTGCTGACATATGGCCCATGATATACTCTACAACCTAATTTCGCTGCTTCGATAGGATTTTGTCCTCCATTAGATTTAAATTTAACCAAAGATGATTTACCAATAAAGACACTACTTGTATATTTATAATATCCTAACAAATTTCCAAATGAGTTAATAATTATTACTTCACTTTTCTTATCAATCTTTTCTTTATTATTTAGAAGTTGCGTATTTAAATTATTTTTTTTACATAGAGATAAAATTTGTCGAGATCTATCTACATGTCTCGGAATAATAATTGTTACTATATTTTTATACTTTTTCTTAAGTTCTAGATGTGTATTGATACAAAAAATTTCCTCACCTCTATGTGTACTAGCAGCGCACCAAAATTTATTTTTTTTTAAAAACGTTTCATTTGTATTAAAAATATTTTTTTTATTAATAATATTTGAAAATTTTAAGTTACCCACAAACTTGATTCTTTTCGCTTTAAATTTTTTTAGATATTTTTCAGATTCTTTATTTGAGGCAAAACATAAATTAAAAGAATTAAATACTTTGACTGCAAAACTTTTAATTAACATCCATCTTTTAAAAGTTTTTTTTGTTATTCTTCCGTTTAAAAGAATTAAAGGAATATTGTTATTTTTTATTTCAATCAAAAAATTAGGCCAAATTTCAGAGTCTACAAAAAAAATTAGATCGGGTGACCATTTTTTTAAAAATTCTTTAACTAAATAATCTTTATCTAAAGGGAAAAATCTATGCAAAATATTTTTTTTATTTGAAAATTTTTCTGAAATTAAATGAGAAGAGCTTAATGTTACTGAGGTTATCAAAATTTGATAAATTTTTTTGTTATTTAATCTATTTATTATTGGTACTATGCTATTAAATTCTCCGATACTAGCAACATGAAACCAGATTAATTTTTTTTTAAAATTTTTTTTAGCGTTAAATGAACTTGAAAATAATTTCTCTCTATATCTTGTTTTGCTTTCTTTTTTGAAAAATGTTCTTAAAAATATAATAATTATAAAAACAGGATATAAAAGATTAATTAAACTTTTATAAATAAATAGCATTTATTTTAATTGACTCTTATATAGAGATTTATAATCTCGACTGCTCTCGATAAGATTTGAGTGATTACCCGATGCAACTATATTTCCATCTTTTATAACAAATATTTGATTAGCGTTATGAATAGTTGAAAGTCTGTGCGCAATTACAATTGTTGTTCTACCTTTTATTAGATTATTTACTGCATTTTGAACTATTTCCTCAGACTCTGCATCTAAGGAAGATGTGGCCTCGTCCAAGAGTATAATAGGCGCTTTTTTAAGAATCGCTCTTGCGATAGAAATTCTTTGCTTTTGGCCACCTGAAAGTTTCACACCATTTTCGCCAACTATACTTTCATATGTATTTGGAAGCTTCATAATAAATTCATCTGCAGCTGCAAATTTACAAGCTTCCTCTATATCTTCTTGTGATGCAGATGGGTTAGCGTACGCTATATTTTCTTTTATTGTGTCGTCAAAGAGGACAATATCTTGACTTACTAAAGAAATTTTTTCTCTTACAGATTTTAAATTTATCTTTTTAATATCTTGTCCATCAATTGTAATAAAGCCATTTTGAGGATCATAAAATCTTGGGATTAGATTAATTATAGTGCTCTTACCCGCACCACTTTTACCAACTAAAGCAGTAATTTTACCTCCAGGAATTTCAAGACTGATATTCTTAATTGCTTTTTCTTTAATGCTCTCATACTTAAAATCTACATTTGTAAATTTAATTTCACACCGATCAGTTTTCAAATCTGGTAAATTTATTTCATTCTTGATTTTGATAGGTTTATCTGTAACAGCAAATATTCTCTTTGCCGCCGCCGCCCCTTGATACGCAGTCATATTAATTGTTGCTAAAGACCTTATTGGTTGATACGCAAGCATCATTGCAGCTAAAAAAGAAAAAAAATTATTTACTTCAAGCTCTCCTGAATTAATTAATTTACCTGAATAAAAAATAAATCCAGCAATCATCAAACCTGTAAGCGTTTCCATTATAGGCGTAGCTCGAATAAGTATACTTGCAACTCTAATGTTTTTACCTATTAATTCAGTAATTACATTATTAGCATTCTGTTCTTCTGATTCTTCTTTTTGATAAATTCTAATCATTTTTGAGCCCTTAAAAATATCTGCAAAAAATGACACAAATTTTTCTGATATCTCACCAGCTTGCCTAGTCGCTTTGCCCATTTTTTTTCCTAAATTTTTTGCTAATCCTCCTGCTAAAGGAATCATAATCATTGCAAAAAAAGCAAGTTTCCAATTTTGATAAAACATTACGCCAACTAGAAAAATAACTGAAAAGCTGTCTTTCATTAAATTCAAAACACCAGTGCTTACTAAGTTCATTACTTGACCGCAATCAAATTGTAAATTTGATATATATTTTCCAGAATGACGCGAGTCTAAAGTTTCGATATCGGAGTATAAAATTGATTTAGCTAATTTTTTTTGTAACTCACCTGCAATAATATTACCTACTTTTAAAATATTGAGTCGTGCAAAATAAAGAGATAATCCTTTCGATGCAAATGCAATGATTATTGCAAGTGGGATTAACCAAGCTAATGTTTGATCTTTATCAATAAAAATTTTTTTTACCGCTGGGTCAAGCAACCAAGCAGTTGCAGAAGAAGATGCAGCAACTATTATTGATAAAAATAAACATAAAAAAATTATTTTTAGGTGGAATTTGATATATTCCTGATAAAGTCTTTTTATAATTAATTTTAATTCATCAAATTTCATATTTTAAATTACTAAGATTGAAAAAAACATTAAGAGTCCAGACAAATTATTTAGCCTAAAAGCTTTTAAACAACTATTAGAGTTTTTTTTATTAAAAATTTTAATTTGAAAAATTAAGGTCAAAAAAAACATTGTCATTAGAAGAGTCGAGTAATTAAAACGGATATTTTCATAAAACAAAATCCCTAAAAATGAAAAAGTTAAAAAATAACATGAACTAACAAAAAATTTTATATTTTTTTTAAATTTGATAGCAGTTGATTTAACTCCAATTATTTCATCGTCTTTTATATCTTGTGCTCCATAAATAGTGTCATATCCCAATGTCCAAAATATGGCTGCTAAATATAGAGTAAAAATCTCAACAGAAACCTGGTTTTGTATAGCTGCGTATCCCATTATCATCCCCCAATTAAAAGTTAAACCAAGAAATA
>CACMCJ010000022.1 GCA_902612235.1 uncultured Pelagibacteraceae bacterium
TTTTACTAATTTATCAATTTCGATTAATTTTTTTAATAAACTTTTTATATCTTTTAAAGGAACCATGTTTGGTCCATCTGACGGTGCGTTATCAGGATCTTCATGAGTTTCTATAAAAATTGCACTTACTCCAACTGCTATCGCTGCACGCGCTAAGTAAGGAACAAATTCTCTTTGGCCTCCACTTTTTTCTCCCATTCCTCCAGGTTGTTGAACAGAATGAGTAGCATCAAAAACTATAGGAAATCCGAATTTAGACATAATAGGCAAAGCTCTCATATCTGAAACAAGTGTGTTATAACCAAAACTTGCACCTCTCTCTGTAATTAAGATATTTTTATTTCCAGAATTTTCGATTTTTTTTATCACGTTTGCCATATCCCAAGGAGCTAAAAATTGGCCCTTCTTAACATTAATTATTTTTCCTGTCTTTGCAGCAGCAATTAAAAGATCTGTTTGTCTACATAAAAAAGCTGGGATTTGCAGAACGTCTACATGATTTGCCACTAAGGCACATTGTTCAATAGTATGAATATCAGTCAAAATAGGAACTCCGACTTGTTTCTTAATTTTATCAAATATAGGCAGAGATTTTTCTAAACCTAAACCTCTTTTTCCCTCTAAACTTGTTCTGTTAGCTTTGTCAAAAGATGTTTTGTAAATTAAGTTTATTCTTAGTTCACTAGTAATTTTTTTCAACTCTGTAGAAATTTTAATTGCGTGAGCTTCATTTTCAAGCTGACAAGGGCCTGCAATTAAAGTGAATGGCTTATTATTTGCTATCTCAAAGTTGTTACATTTTACTTTATGATTTATCATTTTTTCGAATTGTTTTTTGCAGCCTTTATAAAAGATGAGAATAATGGATGTGGTGTTAAAGGTCTAGATTTAAATTCAGGATGAAATTGAACTCCAATAAACCAAGGATGATCTTTTAGTTCAATAGTTTCTGGTAATTTGTTATCTGGAGATAAACCTGAAAATATCATACCATTTCTCTCAAAACTATCTTTGTAATTAATATTAACTTCATATCTATGACGGTGTCTTTCTTTTATTTTTAAAGAATTATAAATTTTACTAATCTTTGTGTCTTTTTTAAGTCGAGCCTCGTAACTTCCTAAACGCATTGTTCCTCCTAAATCTTTATCAGTTCCTTTCATTAATTTTCCATCTTTAGTCCACTCACTCATTAAGCCAACAACAGAAGCTTTGGATGGACCGAATTCACTTGATGTTGCTTTTTTTATATTCAATTCATTTCTAGCGAATTCTATAATTGCCATTTGCATACCAAAACAAATTCCTAGAAATGGAATTTTATTTTTTCTAGCGTAATTAATAGCAGCTATTTTTCCCTCTGTTCCTCTTTTACCAAAACCTCCTGGTATTAAAATTCCTGAAACACCAGTTAGTTTTTTTTTAACCTCATTTGGCTTTAAAAAATCAGATTCAATTCGTAAAAGATTAACCTTTAAATTATTATCAATTCCACCATGAGTTAGAGCTTCATCAAGAGATTTATAAGCATCTTTTAACTCTACATATTTACCAATTATTGCAATATTTACTTTATTGTTTGTCTTTAAAACTAAATTTGTTATTTTAACCCAGGGTTTAAGATTAACTCTTTTTTTAGACTTTATTCTGAAAAAATTAAGCACTCTTTCATCTAATTTTTCTTTATTAAAACTAATTGGTGCCTCATAAATGGTTTTAACATCTACAGTTTCTATTACATCTTCTATTGAAACATTGCAAAACAAGGAAATTTTTTTTCTTTGATCTAAAGGAATAGATCTTTCTGATCTGCAAATTATGATATCTGGCTGAATACCAATACTTCTAAGCTCTTTGACAGAATGTTGAGTAGGTTTTGTTTTAATCTCATCAGAGGCTTTCATGTAAGGAACTAGAGTAAGATGAATAAACAAAGTATTCTTTTTACCTTCTTCGTTTGAAAACTGTCTTATAGCCTCCAAAAAAGGTAAACTTTCTATATCTCCAACAGTTCCTCCAATTTCGCAAATAACAAAATCCTCATTCGTAACATCATTTTTAATAAACTCTTTAATTCTATTTGTGATGTGTGGAATTACCTGAACAGTTTTTCCTAAATATTTTCCCTGACGTTCTTTTTTTAAAACATCATTATAAATTTTTCCCGTTGTAATATTATCAGTTTTTTTTGCTGAAATTCCTGAAAACCTTTCATAGTGTCCTAAGTCTAAATCTGTCTCTGCACCATCATCCGTGACAAAAACTTCTCCATGTTGAAAAGGGCTCATTGTGCCTGGATCAACATTTAAATAGGGATCTAATTTTCTAATTCTGACTTTATAACCTCTTGATTGTAACAAGTAAGCCAATGAAGCTGAGGATAATCCTTTTCCTAAAGATGAAACCACGCCGCCAGTAACGAATATGTATCGCGCCATGGAAGTATATTATAGTTTATAATACTAAAAACTTAAAGAGATATATTTATTTTGATTGAGGTATTTGTGGAAGACTTGAATCCTGCTCTTCTTGTTTCTCAAGAACAGATTGTGTTTCACGAAGCTCATCTCTTGAAATTGAGACTATAGCGACACTACAAATTATAAATAATGTTGCAATAATTGAAGTAAATTTTGTTAGAAAACTTCCAACAGATCGAGCTGACGTGAAATTATCTTGTGAAACACCTAGACCGAGCGCCCCTCCTTCTGACTTCTGCAATAGCACAGCGATTATTAAAATGATCGCAAGTATTATATTAATAGTAATTAATAAACTTTCCATAATGCTTATCTATAGTAATTCTTTATTATATCAATAAATTTTTTTGCTGATTTTGATGCTCCTCCAATTAAAAAACCATCAATTTCTTTTATTTCTTTAAACATCTTAACGTTGTTCTCATCAACAGATCCTCCATAAATGACAGGGAGAGTTTTCCCAAAAACTTTTTTTACAACTTTTTTTATGAAAATAGCAGTTTTCAATAAATCTTTATTATTGGGAATTTTACCAGTTCCAATTGACCAAATAGGTTCGTAGGCAATTATTATATTATTTGATTTTAACTTACGGTTCAAAACTTTGACTATTTGATTTTTTAAAACAGTGAAAGTTTTTTTGTTAATCTTTTGAGTTTTATTTTCTCCTATGCAATAAATAATTTTTAATTTATTTTTGAGTGCAAGTTCAACTTTTGATTTCAAATCAGTATTACTGTCACCTTCTGCTCTATTGTCAGAGTGACCTATTATAGTGTAGGTCGCGCCCACTTTCCTAATCATGTAAGGACTAACTGCAGCAGTGTTGGACGAAAATGGATCTTTTTTATAGCAATTTTGAGATCCAATAATTATTTTTTTTCTTCTGAAATACTTTGAGTAAGACTCTATTAAAGTATACGGAGGTGTAATAATCGCTCTATATTTATTTCTATTTTTATCTTTTGAGATAAAAAAATTAATTTTATGCAGTATATTGATAGATTTTGGAACACCAAACATTTTCCAATTTCCAATAAAAAATTTCATTATTTGCCTTAGTATAAATTTTGATCTATAGGTGTATAATTTTAACAGTTAATAAATTATTAAAATGGCAACTTCAATAGGAAAATTATCTAAATCCTTTTTAGTAAAGGTTCTAGTGGGTATAATAATACTGCCTTTTGTTTT
>CACMCJ010000023.1 GCA_902612235.1 uncultured Pelagibacteraceae bacterium
AAATTAATAAACCGATAGCAGGTTTTAAAGCAGCTGGAACAGCAATTCCTGTGCTTAAAAAATTGAGAGAAAAGGAACCATTTTACGCTAGCGTTTACAAACATAATGTTCTTAAAAATAATAAATCTGTTAAGATTAATAAATATACTTTGGGCATTGAATTAGAGGTATGTTATTTAATTAAAAAAGACTTCTTTAATTTTAATAAAAAAATTTCTAAAAAAAATGTAAAAAAATTCATTTCTTATATTCTACCTTGTATTGAAGTTGTAGGTTACAGACAAAGAAAAAAAGGTATAAAAAGTTTAGGGGACTTATGTTCAGATTTTGGTGCAAATGTAAAGTTTATTTTAGGCTCTAAAAAGAAATTTAATAATAATAATGTAGCTAATTTGAAAACAACTATTACTAATTTGAAACTTAAACAAACTGTTATTGGGAATACAAATACAGTTTATGTAAATCCACTCAATTCTTTATGCTTTGTGTTAAATAAATTGAGAAAAGATAAAATTAAACATAACAAAGATTTTTTTATTTTTACTGGTTCCTCAGTGGGTGTTGTGCCAATTCTCAGCAAGGGTACTTATGTTGGAAAAATTAATAAAATTGGTTCAGTTAGATCAAAAATAATTTAATTTGATAAAAAATATACACCAAAACAAATAGCTATAATTGAAATTGTTATTTTTATTTTTTTGATTAGTAAATCTCTTTTTTCGCCATGATATTTTCTTTTAGAAAGAAAATAGATATTAGACTCAGCTTTATTTCTAAATTTAGGTCTTAGTGGTGAAGGGATAGTTTTATTTTGAATATTTTTGAATTTTTTAGGATTAATTTGAAGCATTCTTACTTAAACCTTATTTGTTTCAAGTTATCAACATGCTAAATAGCCAAAAATGCCTGCGTCATTTATGCTAATGATAATCATTCTCATAATACTGTAAATGATTATCATTATCAATAAACGAGGGAAAATGAGAAAAATCAGAACAATTGGCTTTCTATGCTTAGTCTTATTTGCGGAGAATTTGTTTGCAAATGAAGTTAACATATTTAGCGCAAGACATTATGACTCTGATGTTCAACTTTATGAAAAATTTACAGCTAAAACTGGGATTAAAGTAAATGTTGTGTCAGGAAAATCAGGGGCATTAGAAAAAAGAATAATAGAAGAAGGCGCTGACAGCAAGGCAGATCTTTATATAACTGCTGATGCAGGAAGGTTAGGAGCATTTGACGCTAAAGGAATGTTACAGGCTGGGTTAAATTCTGCAGCTATTAAAGCAGCCGTACCAAAAAATTTTAGGACATCAAAATGGGTAGGTATCGCTAAAAGAGCGAGAATAGTTTATTTTGCACCTGAAAGAGTATCTGGCGCTGAACTTACTGGATTAACTTACGAGAGTTTAGCTGATCCTAAATGGCAAGGAAGACTAGTTATTAGAGCTTCCAATAATATTTATAACCAATCTTTAGTTGCTTCATTAATAAAAAATAATGGTAAAGGAAAAGTATCTAAATGGTCTGAGGGAATGGTTAAAAATATGGCTAGATCTCCTAAAGGAAATGACAGAGCTCAAATTCTTGCAGTAGCAGCTGGAGAAGCAGATATCGCGGTAGCTAATACCTATTATTTAGCTTTAATGTTATCAGGAAAAAAAGGCCCTGAACAACAAGCGGCAGCAAAAAAAGTTAAACCTTTCTTTCCAAACCAGGATGGGAGAGGCACACATATGAATATAAGTGGAGCAGGCCTTGTAAAAGGTGCTCCAAATAAAGCTAATGCAATAAAATTAGTAGAATTTCTACTTAGTGAAGAAGCGCAAAATCACATAGTAAATAATACTTTTGAATATCCTATGATTGCAGGAGTTTCACCACATCCACTTGTAGTGAATATGGGTTTAGATTTTAAACAGGATCTAAATACTAAAGTTGTGAGTTATGGAAAAAGGCAAGCAGATGCATTAGAGGTAATGACAGCTGCTGGTTGGAAATAAATAAGTTGTTAATTATATGAGGCGAGCAGTCAAAAAAGAAATAAATTTAAATAAGTTAAAAACTGGTTGTTCGCCTTGTTTAAATGAAGCAAATAAGATGAAACAAAGAATTTCTAGCAGAAAAGTTTCAGATTTAAAAATTGAGGAAATTAAAGTTATAGTTTCTTCAATGTTTAATAAAAAAGATTAAAGGTTTGACGTCAATATAACCTCTAGTTTAAAATGCATGCTTAGTAAAATCAAAGCCGCTTTAATTAGAGGTTCTTTTTATGTTTAAAATAAATTACTGGTTTTTAACTTCTCTCATATTAACAACAATAATTGTTCTTCCAATTTTAACAGTTTTTGTAAGTTTTTTTGGCACTACAAGTGGATATTATGAATTATTAACTAATACTTTTTTATTTTCTTATATAAGCCAATCATTAGTAATTTTACTTGGGGTGTTAATTTTGACTTTTTTGTTTGGTGTTTCGTCAGCTTATTTTGTTTCATTTTACAAATTTCCTGGTGCTGAATTTTTCAAATGGGCCTTAATACTTTCGTTTGCAGTTCCTGCCTATATTTACGCATATTCAATGACTGCTTTTTTTGAAAATTTTGGAACGTTATTCTCAATTTTAACATTCTTATTTGGAGAGAATAATTATAATAAATATATACCTAAATTTGATGGAATGGTCGGAGCTATTCTATCAATGTCTTTTTCATTATTTGGATATGTTTATGTTTTAACTAGAGCTTCGTTTTTTCATCAATCGAATAATTTAATTGAAGTAAGTAAAAATTTAGGGTTATCAGCTAGAGAGAGTTTTTTTAAGGTTATATTACCGTCAGCTCGACCCGCAATAATTGCTGGTCTATCTTTAGTAGCGATGGAGTGTATGGCTGATTTTGGAACAGTTTCGTTTTTTAGCGTTCAAACATTGACTACTGCAATTTACAATTCTTGGTTAGCATTTGATGATTTAAATACAGCTAATCAATTGTCATTTTTTCTATTATTGATTGTTTTAATCATTTTTATTATTGAAAATTATTCACGAGGTGGAGCAAAATATCACTTTAATTCTCAAGGATTTAATAAAATACCTAAAATTAAACTTAACAAAAAAATGGGTTATTTAATTTTTATCTTTTGTGCCATTTTATTTTTTTTAAGCTTTGTATTTCCTACAGCACAAATGATCTATTGGACAATAAAATTTCCAAAATATTTTAATGATATAGATATAATAGGCTTAAATTTAAATACATTATTTCTTGTTATCATCGCAAGCATTGTTTTGATTTCTCTATCATTTATTGTAAATTTTGGAAACAGAATTAGTAAAAATAAAATATTAGAATATTTAAGTTTCTTTTCCATTTCAGG
>CACMCJ010000024.1 GCA_902612235.1 uncultured Pelagibacteraceae bacterium
ACTAAAACTAAATCTGATTTTGTAAACGCTTTAGAAAAAGATTTTTTAAGTGACTTAACTCTGGAATATCGATGAGGTTCAAATACAGTTATAATCTTTCTGTTCAAATAAGCCTTTTCAACTCCACTCAAAATTGAAGCAATCTCAGTAGGGTGATGTGCGTAATCATCAAAAAAATCGGTATTTGATTTAGTAAAAATTTTTGTCATTCTCCTTTGAACCCCAGAAAAACTTTTTAGAGTCTTTTTAATTACATTTATTTTTACACCTAAATTGATACACACTGCTATTGCCGCAGAAGCATTTAAAACATTATGTTCTCCGATCAACTTTAAATTGATATTTTTTATTTCAATTTTTTTGTTTTTTGAATTTTTAAAGTTAAGATTAAACAATGTATGGGTTGGATAGTATCTTACATTAGAAACCCTATAGTCAGCCTTTTTACTTAACCCATATGAGAAAATATTCTTATTTTTTATCTTTTTTAAAATTTTTCTAATATTTTTATTGTCAATGCAAATTAGTGATTTTCCTATTGGGGGCGTTTTGTTGATAAATCTTATAAATGCTTTTTCTAAATTATTGTAATTCTTGTAATAATCTAGATGCTCAAAGTCTATGTTTGTGACTATTGAGTAATTTATTGGAAGTTTTAAAAAACTTCCATCAGACTCATCAGCCTCTAAAATTGCCCAGTCTCCTTTACCTAGTTTTGCATTACTGTTAAATGAATTGATAACTCCTCCATTAATTATGGTTGGATCCAATTTTTGATCAGATAAAATTTTTGCAACTAAAGAAGTTGTCGTGGTTTTACCATGTGATCCTGTAATTATTATATTTTTTTTTAAAGAAACAACATTAGCTAGAACTTCGGCTCTTGAATAGATTGGAATTCTTTTAATTTTTGCTGTTTTAATCTCAATATTAGTATCTTTGATTGCTGAAGATTTTACAATAATTGTTGCATTACTTACATTTTTTTTTTTGTGACCAATAAAAACTTTAATACCTAGTTTATTACAGTCAGATATACTTTTATTTTTTTTTTGGTCACTACCTTGAATGCTAAATCTCATATTTTTCATTACTTGGGCTAAACCACTCATCCCGATTCCACCAATACCAATAAAATGAATTATTTCTTTTTGACCAATTCTAATATTTTTCATATCAAACCAACTAATTGTTCATCGATTCTTTCATAAACTAATTTATCGGAAAATTGCTGTTGCTTTAGAATCATATTTTTGAGTAACGATTTATCATTATTAATTTTTTTAATCAGTTTAAATAAATTATTTTTTAAATCTTTTTCCTCAATTAAATAGCAAAACTGTTTTTTTTCGTAAAAAATGGCGTTTTTATACTGATGATTATCTGCTGCGGATGGAAGAGGAACAGAAATAAAGGGAATTTTTACATTAATTAATTCTGCAAGCATCGATGAACCTGAACGGGTTATAGCTAAATTTGCTTTTGAAAAATAATCTAAAATATTTTTTGAATAATTAAAAATTTCGAATTGAATATTGATTTTATTATAGAATTTGTTCAGAAAATCGTTCTGCTCTGGTAAACATTGCTGATAAAGTTTAAAAGATATTCCTGAATTTTTACATTCTTGAAAAATATATGGAAGCACTTCGGCAAAGACTTTAGCAGCCTGACTACCTCCTAAAATTAATATTGAAAGTTTTTTATCGATTGTATCGAGACTAACATTTTTACTATGATTAATAATTTCCTTACGAATTATATTTCCTATTTGAATAACTTTACCATTGTATTTTTTTGGTACTCCCGATAGCTCCTTATTAGAAACTAAAATTTTTTTAGCAAACGGTAATAAATATTTATTTGTTTTTCCAATATGCAAATTATTTTCATAGATTATAAATGGAATATTAAGAATTTTAGATGCAATACAAACAGTAAACGAGGAATATCCACCCATACCAAATATTAAATTTGGCCTATTAAAAACTAAATAAAAAATTGATTTAAAAAATGAAAAGAGAATTAAAAAAATTGAGCTTAACGATTTAAGAATATTTTTCTGAAAAATAGTAGAAGACCCAATTTTAATAATTTTGACGTCCTCAATATCTCTTAAATATCGTAGACCTCTTTTATCTGAAATTATTTCTACATTAATATCTTTTTCTAAAAAATGTTTTGCTAAACTGTAAGCGGGAAAAATATGACCGCCGGTGCCGCCGGTTGCTATAAATATTTTCTTATTATACTTATTGCTCATTTATATCTAATTTAATTTTTGTATAATTTAATATAATACCAGCCAACACTGCGCTCCCAATTAATGAAGATCCACCATAACTTAAAAAAGGTAATGTCATACCTGTTGTAGGTAATAACGTTGTATTAACTCCAACATGAATAAAAGTTTGGAAGATAAGCAGTGATGACAAGCCGCATAATGAAAGCTTTAAAAATTCATCATTTTTTTCAACACATTTTTTAATTATTCTGAAAGAAATGTATAAAAAAATCGAAATTATTATAATTGAAATTATTGAACCATACTCTTCGGAAATTATAGCGATAATATAATCAGTATGAGCTTCAGGCACACTATCCTTTAAGATACCTTCTCCCATCCCTTGTCCCTTGAGACCTCCTTGTTTAATAGCATCTAAAGCTTTAGACGATTGAAAATTATCTCCTTTAGTTGGATCAAAAAAAGTAATTAAACGATTTATGATATAACCAAATTTCTGCGGCATTAATAATAAAAAGGCGCCAATTAACAAAATAAAAATTACAAAAAAACTTGTTATATAAAGCAAACTAACTCCTGAAACAAATACAGTGGCAATCCAACTACCTATTAATAATATAGATTGTCCTAAATCTGGCTGATCTATTAAAAGAATAATAACTGAAGCTAGTAAAAAAAAACTAAATAAATATCTTGTTTGAGTATTTTTGATTTTATCAAATGTTATTATTTTTACGGTAAACAAAATAAAAAAAGGTTTTAAAAGCTCGATTGGTTGTAATCTAAATAGGTAAAAATCCAACCATCTTTTCGCACCTTTTACTTCTATTCCAATTATCGGAA
>CACMCJ010000025.1 GCA_902612235.1 uncultured Pelagibacteraceae bacterium
AACTAATTTTGGAAATTATTTGGGAAAAATGGATATAATATCATCACTTGCGACCTTAAGTTATGACAAAAGAAGAAGTGAGTTTTTTACTAAAGAATTAATCATTTTATTAAAATTAATTGATAAAGGAACAATTAGAAAAGATATTTTATATGGATCTTGGGCTGGAGCTTTTGGAAATTTTCAATTTATGCCTAGAACAATAAGAAACTATGCAGTTGATTATAATGAAAATAGGAAGATTGAGCTAAAAAATATTCCAGATTCTTTTGCATCGGCTGCAAATTATTTAAACAAAATAGGATGGAAAAAAAATACGCCTTGTTTTACTAAAATTGCACTTGACAACAAAATTCCAAAAAAATATTTAAATTCTTCTGCAAGAAACTTGAAAAATAAAAAAAGAATTAAATTCTTTAAAAATTATATTAAAAATTACGATAAATTAAATATTGATTATAACTTAGTCGGTGCAATAATTACCCCCGATAAAGATATAATTCCAGGAGCAAAAACTTATAAGCCAGCATATCTTGTTTTTAGCAACTATGAAAAAATATTAAATTGGAATAGATCTTTAAGATTTGCTTTAGCAGTATGTACTTTGAAAGATAACTTTAAAAATGAAATATAACCTTTTAATTATTTTTATTATATTTACTGCTTGTGCGACTAATTATAGCGCTCAAAATACAAAAAAGCCATTTAGCTCGAAAGGCTTTGCTCTTATTTACAAAGATGAAGATTTTATCAATAAAACAGTCAAAAGAAAATTAGATAATAATTTTTTACAAATTGCTCATAATAGATTAAGACCAGGAACTCTCATTAAGATCATTAATCTAAAAACAAATGATTCAATTATTCTTAAGAACAACAAAAAATTTCAATATCCTGATTTTTATAAAATAATTATGACAAAACCGGTAGCAGAAGAAATTAACCTCAATCTAGATCTTCCATACGTTGAAATTATAGAGCTCAAAAAAAATCAATCTTTTGTGGCAAAAAAAACTAAGATCTTTAAAGAAGAAAAAAAAATTCATAATAATGCTCCAATACAATCTGTAAAAATAGATAACATCTCAAAAGAAACTAAATTAATAAAAAAGACCTCTAAAAAAAAATTTTATATTATTATTGCTGAATTTTACTCTAACGATGCAGCTTTACTCTTAAAAAAGAGAATCACTAAGGAATTACCAAATTTTGATGTTAAAAAATTACTAATTAGGTCAAAAATATTGAATAAAACTACTATGTTAGCTGGTCCTTATAACTCTATTAATTTAATGAAAAATGATTACATTCTCTTTAAGAAATTTGGATTTGAAGAACTAAATATAAGTATAAATGAATAAATTTTTTTTAGTATTAACTTTGATATTTTTAAAACTTTTTTCGCATTCATTTGCTGAGCCTAAAATAAATGCTAGAACCGCAATAGTCATGGACTATCATTCGGATAAAGTTTTATATGAGTATGAGGCAGATATTCAAATATATCCTGCATCAATGACAAAAATTATGACAACAATAATAGCCTTTGATTTAATCAAAAAAGGAAGACTATCACTTGATGATAAATTTATAGTTTCAAATAATGCTTGGAGACTTTCACAAAGCGGATATTCTTCAATGTTTATAATGGTTAACGATGAAGTTACTGTAGAAAATTTGTTACTAGGTATAATTATTGCTTCTGGTAACGATGCTTGTGTAGCTTTAGCTGAAGGAATAGCAGGTTCAGAAGAAGTATTTGCAGAAATGATGAACGAAAAAGCTGCTGAAATAGGAATGTCTTCAACAAATTTTTCTAATTCTTCAGGAATTAATGATCCAGATAATTATTCTACAGTTAGAGATATAGCCTTAATGTCAAAATATCTGATTCTAAATTATCCAATTTTTTACGAGTGGTACAAAGAAAAGACATTTACATGGGATAGAACTGGTGGCGATCCAATTAAACAAGGTAATAGAAATCCTTTATTGTACAAAAGAATTGGTGTTGACGGAATTAAAACAGGATATTTAGCAGTTGAACAGTACTCTCTTGCCAGTTCCATGATAAAAGATCAAAGAAGAATAATAGCAGTAGGATCAGGATTTCCTTCAAAAAAATTCAGAAGCACCGAGTCCCTTAAATTATTAAATTGGGGATTTAGAAACACAAATACTTATGAAATAGCAAAAAAAGATATTACTACATTTGAATTAGATACTTGGTTAGGAAATAAAAATAAAGTTATTGCAGTTTCTAAAGAAGATTATTACTTAACAACTAATAAAAAAGATGTAAGAAATTTAAAAGTTTCTTTAGAGTATAAAGGTCCTATAAAAGCACCGATAAGAAAAGATCAAAAAATTGCGGAATTAAAAATTCAAAATAAAGATAAAGTCATTAAAACTTTGCCCCTCTATTCCTCTGAGAAAATATCAAAAGTAAACTTTTTCAAAAGTTTAATAACTTCTCTAAACTATTTGATTTGGGGAGATGTTTAAAAAGAAATCTTTTTTTATTGTGTTTGAAGGTGTTGAAGGGTGTGGTAAATCATATCAATCTAAAAAACTTCATCGAAATCTAAAAAAAAAAGGTATTAATTCTATTTTAACTAGAGAACCTGGTGGAACTAAAGGTGGAGAATTAATTAGAAGATTAATACTAGATGATTATTTTAAAAAGGGAAAGTCAAATAAAGAAAAGTTTGGAAAATATACTGATACTCTACTATACTTAGCCGCACGAAATGAGCATATTATTAATAAAATAAAACCAAGCTTATATAAAAAAAAA
>CACMCJ010000026.1 GCA_902612235.1 uncultured Pelagibacteraceae bacterium
AAAGATCAACACCCAAACACATTTCTTATAAAACACAATTTAGATATTAATAAACTCCAGAAATGTGAAATTTTTCTGGAGCAATGTTATGAAATTGATCTTTCTCCCCAGGAATTGTCCAATCTACTCGAAGGAGAGCTTAAAGAAGAAAATACTTTTCTTCAATTTTTAGGAAGTAACTTTGATTTTAAGAGTTTATCCGAATATAACAATTACAATTACTTAAGTTATGAGGACGTAAATATTTTTTTTGAAGATGGTATTGAATTAAAATTTGATAAATTAAATAATAAAATAAATATTAAACAAAATATTAGTGGAGCAAAAGTTTTTTTTATTGAAGGAAAGTTAAAAAATGTAAAAGTTGAATATATTGGTTTAGGTGTTCAAGACAGCAATTCAAGAAAAAAAATAGCAAAAGATTTTCCCATTAATGAAACTGGTTTAACAGGATGTATATCATTTATAAATATTGAAATAGAAAATATTGACTTAAAAGCTTCAAATTCAACTTGTGAAGATACTATAAATTTTATAAATACGACTGGATTAATCAATAATATTAAAATAGATAATTCGTTAAGTGATGCACTTGATGTAGATTTTTCAAAAATAAAAATAAATAATATTAATATTGATTCTGCAAATAATGATTGTGTAGACTTTTCGTATGGACACTACGAAATTAATAAATTGAATTTGAGTAATTGCGGCGACAAAGCTTTATCTGTTGGAGAAAAATCTAAACTTTTTTTAAATAGTATTAATACTAATTCAGCCTTAATAGGCGTTGCTTCTAAAGATAGTTCAGTAGTAGAGTTAGATAAAGTCAATTTTAATCAAGTAGGCATATGTTTAAGTGCTTACAAAAAAAAACAAGAGTTTAATGGAGGAATTATTAAAGTAAATAAAATGAAATGTAATTATTTAACTAATAAAACAACTTTTGATAAGTATTCATTAATTAAAGAACTTAATAAACTATAAAATTATTTGAGATGAGTTTCAGGATTGAAGAAAAATTATATTTTAAACCAGAAAACTTACTACAGTTTAAAGAATATTTAACAAAAAAAACTGCAAAGAAATTACACACACCAAGAATAATCAAAAGCTTATATTTCGATAATATTAATCTCGATATGTATAAAGATTCTATTGAGGGTTCAGTCCCTAGAAAAAAAATTAGAGTAAGATACTATCCAGGCACTGAAGATCAAAAATATTATTTAGAAATTAAAACTTCCTCTGTGGAAGGTAGATATAAAACGAGGAAAATAATAGATAGACAAGAATTTAATTTTTATAAAAAAAATGGAGTCTTAGATAAAAATTATGGAACGTGTATCCCAAATTTTTTTGTAAGTTATGAGAGAGAATATGCTATTCTTGAAGATGTAAGAATTTCAATTGATAAAAATATCACTTACCAAAATTTTAAAACCAATAAATGCCATTACGATAACAATTTTATTGTAGAACTAAAAACCTCGATTACAAAAAATTATGACGATTTAGTTAAATCTTTTCCGTTTCAAAAAATAAGATTTTCTAAATATTGTCTTGCAGTAGACAATTTAAATTAAATTTGTCATTTTTGGATTTATCCTATAATAATACAATTTTAACAAGGCGAGGTAGCTCAGTTGGTTAGAGCACAGGACTCATAAGCCTGGGGTCGGCGGTTCGAATCCGCCCCTCGCTACCAAATAAATTTTTATGACTAAATTAAGCATGTTCTGCATCACAATGAACGAAAATCATTTAGAATTAATTAAAAGTATAGGGTATAAACCTGTTGGTTTAGGCCCAAACATTCATTCAAAAGATTTCTTCAGAGATAACACTAACAATAATATATCTAAAAAAAATCCCTTCTATGGTGAATATACCTTTCATTATTGGTTGTGGAAAAATTACTTAAACGAATTGAATGAAAATTGGATTGGGTTTTGCCAATACAGAAAATTTTGGATTAAAAACTATACAAAAAAAAATTTAAATAATCTTAATGAATTTGAAAATATCTTGTTAAAAGATATACCGAGTGAGTACGAGCAATTTGAGAGTATATTAGGAGAACCTATTTTTGTTAATCAATTTAGATTTTCAAAATTTTTAAAAAGAAATTTTACAACAATGATTAAGAAGCCAAGTTTATTTTTTGATAAAAATAAAAGAAATTTAAAATTTCATTTTGATATGATGCATGGCAAAGGAAATTTATCAAAAGCACTTGATTTGTTAGATAAATCTGATCAAAAAGATTTTAAAGAATTTTTAGATAATTCAGTTTCTTTTAATCCTCATAATATGTTTATTTGCAAATCAAAGAAGACTCTTAGTAAATATTACCATGCTGTTTTTCCTTGGTTAGAAAGATGTGAAAAAGAATTCGGTTTCCAACTTGAAGGATATGGTTTAAAAAGAATTTATGGTTTTCTAGCAGAAAGATATATGTCTTTTTGGTTTCAAAAGAACACGAAATTTAAAGTCATGCCAATTGTGTTTAAAGATATTTCAGAATTTATTAATTAGAGGCTTTTAAAATTTTTACAAAAAGAATCAAAAGAAAATAGTTTCTTATCTTTCTTTGAAATAATCATTTTTTTTCTTGGCCATTTAACTT